>DKVF01000010.1:0-28958 GCA_002491065.1 Peptococcaceae bacterium UBA7185
TGGAGGGAGAAGGATTCGAACCTTCGAAGGCGGAGCCAACGGATTTACAGTCCGTCCCCTTTGGCCGCTCGGGAACCCCTCCAAATTTATTGCCAACACATGATATTATACATATGCTATATAAAAATGTCAACAACTTTTTTCAAATTTTTTATTTTATTTGTGCTTCCCGTTTTTCTAGATATTGCTCCAGCTTTCGTTTCACACGCTGCAGCGCATTGTCTACCGATTTTACATGCCGGCCCAGTTGTTCTGCAATTTCCACATAAGATTTTCCTTCCAGATACAGCTCCACCACATTTTGCTCCAATGGGCTCAATATCTTTCCCATGGTCGTCTCAATGTCCAACAAATTCTCCTGATGAATAAACAGTTCCTCTGGATTGCCTGAGCGTTCTGTTTGCACCACAACTACTTCGCCTAAGGTACGTTCCGACTCTTCATCAAACACTGGCTTATTCAAAGAAACATAAGAATTTAAAGGAATGTGTTTTTGCCTGGTAGCCATTTTGATCGCTGTAATCATCTGCCGTGTGACACAAATTTCTGCAAAGGCACGAAAAGATGCCTGCCGCTCGCAGCGATAATCCCGAATAGCTTTATATAGACCAATCATCCCTTCCTGGATGATATCCTCTCTATCACCGCCAATTAAAAAATAAGTTCTCGCTTTGGCACGTACAAAGTTTTTATATTTATTTATCAAATACTCCAATGCAATTACATTTCCATATTGGGCTAAATTTACAGTTTCCTCATCGGTCAGATGTTCCAGATCAATTTGGTTGATTTGCTGTGCAGCCTGTTCCATCCTCCTGCCCCTTTCCACTTTTTACCATAATTATAGTATATTTGCTCGTTGTTGTCAACTAATTTTGGAAATTTTTAGATATTTTTTCCAATTTTCTTCTCACTTCTGGATCAATCCGATCCTCCAAACGATTGGATACATATAACTGCGGTGTATAGTGTGGTTTATGTTCCTTTTCCGCTTGCTCTACTTCCCGTTTCAACTCCATTGCTGAAATGCGAAAGGCACCCTTGCCCCAAATGGTTTCCTGTTGTAGCCGGTCCGATGTCGCCACAAAAACCTTTTGGTGTTTAGGAATCTGTGCTGTCAGCCGCTCAATTGCCATGTCAGCGGTCACATTCTCTTTTGTGTAGATTACTTCAATACCCTGAATCATTTCCCGGGAACCACTGTTTTTCTTTACTTGATAAGCATCAAATACCAAAATCACAATTCGCTTACTCAATACAGCATGGGCAGAAAGAATCTCAATGAGCCTTGCCCGTGCATATTCCAGATTTTCCTCTTTCAGCGCCTGCAGCTCTGGCCAGGCACCGATAATATTATACCCATCTACAATCAAGTATTCTTTCATCGGCCTCCGCCTGCATTCCGTTGCCGATAAACCTCATATAGCAATACCCCTGTTGCCACGGAAGCGTTTAAGGAATTAATTTTACCCTGCATAGGAATAGAAACTACATAATCGCAGCTCTCGCGAACCAATTTGCCCAGCCCCTTTCCTTCACTACCAACGACAATTGCCAACGGACCAGTTAAATCCTGCTTATGCATATATTCTCCATGCAGATCTGCTCCGGCAATCCAAATCCCCTGTTTTTTCAATTCTTCAATAACCTGTACCAGATTGCTCACCCGGGCCACTGGCACATGTTCAATGGCCCCTGCTGAAGCTTTTGCTACACCATCGGTTAAGGGCACTGCCCGTCTCTTAGGAATAATCACGCCGTGCGCACCTACTGCATCCACACTGCGCAAAATAGCACCCAAATTATGAGGGTCTTCCAATTCGTCCAAAATCACCAGCAAAGGATCCTCTCCCTTTTGCCGTGCAGCATCTACAATATCCTGCCATGCTACATAATCGGCAGAAGCTACCGATGCTGCTACGCCCTGATGGTTTTCATGGGGAAACATTTTGTCCAATTTGCTCCGCTCTACTATCTGTACAGTAATCCGTTTTTCTTTCGCCAACGCGACAATTTCACGAACAGAGCCCTTTTGCTCCCCTTTCGCCAGCCAAATTTTATTGATGGTACGATTGCTTTTCAGCGCTTCCATAACCGTATTGCGCCCAAAAATATCTCCCATATCAAATCCTCTTTTCTCATTGATATTCTATTGGTACATGTTCTGCACCGTGTTTATTTCGTGTTACTTTCCTCTTTCAAGCAGTATTTTTCCCGCATTTGCGCAGCCTTTCCACAAGTCATTTTACCCTCTTTGCAGTTGCCGTAAACACAAGACGGTACCGCATATTGATACAAAATATCAGACAATTTGCGCAGTTCTTCCAGCTTTGCCACTGCAATGGCGTTGATTTCCCACTGCGCATTACAGCAAATACGCTCCTGTAATATCCCACAATCCATACGGGCATTGGTGCTGGTAATAATCTTTACCTGCTGACAATTAAGCAGAAAATATCTCCACAATCCATTTCTGTAATGTCCGGCAATGCGCTGCTGAAAACGCTGCATGTCCTGTACGAGACGACGGTACTGCTGTTCAAATCCGCCATCAATTACAGACTGCGGAATTGCTGGCGGTCGCTCCGGTTCCAGCAAAATATTCAGCCATGGTTCGCGAAAGGTTGAAGGCAAACGATGCCGTACTTGTTGATGATATGTGACTAGGCTGAACATCATCCCAAAGGTAGTACGACACTGCTCAGCAATACTGGTATGTCCGTATCCTAACACCCGCTTCGTCACACCCTTGGCCTTTTCTGCCGCTTCCGTCCCCCATTGCTGCAGCACTTCAGAAGGCGGCTCTGCTTTGGTGCTAGTGAGCGCACCCAAGCCCACCTTCAATTCTGGCTGCGCAAAGGTATGCAGCAACACGACTGGTTTCTTTGGCGTGATTCTGTCCAAATCGTCCTGATAAAATTGGTTCAACACACCGTCATTCTCGTATTCATATGTCTGGGTGTCCAGCCATTCTCCTAACATTTCCGGCAATACCTGTAGCAATGCGTCATGCACATCAGCAAACATCTGCCGGTCCAACGGCCGATTCATCATGCGAAACCAGTCCAATAGTTTGTCACCGGTGGTTGCCACGGAGAGGTTGGTTTTCACCGCTAAAGGCAAAATATAGCGAGCATCCTCCACTGAAATTCCATATAAATAATGCTCTTTTTTGGGTCTTCCCTTAAAATCTTCTTTTAGTTGCGACATCTCAGTATACAACGCAAAGGCCCGTCCGACCAATTCCTCTGCTTTCTCTCTATCATCTTCTTGCAATTCAGGCAGGGAATAGCCATCGTTGTCCAGCGTTACATACCGTTGACTTTGCTGCACATAAGAATCCTTCAGCTCGCAAATCATGGTACTTTGCCAACGATTAATCCCTTCCAATACAAAGGATACGTTACAAGTTTTCAATAAAGTGCATACCGTTTTCTGCTCCAAATTTGTGTGATGCTGTAAAAAGTTTTCGACCTGCAGCAAATCCGTTCCTTCATAGTTAGTGATTTCCATGGCATACCACCTCTTCAATTTGTTCTAAAACCCATTGCAACCGCTCGGTGTCCTTTTTCAAATACAAATATCCTACTAACGCTTCCATACCTGTACTCTTACGGTAGGTTTGTACATCTGCATTTTTCGGTACAATACCCTTAGCATTTCGTCCCCTCCGGGCAATACCCAGTTCTTGTTCGCTAAGTTCCGGCTCTAATTTCATCAAAAGCGCCGCCTGCGTATTATTATTTACACGGCGTACTGCCAACTGATGCAATGTATGGGCTTTCACACTCTTTTTCAACACCTGCTGCCGTACATATAATTCGTACACGGCATCACCAATATAGGCTAATGTTAGTCCCGGCAATTCAGCCGGATTTCCTTCGTATGTATCATCAAATAGCATAGAAAACTCCCCAAAAATATAATCTGTTTTATTATAGCATATTTCTTTCGCTGTGTAAGTAACTATTTTTATCCAATGCCTTCTTTTATTATAATAATGAATCAATTACAAATAAAAGGGGGAGGCCAAGATTTGGCCCCCCTATACGCTGTATATTTTATTGATTAAGCTTTTTTCTGTTCTCTGAAATATTCTTTTACCAGTTTGGTCACAGTACCGCTCAACAGTACTAATGCAATCAAGTTGGGGATTGCCATTAAACCATTCAACGTATCCGCGATATCCCAGATTAACTTCAATCCGCCGATAGAACCCACAAAGGTCAAAAGGATAAATACAATTTTATAACCTAATTTTACGCCGCCTACAATGGAACTTCCCTTAAACAGATATTCAATGGATTTTTCACCATAGTAGCTCCAACCTAATAAGGTAGATAAAGCGAACAATACTGTACCAATTGTAACACCTGCGGCACCAAAAATACCTACAGAGTTCTGGAATGCTGCGATGGACAGTGCAGCGCCGTCTAAGCCAGCGCCTTCAGGTCCCCACAGACCAGACATAACTACTACCAATGCGGTGATTGTACAAATGATAAAGGTATCGAAAATAACCTCAAATGCGCCCCACATACCCTGTTTTACAGGATTGTCTGTACTGGATGCAGCATGGGCAATCGGCGCAGAACCTAAACCAGCTTCATTGGAGAATACGCCGCGGGCAAAACCGAAACGAATTGCATTCATGATGGTGTAACCCAACACACCACCAGCTACTGCAGATGGATTAAAAGCGCCCTGGAAAATTACTGCAAAGGCTGCAGGCAATTTGCCAGCATTCATCACGATGGTAATGATACCTAACGCTACATAAATTACACCCATAACCGGCACCAGTTTTTCTGTTACCTGTGCGATACGTTTAATCCCACCTAAAATTACAACTGCTACAATGACCATTACCACTACGCCGGTAACTTTCGGATCAATATTCAAAGTCTGCTGCAACGCAGCAGCGATAGAGTTTGCCTGTGTCATATTCCCGATCCCAAAGGATGCCAGAGTAGCAAAGCAGGCAAAAATCACGCCCAACCATTTCATGTTCAGTCCGTTTTCCATGTAGTACATCGGACCGCCAACCCACTCGCCTTTTTCATTCTTCTGACGGAATTTTACAGCCAATGTTACTTCGGCAAACTTTGTCATGGTGCCAAATAATGCACTGACCCACATCCAAAATACTGCACCAGGACCCCCTGCCACGATTGCAGTGGCAACACCAGTGATGTTACCAGTACCAACTGTGGAAGCTAAAGCAGTTGCCACAGCCTGATAAGGCGAGATACTAGCTTCGTCTTTTTTGTGTGCATCCTGTCCGAACAGACTACCCACGGTACTTTTCATAATCGTACCTAACTTTGTAATTTGTGGGAAGCCTGCCATCACTGTCAGCAAAATACCGGTACCAACCAACAACACCAACATAACCGGGCCCCACACAAAGCCGTTAATAATACCATTAACGCTTTCAATTGTTTGAACCATAATTCCTTTTCCCCCTTCAGGCTAGAATGTCTTTGTATTGTAGACATTCGTCTTTTGTATGTAGATATCATACTAAACCGACAGCAGAATTGCAACCCCCTTTTCGATAATATAAACTAATCTAAATACAAACTATCTTTTGAATAGTTAAAACAAGTTACCGAATTATTCTTTTTTTCTGGGAAAAATTTTTTCTTTTTTGATAAAAAACTGCTCTATATATAGGTTTTCGCCCAATATCATGCGTTTCACTTTTTTGCCGATTAACCTCCTCCCCTTACACAAAGAACAGGCTGCACGCAACCTGTTCTTTGGAAAGAATACTGTATTCTCTAGATATTTTCTTTTGTATCGCTAAATCACCATTCCTCCGTTAACTCCTATGACCTGTCCTGTAATGTAAGCTGCCTCTACCGTACAGAGAAAATAAATCATATTTGCCACATCCTGCGGCATACCCAGTTGCGCCAAAGGCATTTCCTCCCGCAAAGCCTCCAAAGTTTCCCCATCAAACATTGCAGTATTCATTTCTGTCAAAATCACTCCAGGAGCTACGCAATTCACACGCACCCCGGATGGACCCACCTCTTTGGCCAATGCTTTCGTCATCGCCTGCAATGCGCCTTTTGCGGCCGAATAATGCACCTCACATGAGCCACCAGTTTGCCCCCACATAGAGGATACATTGACAATACAGCCTGCACGTTGATGAATCATGCTAGGCAGTACCGCCCGTGCGCAGTAAAAAGCGCCATCCACATGTACCGCGAACATGTCGCGCCACTCTTCGTCAGTAATGTCCGTAAATAATTTTTGCTGCGCTATGCCTGCATTATTCACCAAAATCTCGACCGGTCCCCAATATTTTGCAATACGCTGCACCATCGCTTCTACCTGTCTGCTATCCCTCAAATCAGCTCGCTCCAACAAAACCCTGCATCCTTGCGCTTCCAACTGCTGTGCAGTGCACACTGCCTTTTGCTCACTGTTATGATAATGCAGCACCACCGGATATCCTGCTAAAGCAAAACGCTGCGCTGTCGCCTGCCCTATTCCGCCAGAAGCGCCGGTGATTAATACCACACCTTTTTGAGTCTGCTGTTCCATGCCATACCCTTCTTTCACAAGCTATTTTCTAATTGTTTCTATTATAACATATCGACATTCCCATTTTCTCTGCAAGTTTTTAATAACTTCCACTCTTTCAGTATTTTTTCCCATTTTGCATTACGCATTGATTTTTCTGTCGCAGTAATTTTGAACATTCAAAACTGAATTAACCATTTGCCTTGTAAAATCCTTGGTTTTCCTTTCTCTTCTGAACCTTTTCTTTCTGTCTATTTGATATTGCAATCTAGTCTGCTGATTTTCAAAAAATGCAAAAATTTATCTTGCATTCAATAGGTCTTTCTGCTACAATAATACAAGTGATTTCAAAATATAGAAGATAGATTAGATCATTGAGGGAGGTGTACAGTGATGTCTAGAAAATGTGAAATCTGCGGTAAAGGTGGCCACGTTGGTATGCAAGTCAGCCACTCCCATATCAGAACAAAAAAGAAATGGATGCCAAACATCCAGAAAGTAAGAGTTGTTGTGAACGGTACACCAAAGAAAATTAATGTATGCACTCGTTGCTTGCGTTCCGGTAAGGTTCAGAGAGCAAACTAGTCATTTCGCACCTTGTATTGCAAGGTGCCTTTTTTATTTTCTACACCATTTCAAGGATTACTCAAAATCTTTTTCGAGAGGATTGATCTTTATGTTTATTACACAATTAGAATACCGTGAAAAGTCTACCGCCACCAATTGGAGACGTATCATATTTCCTTTGCGCGCCAACTTCACCTGCGACGATGCGCAATTGCCAGTACAATTATTACAAATTATCGCTGCACTGACTTCCTTTGGCCGGGGAGAGGCACCAAGCAGCTTTGCCAATGCCATCAGCCGCATGACCTTTCGGGCTGCACACAATGAATATATGTGGTTCGCCAAAAGTACAACAGAAAATCAATCTTTCCTGGTAGATGAAGAAGAACTGTACGATAAAGATGGTGCGATGTTGATGCGCCGTGCTTTCGATACATTGACTGTCGGTGATGCCCCTGCTGAGGAAATTTCTGCACAAAGCAGTATGCTGGCACAGACTCATAAACTGGGCGTCCTGCTGACATTACAGCAGAGCTTTCAGCGGGTACAGTTTCTTCAGCTCACCGAGCAAAACCGCCAGCAGGTTATGGAGCTTCTTACCGATGCCCAACACGGCACCCTGTTTCTCTTGGACGGTAGATCTTTGTCGGCACCTTTAGATTTATCGGCAATCAGCCGTAATGATATACAAATTCTTACCACCGGTTGCAGCGGTCTGCCACCGATGCAAATTATAAAAAAAGGAAAGATGATTTCCTGTCAATAATATCAGTTTCTCCCTCAAAATAAAACGCTGTTTCAAACCGATGTGTGGTTCTGAAACAGCGTTTTATTTTGAGCAGTTTTTATTTTTTAATCTACTTTTTAATCATTGATGCAATCCACGCATTCTACATCGTCGGCCTGATAAATAATTTTTCCTTCTTTAATCGTAGCCAATACCTGAATATGGCGAATATCTTCCGGCGTAATTGCCATCGGGTCTGCATCCAGCACCACCATATCACCATACTTCCCAGGTTCTAGAGAACCTTTTATTTTTTCATCAAAGCACTGGTATGCAGCATCAATCGTGACAGCCTTCAACGCAGTCATCATGTCAACTGCATACTTCGTTCCCAGCGGTTTTCCTGTTCTAGTATGGCGAGTCACTGCCGTGCTCAGCATCAACATGACATTTGGTGGCCCCACCGGACAATCCTGATGCATGGTAAAACGCATACCTCTTCTAGCTGCGGAACCTAAAGGACTGATTCTGCAAGCTCGTTCTTCTCCTAATACAATATTTTGATACCAATCTCCCCAATAATACACATGGTCATGGAAGAAGCTGGGCAAAATCCCCAACTGCTGAATACGGTCCAGCTGATCCTCCCGAATGGTTTGACAATGAACCAATACAGGACGCAAATCCTCAACAAGTCCAGTTTCCTCTAGCGCCTGTTCATAGGCATCTAAGCACTGATCAATAGCCGCATCTCCGTTACACTGCATCAAAAGCTGCCATCTGTTATTCATGCACTCTTTGAATAACGCCACAACACGTTGAATATCACCGAATGTGCCTTGCCCACAATAGCCCTCCGTCCCTTCTTCCGGCGGTTGAAAATAGGGTTCCGTCAGCCACGCAGTGCGAATTTGCGGAGAACCGTCAAGAATCACTTTAGCACCAGCAATTTTAAAGTGCGTACGATAAGTCGCCTCCGGTGTAGCAATACCCTCTAAAATCTGTTTATTCTCACTGGCTACACGGGAATACGTATTGACATCCAAGGAAATCAAACCTGCGCCTGTACAAAACTGCAATAGAGGCCGCATATCCGCCTCAAAGCTGCCATCCACTATAGTCGTATATCCTTTGCTGCTATACATGCATTCTGCCCGGCAAAGAGCTTCTATCATACTCTCTGCACTAGGCATCGGCATTTTTGCCAGAATTAAATCGCGCATAGCAATATCACCAAATTGGCCGTTCAAATCACCCGTTGCTGCATCATAATAAATATATCCGCCTTCCGGTGCCTGTGTATGTTTATCCAAGCCTAGCAGGTCAATAATTTTACTGTTTACTACACACATCCAACCACTGGTATTAATCATGACAATAGGAATTTCTGTGGAAATCTGGTCCAAGTCTGCTTTGGTCGGATGCAATTTTCCCTCGAATAATGCATGATCATAACCCATGCCCACAAACCATTCGCCTTTTTTCACAGGATTTTCTGCCAAATATTTTTTGGCTTCTTCAATCAAATCCTTCACACTGTCAGTTTTTCCTACCGGAGAAGGGTCAAAACGCGGAAATACATAGCTGGAGGAAAAATGGCTATGGCTGTCAATAAATCCTGGCAGCACCGTTGCGCCATCCAAGTCTGTCAGATGTGCATCCTCACTCTGCGCCAACAGTTCTTCATTACTGCCTACAGCGACAATCATACCGTCCTCTACCAAAACAGCCTCCGCTTTCGGCTGCTTTTCATTCATGGTAATCACATTGCTATTGTAATATAGAGTTCTCATAGAGCCCGCCCCTCTTTATAAGATAATACCTTTTCTTTAATACTGACTTCCTGTATACAATTCTGCCTAACACTATTATTATAGCATACAAAAGCACAAATATCTGTTTTTTTATTTACTTTTTGCCGCATTTTTGTGTTTTTGTATCGTATAACAAAAACAGGGATGCTGCGTCACAATACCAACGCAACACCCCATATACTAATTATAGCGTGACATATCCCGCAAGATTATTCTGGGCAAACACCGGTACTTAATTCTTCTTCACGAGCTCTATTGTAGTATTTAATATAAATACCGCCAGCTAAGAACAGTAATACAGCAGAAGCTGCAAAAAGGAACGAAGAATTCACCAGTGCAGCCTGAACCCCCATCTTATCTACCATGATACCGCCCAATGTAGGACCAACAGCACCTAACAGCTGAATAAACAGTACATAAATCCCATAGGATACGGATTTGTACCATACAGGTACCAACTCGTGCGCTGCTGTGTGGAAAGAGGTATTTCCTAAGTTATAGAAACCACCTGCTATCAAAATCATCGGAACGCTGACCATCTTATATCCAAAGAAGAAAATTACAGCTGCTAGAACAATACAAACCATTGGCATCCACATACGTGCACGACGGTCTTTTTGATACCATTTATCAAGAATTGCACCGCCTAAAGGATAAGCAACTAAACCGATTGGTGTGCTCAATGCAATCAGACCAGCTGCCGCCGTTGCACTGATGCCCATCATATTTACATAGTAGATAGACATGAAAGTACTACCGATGTTTAATGTCATAACTGCAATCCCAGCGCCTAAGCACATCAGCAATAAAGCTTTATTGGTTAATAAGAATTTGCAGGTTTCACCTGCGCTTAATTTTTTCTGTTCTACGCCATTGGATTTGCCACCATTTGCAGCAGCTTCTTTTGCCTTCTGCTCTGCCAATACTTTTCTGTTATCTGGAATTAAGAAAGTCAGCAGAGAGATTGCTAAACTGATACCACCAATGATGTAGAAGGACATTCTCCAGCCCATTGTCTCTGCAATAGCTGCGAATAAAATCATACCAACAACAGCACCGATTGTCATAGCAGTGTTGTACAAACCTAAAACTTTTCCCCAGGAGGATTTTTTGTACCAGCTGGTCAGCATATCAGTAGATACAGCCGCAAAAGCGGAGTTACCAGCACCAACGCCTAAACGAAGTAAAGCCAGAGAAACAGCGCCCTGTGCAAAACCGCACAGTACAGTTACGCCGGACCACAAAATCGAGCATAAGCTGATTGCTTTTTTCTGTCCATACTGAGCACCAAAGAAGGAAAACGGCATTACAAAGATTGCCATACCTAAAAATACTGCACTACTCAATAAACCGACCTGTGTGCCACTGATTCCCAAGTCACTTTGTAATAAAGGTAAAATTGCGTTTACACCATAACGGATGGCTAAGTCAAAAGTAAAGCATAAATACAGGATTGCTACGAAGAACATGCGTTTTCCTTTTGGTAATAACACCAGCGGCTCATCTTTTTCTTCTTCAATACATTGTTCCATTGTTACGGAAGCCATAAAAAACACCCCTTCTAAAATTACTGCAAAAATAAAAACTGTACAAAAAATCATACTTTTTAGGACAATAAGTTTGCATATGCTATATACCTATTTTTTGAACAAATTTTATTGTCCAAGAATTTATAGGCTGTGAGCCTTTTTGCACCTATCTTCCCTCCTTTTGACAAATGAGATCTGTACCATTGTCGCCTAACAAATTGTGCATTAGCCTAATATTAGTTAATATACATTATTTTTTTCAACAATGTGAATAAAAGCTATTGAATATACTCGTTTTTTTCATTATAATACTTCCATAAATATATTCAAACTATAAATCCTAATTATGCTTCTGCACAATCATCTTTGTGCCAATGATTTCTCTGCCTTACCGGATAAATTAAAACGGAATCCGATTAATTTATCTTATTAGTAACATAATATCAGGAAAATGCGTGTTTTTCTAATACTTTGTCAAAAATATAAAAATCACTTGAAAATTATCCATTTTCCCTGGAATATATTAGGATTCAATTCACTTCAAACAGAATATACGCAAGGAGGTTTTCTCATGGAACTTTTACAATTGCAGTATTTTAAAACCATTGCCGAATGTCAACACATCACAAAAGCGGCTAATAAGCTTATGATTTCTCAGCCATCCCTCAGCAATACCCTCTCTCGCATTGAAAATGAATTAGGTGTCCAACTCTTTGACCGTCAAGGGCGGAATATTGTCTTGAATAATTACGGCCGTATCGTTTTGGAACATACAAACAATATTTTACGTGAATTGGATAACATTCATACTGAAATTGACGAGATGGAGCAACGGCAAAATAAGGTAATTAACATTGCGTCTCCTGATTCCCTCTATCTCAGAGAATGGCTGCCAAAGTTTATCAACCAGAATCGGGATCTTTCTATCCGCCACTCTGTAACTACAATGGAAAAAATTGAGCTGGGATTATTAAATGGCTCTGTGGATTTCGGAATTTTTTCCCAAACTCCTCAAAACCCTGCTTTTGATTCTTACATACTTTGGGAAGACGATTATGTCGTTCTGACGCCGTTAGGGCTTCCGTCTGTCCCAGAATCGCCTTGTGATTTTGCAGAATTTGAGAAAATACCTTTTGTAGCGTTTCCATCATCGGAACATATGCCTCGCTCTATTGATATTCTCAGTAAAGCGACCAATACAAAACCCAATATTGTTTTTGAGGGCGATCGGGGATTGTTGGAACGAGTACAGATTCCTAGTAACGCCGCCGTTATCATATCAAAATCTTCTGTACAAAGTGAGGCGGACAAACAACTCTGCGCAGGATATTGCAATATTACTGAGCTCACCAATCCTGAAGCTCATCTGCAAGTCACGCTGTCTTGGGACCAGCGTCGTACGCTCTCTGCAGCAGCACAAGTTTTTCTCGACTATGTTAAAAATAATACCATTACACCATGGCACATTACATCATCTAACGATGTATACCGGCTTGAAAGCATTAAAGAAATGATGAAGTGACCAGGATTTCCTGCCTGAACACATCTATAGCAATCTGCGTAAAATTTTCATTTCTCTAAAACATCGTGCATTATTAATTCTCCATATGAAAAAATACGGACGAAAAGTAAATTGCTTTTCGTCCGTATTTTTTCTATAACCTATACTGCAATCACCTTCATGCCAATCGCCGATTGCAGCGTCTTGTCATCAGGAGACTCCACTTTTTTTGTGATTTTGATACAACGATATTGCTTACGCTTCGATTCCCAATACTCTTGCAGCATTTTTCCACATAACCTTTTCATAGGTTTCAGCGTCAAAACCATAGGTTGTATATTTTTCTGCTGCTTCCAGATATGGTACAAATGGGCAAGCACTGGCAAACAGCATCTGGTCTTTCAGAATTGTTTTTGCTGCATCCAGGAAATCGCTTGCACCTGGATATTCTTCGTATTCGGAGATTTCCAAGAACACATTTCTGTTACGGAAGGTTACGCCAATCATCTCATCCACAAATGGCCATGCACCGTGGCTGATGATGATCTTCAAATCTGGGAAGTCTTTCGCCACAATATCAATTTCACTTGGATGGGTATAATCCATTACTGTGTTGGCAGTATACCGAGCCGGGCCAGCTGTGATTACAATTGGAATGTTCAATTCGCAGCATTTTGCATAAACAGGATACATTTTTGCATCACTGGATTTCAGCTGTGCATACATTGGGTCCATTGCAGCGCCGTGGAAATCTCCGCTCTTTACAGCAGCGTCCAAGTCACGGATTGCCTGCATGCCTTTATGAGGGTCTACGCCATAGTAGCCCAGGAAAATTTCTGGGCAAGCCTGTACGAACTGACGAATTTCCGGATTGTTTGGTTTATAGCCATAAGTTGTTTCCGCATCACGACCAACAATGACAGCCTTGATCACATTGTGTTCTTTCAAGTCGGCAATGATTTCCGGCATGGTTCTTGCTCTGCTGTAAAATTCATCAATATCTACGCCATTGGCAATCAAGCCTGCACGGAAAATAGGGCTTTCGGCAATGCCGCCAATGATGCTTTTTGTATTTGGACGATAACGGAAGTCAATGATTGGACCTTTTACTTTGCCTGTAGCTGGTGCAGCAGCTTTATTGGCAGCTTTTTCATCTCTGGATCTCTGCAGAGCTTTTTCTCTCAGTTCTTCCTGAAGTTTCAATAAATCCATTCTAACTATCTCTCCTTAAACAAGATTTTTACTACATCTCACCGTACTATAACAATGCGTCAAACAGCTGATCTGCCGGTCTTGGAACGATGCTGGTGTTCACCAACAATTCAGCGTTTTCTTTCGCTGCAGCGACTGCCGCACGCACGGCTCCGACATCACCAGTTAAGGTTACAAAACCTTTTCCGCCGATAGCATACCCGATGCGTACTTCAATCAAAGTTACATCAGCCGCTTTCGCAGCAATATCAGCAGCTGTAATTGCCGACGCAATGGAGTAGAATTCCAAAATTCCGATGGCATCCCGATTTGTGACCTGATTGGTCATGGAGATGGCTGGAATCACCTGTTCATTAATGTTCGGAATGAGTAATGTATCTACGATATACGGCCCGCCAATTTTAGACCCTTCTGTCATGGAGGCTCTTACATCAGCAGTATCTCCGCCGATAATAATGATATATTTTCCTGGACAAACAGTAGACGCACGCACCAAATCTACCTGTGCTGCTTTCACCATGAAATCGCAGGTTTCAATGCCGCGGGCAATACTGGACAATTCAATCATACCTAATGCAGTTCCCATAGCATTATACCTCCTTTCCGCTTATACGAGCGCCGTTTTCATCAATTGCAACAATGACACCATTCATGCTGGCATGAATATTGGCAGACAAGCCTTCTGCCGCAGCGCCCAGCACTTCTCCTTTGGTCACACGGTCGCCTACAGCCTTTGCAGGCACAGCAGGTTTTCCAATGTGCTGACGGAATGGTACATATACTGTTTCAGGTTTCAGCTCAATGCATTCATGTGCATGCAAGCCGTCAAATTCAGCTAAGCCCAAACGAGCAATCAAGCGATGCGTAGGTACCCGACGATTGTCAATGGCTTCACGAGCTACTGGTTCCATATTGCGCGGCACCTGAATGCCTTTTGCACGCAACTGCCCCTTGATGTAGCTGTTTACTTTACGAGGGGACAAGCCCATTGGGCAGGCAAACATTTCACATACGCCGCAATCGCAGCAGTTCATTGCATCCCCAAAGGTTGCCAAATATTCTTGATTATCGGTAATCTGATCTTCCCGCCAGATATTGCGCATTACCAAATTAGGCCGAATCTGATGACCAATCATATAACGTGGGCACAAATCTGTACACATCTTGCATTGAATACAAGCCGCACGCGCCTGACGTTTGATGGTATCTAAAGGCAGACTCGCCCGCTGGAACAAATAATGGTCCTTCGGTAATACGATAATATTTCCTGTAGTTTTTGTTACAACTGCTTCTGCAATCGCTTTATCGTCTGCAGGAATTTTACCCATCATCGGACCACCCAAAATAATAGCATAATCGCGAATGGTAGGCTGTGCAGCTGCGATGCATTCGGTTACTGGTGTGCCGATTGGCACTTTTAACATAATTGGTTCCTTTACTTCCCCAACCACAGATAAATATTTTTCTGTAACAGGCGCCCCATGCAGCGCTTCATACAGGTTCAGCATGGTTCCTACGTTATCTACCACAGCACCTACATCTAACGGCAGCCCCCGTTCTGGTACGCTTCTGCCCGTTACCATCTGTACCATAGTCTGTTCATCGCCTGCCGGATAAAAGGTCGGCATTTCAAATATTTCAATGTCGGCATTTGCACGGCTGATAGCAGCTTTCAAAGAAGCAATTTCTTCTTTGTATTTGCCTTTAAGTGCGATGACTTTATGACTGGCTCCGATATGTGCAGCAGTAACCATCACTGCTTCCACAATCTGATCCGCAAAGGTACGGCACAAATATTTATCTGTTTCAATCAGTGGTTCACATTCGGCTGCATTCACGATAAAGCATTCTGCTTTTGCATTCAGCTTTACGTGAGTAGGGAACCCAGCACCGCCGGCCCCTACGATCCCTGCATCTTTTACGGTATCAATAAAACTCAAGGTTATACACCACACTTTTCTCAAGAAACTTTATGGAATCGTTTTATTAGCATTGCTTTCCATTCATTTTGTCATGAACAAATTCAGAGCAACTCAGCATCAAATTCTTTATCATCTACAATACCTACCACTGTAGCGTCTACAGAAGCCTCTGCTGTGCCAGTAGCGACACGAGCAGTACTTCCGGTAACGATGATTACCGTTTCACCCATCCCGGCGCCAATCATGTCAGCTGCCACGATCGGTGTCCCGATGGGTTCATCATCCTGCAGAATATCAATAGGCTGTACAATAAGCAATTTCATGCCAGTTAATGTCGCTTCTTTTCTGGTTGCCCAGATATTGCCGATTACTTTTGCGATCTGCACTGAGATTCCTCCTTTTACGGCGCAATTATTCCCGTGCCAGTTCTACATTATGCTTTTGCGCATATTCTTTTGCCAGATCCGTAACGATCGCTTTCGCATCTACAACAATCCGGCTCGCGCCAGAGGAGCAAGCGTCGGCAACGCTTCGTTCACTGACCAGATGAGCTTCCAGCTTTACGGTTTTGTCAGCGGTTTGAGATGCTGCTGTCTGAGTTATTTCCTTCGTACAGGTAGCGCCGTGCTGCACTCCCTGCACAAGAATGTCCTCAATTTTATCCGGACAGCAAATCAGCAAACCCGATTCTTCCAACAGACCCAGTTGGCTGCGGAACATTTTATAATAAGGTTTCGCGGCGGTCTGCCGATAGTTATATAATTCTATTTGATCTTGCATCAAATAAACAGTTTTTCCTAACAACAACGCTTGTGATACAATTTTTGTATAGGATGTATCACAAATTCCGCTGGCAATCTTAGCCAGCGATTCATTTGTCAAATCGTGAACAACCACAGCTTCGCACTCAGCGACATTTACGTCATATCCACATTTTTGTGCACATTTAATGCGGTATTTTTCTTTCACTCTGTCGCTTTCCAATAAAGTAAAGCGGCAAGGCGGTAAATCGCTGTCCTGCGTCAAACCAATTAAAATCGGCTTTTGAGAATCTGGCGCATCTGCCGTACAGAAACCGGTCGTACTACAGCTTTGAGCTGTTGCTTCGTTTTCAGCCAGCACTTTCAGCACACGATTTGCAAGTTCGTCCACCAATGCGTCCAAGTCCACGGGATTCCCTTCTTTCTCTCTTCCACAATTGTTTTACACAACCGTTCCATCCAGTTTGCAGTTCATGGCAATTCCAGCCGGCGTCACCAGAAAAGGATTCGCCGGTTTTACTGTATGAATACCGGTCACTTTTTCAAAAACAGTTTCAATACCGGTCAAACAACAAGTACCGCCACATAAATACAGGGTATCTACATCTTCTTTTTTCACATAGCGCGTTACAATTGTAGCCATCTTCTCCAGGACAGGCTTTACCACAGGGAAAATCTCTCTGTGCCGTTTATAATCCTGCTTAATTTCTTCAGCCTCTTCAAAGGAAATTTTATAATTTCCGGCCAAAACCAGAGAAAGATGGGTGCCACCTGTAGGTTCGTCCTCGATTTGCGTTACAATCCCATTTTTCAAAATGGCTAACCCTGTTGTCCCGCCGCCAATATCTACAACCACTCCGTCCTCAATTTGGTAGATAGCATTAGCTGCTGATGGTTCATCCAAAATGTTAGTCACTTCTAAGCCTGCACCCTCTGCAATGTACTGATGCGTTTTCACGCTATCTTCCGTACCTGCCGGCATAGCAATGGCACAATACTGCAATTCTGTGCCTAGCCTCATTTCCAGCTTTTCTTTCAGAGCACGTACAATTTGCAGTGCGCCTGTATAATCTACCACTACGCCGTCTTTCAACACGCTGGCAGCCTGTTTTTCACAGGCAATGGGATTATCTTCTTCATCCAGAACAACCAAAACAATGTAAGCAGTGCCTAAATCCAACCCTACTTTTAATTTACTGCCAACTGGCTGAAAGGTTTTCTTTTCGGACTGTTCTACCCGCTCCATATATGCGTTTACTCGCTGTAAATCCATCATGTTCTGCCATACTCCTTCACTGGATGCTTATTTTATCACTCTGCCCAAAGGCAATTTTCCCAATGTGGTCGCATTTCCTTCATCGGTATCAATGTGCATACGGCAACGATACTTGTCGCTCACACGTACAATTACATCTTTAAATACCACTGGACGTTCTCCGCCAATTTCCACGCTGACATGCTGATTATCTGCCACACCCATTCTGCGTGCATCAGCATTCGTCATATGGATATGGCAGTGCGCCACAATGACACCTTCCGGAATTGTAATACTGCCTTTTGGGCCTTCTAACGTGATAGAACCGGAGCCAGCTACATCACCGGATTCCCGTAATGGCGCTTTCACCCCTAAACCTCTGGCATCACTCTTAGACAATTCCACCTGGGTTGCTTTCCGCACAGGTCCCAACACAGAAACATTTTCTTTTCTGCCTTTTGGGCCTACCAGTGTCACACGCTGTTCTGACAAAAACTGTCCCGGCTGAGACAATTCTCTTTTCGGTGTCAATGTCGTTCCCCGGCCAAAGAGTTTTTCCAAATCAGCCTGGCTCAGATGCACATGACGTGCCGATACTTCTACCTGCACATACTCCCTGCCAATGGTATCTACAACAGCACTGACTACCTGATCAATCATGCTTGCTTCACTCATTTATATTCACCTGCCAAATACATAAACATCATTACCCGCAAAGCGCCGGACAGCAGGTTCAGCACTTCCAGGATATCAGTTCTGGTATAACGGTTTCCTTCACGCAAAGCAGTGATAGCCGCTACTTCAAGTTCTCTGGCCTGTGTGTACAGCTGATTTAGCTGTGCATACACAATACCTCTGCTGTAATCGGGCACGGTCGCTTCCACTTCAGGATAATACTTCATCGGATCATGAAGATGGTCTAAAAGCTGCACCGGCGTAAATCCAATCACGCTTTCCACTACCAAGGGCTGATTCAGCACATGGCTGCGCAGGATATTCCGTAAAATTATTAAAAGATTATTCAAATCATCAAGCAACTTCTGGCTGCCCTCTCGCTCTGCGATTACCATTTGCTGCAGAATAATCTGCGCCTGCAAACTTTCTGCTTTGCCGCGAAAGATTATCTGTGGATCATCCTTTGCCGCCAACACATCACCATACAAGACAGTCATGTGTACCGGCTTCTCAAAATAGCAGGCACCTGTATTATAATCCACATATTTAGCATTGCCAGCCTTGGATTGTAGCGCGACAGAAGATATAGGGGGGATCTCGCTGCTCACACTAGCCGTTTCCGTCACTTCTCCCGGTTTTGGTCCGTTTGCAATTTTTATTTGGCGTCCCATCAGATATTCACGGGCTGCCGGAGAGAGAATGTAGCCCGGTTCAATATAATAAACCTCTGGCTGCTCATTGCGGGGCACTTCTGCTCTCACTTTTGCTTCCGTAATTACCTTCAAACGCTACACCCCCTCATTGAGTCAGAAGAAAAAGAATTTTTTCTTATTTCAACTTTGGCAGAATTGCTTCCACTTCTTCATGAGGACGCGGGATTACATGTACAGCCAAAAGACCGCCAATCCGTTCTGCAGCAGCAGCACCTGCATCTACAGACGCTTTTACTGCCCCTACATCACCACGTACCATTACGCAGATTAAACCGCCGCCTACCTGTACTTTACCAATCAAAGTAACGTTTGCAGCTTTTACCATGGCATCGGCAGCTTCGATTGAAGGTACTAAACCTTTTGTTTCCACCATGCCTAATGCTTGCATTACAGCCATCTATATACACTCCTTTTTAGATTTTATGATCATCTATCTCCATCAATTAGCCCAGAGTCGGCAGAATTTCTTCTACTTCATCATGTGGACGTGGAATTACGTGCACGAAAATTAGTTCGCCAACACGTTCTGCAGCAGCAGCACCTGCATCGACTGCAGCTTTTACTGCCCCTACATCACCGCGCACCATAACGTCTACCAGACCGGCACCGATGTGTTCTTTCCCAATCAAAGTAACATTTGCAGCTTTTACCATTGCGTCTGCAGCTTCGATGGCAGCTACGACACCTTTTGTTTCAATCATACCTAAAGCCTGCATTGTAGCCATAATATAATTCCTCCTCAGAATATTTCACAAAATTTAATATTTTTTCATTCTTACTTTATAAACATGTCTGCTTACGCATTCTGTAAGCGTTCAATAATTTTTCGAACCAGTTCATCCATCTGGTTATCATTCAAAGAAGCGCTTGCAGCAGGAGCTGCAGGAGCCGGAGTTGCAGCAGGAACTGCGGCGTTTTTCATTACACAAATACCGCTGGAGCAGTCTGGCAGAGCTGCACGAATATCTTCAATTTCCAATGCGCCCATTGCTACATAGCGCAGATTCAACAACTGCATTGGACCTACGTTTTCAGAAGTAGCAGAACCGCCGATTGCACCGCAACCCAGTGTTAGGGATGGCATCAAAGCAGTGCTTGCGCCAATACCGCCCAATGTACTTGGGGTGTTTACGCAGATACGAGATACTGGTACACGTTTTGCAAAATATTCTACCATATCCTGATTGTTGGTATGCATGGAGAAAGTATGACCTTTCCCTTCATAGCTTAGAATCATGCAAACTTTGTCACAAATATCTTTATAATCCTTACCGGTATAGAAGCCTAGGATCGGTGCCAATTTTTCATTGGAATATGGATGACCGCGACCAACGCCGTCTTCTTTTGCTACCAGTACACGTGCGCCAGCAGGAACTTCTAACCCTGCCAAGCTGGCAATCGTTTTTACGCTTTTCCCTACAATCTGTGGGTTCATTGTGCCGTTAGCACGCAGAATAAACTTCCCTAATTTCTGACTTTCTTCATCACTTAAGAAATATGCACCCTGTTTTTCCATTTCAGCTTGTACAGCCGGTTTGTAATCTTCTTCACAGATAATGGATTGCTCGGAAGCGCAAATGGTGCCATTATCAAAGGTTTTGGAATCCATGATACGTTTTACTGCCAAAGTCAGGTCTGCGCTCTTATCGATAAAAGCAGGACCATTGCCAGGGCCTACGCCGATTGCCGGGTTCCCGGAAGAATATGCAGCATGCACCATTGCAGAACCACCTGTAGCTAAAATCATAGCGGTGTCCGGATGCTTCATCAAAGTTTCGGTAGCCTGTCTGGTTGGAATGCTAATGCAGGAAACTAGATTTTCGTTGCCACCAACTTCTGCAATTGCCTGACGAATTACTTTTACAGCTTCCTGAATGCAACGCAAAGCGGATGGATGTGGAGAGAACACGATAGAGTTCCCAGCTTTGATTGCAATTTCAGATTTGAAGAATACAGTAGAGGTCGGGTTAGTGGATGGCACGATCCCTGCTACTACACCCAGAGGCACTGCAATTGTAACCAAGCCTTTTTCATCATTTCTGTCAATTACGCCGATCGTTTTCATGTCTTTAATAGCATTGTACACATTGTAGCTGCCAAATACATTTTTCACGACTTTGTCTTCTACGATACCAAAACCGGTATCTTCATTGGCCATTACAGCCAAACGAGCTGCGTTCCGTACACCTGCATCTGCGATAGATTTTACGATGCGGTCTACTTCTTCCTGAGATTTTTCTGCCAACTCTGCTTGTGCTTCTTTTGCTGCACTTACCAAATCACGTACTTCCTGTACAGACAAAAGGTCTTTGTCAAAAAGTTGCATAAATTAACACTCCTGTTCTAAATATTTACAAATAGAAGCTATTAAGTCTTCTTTTTTGCCAAATCTGATTTCTTTCCGCGTCATGTTAGTGACATTCAAGTCACGGGCAACAGTACGTAATTCTTTTACCGTCATGCCCTCCAGCACTTCCAAGGTGAGACTTTCTGCTAAAGCTTTCAAATCGGCAGGTGTTTTTGCCGACGCTTGGGCAGATTCGTCAGCGTCCTCTACAAGTTCCACCATGTTCACTGCTTCTTCCATTACCCGTTCTTCCTTTTTATCATCGGAAGTTTTTGCATTGGAAGATGCCTGCGGAACGGAAACCGGCGCTATTGGCGGCGGGGTCAACATTTCACCCACGTCCTCATGAGGACGTGGAATTACATGCACATATAAAACCTGCCCAACCTGTTCAGCTGCCGCAGCGGCTGCGTCCATCGCTGCCTGTACCGCAGCAACATCGCCAGTCACCGTTAAAGAGACAATCCCTTTATCAATTTTGCTGATCTGCTGAAACGATACCTCGGCAGTTTTTAACGCAGTATCCAACGCCACCACTGCAGGACAATATCCTAAGAGTTCAATCAAACCTAACGCTTTCATAATTCACCTCCATCGGACAGTCAAAATACATCATACCGCCTCTGCTACACAAAGGTTCCACTGCACAACCCCTTTTCAGAGCTGCCCCCTGCGACAACATCCACAGTATATAAATATTATATTATGTCCACCCTCATCCCATAAGACTGTAACAGTCCTGCATTTTTCAGTCTTATAGAATGAGGGTGGTCGATACCCAATTATTACATCGCCCAATCATGCTTCAACGATCGTAAAAAATTGCAGAATCCATCCTCCCGTTATCCTAGTCCCATTCCAGCACGTTTAATTGTTTCTCGGCAGTGTGCATACTTTTTAATAGTTATAATTTATAGAAAATCTAAACAGCAAGCAAGCACAAAAAATTACCACAGATTCTGAATCTTTGCTTCATTTTCATTGTAACAAAAATGCTGTAGATTTCATACAATCAAAAATAGATAGCCACTATCTAATGAGACAATGTGTGCCTTTGTTCTACTCACCAAAAGTGTTCAAAAATACAATGCTCATTAAAATAGCAATTATAAATTAATTATATTTTTAGTATAACGTCTGGAACCTTCTTTGGCAATTTATTTTTTGCCACTTCTGGTTGTATCCATACTCCATATTCAACTTTTCCGTTCTAAAACAATGCCAGAGCATATATTTTCTTGTGCTCGCAAAATGAAAAAGCCGCTCTCTATTACAGACAACGGCTTCCATGAGCATAGCATAATGAATAATTTTACTAAATATATAACGCTTCATTTCGATATTGCACAAGAAAAAAGAGTGTGCTATAATCCTACTGTAAATTTTCCGAAAACTTACAAATACTCACTGAACACACGAATAAATGCCCGTGCCAGTGCTAACTGCGTCTTGTCCATATCCTTGCTGACCACAGCATAAATCATAAACGTCGCTTGTTTGTCTTTCACAGGAATATGCACCAATGAAGAGAATACATTGCGCTCCAGATAAGGCGGAAAACTATACATAATAGCTGTATCATTACGTAGAATCTCTTCGCACAGTTTATAGTTATTAGTAGACAACGCCACCTTTGTATGACCTAATTTCTGAAAGGCATGTACGCCGCCAGTCCCGCCAATCTCATACACCACAAATGGATATTGTGCTACTGTACTCACAGAAACTGATTTGTGGTCAGCCAGCGGATGACCTGCAGATACTGCCACATAAATGGGATATTTTTTTAACGGTATCATTTCCACTTCATCAGGAATATGTTCAAAAAATTCTGTAATCAGCGGCGATACACATACTAGACCCAGCTCATGATGGCTGACACAGCGTTCCAAAATCTGGTCACGGTAACGTTCCGCAGTAAATAAATTTACTTCAGGATAATGAGAAATAAAATCCTTAAAAGCTACAGGAAGAACAGAAATATTCAACATCGGTGACAAATTTACATTCAGATTTCCATGCAGTGAAACATCTGCCTTCTTATGCAGACTCAACTCACGGTCCAATTTATTTAATCGACTGATCACATCTTGAGCGGCACTAAGTACCTTTTCACCGTCAGCAGTAAGGCGAATGCCCTTCTTAGTGCGATCCAACAGGTGACAGTTCATTTCATTTTCTAAGCTTTTCAGCGATTTATTAAGACTTTGCTGCGTTACGTGCAGTTTTTTAGATGCAGAGTTAATGGAGCCTGATTTTGCTACTTCCACCAACGCAGCCAATTGGTCGATACGCATATATTTTGTTCCTCCTTTGCGCTATATTATGTCTTTGCCAAATAATGATTTATTCCAATAAATTATATCATGCAATTTGATATCATCCTGCACAATATTATTGCGTATAGTATAACACTTATAAATTTTGGATGCAAGAGATATGTCTGTTAATCACTTTTTTCACAAGGGAGTCCTATTTTTATGTCTATTGCAATTCTCCTACTAGTTACCTTTATCGCCACAGCAATTCACACCTCTACCAGTTTCGGCTTTGGAATCATCACCATCATGGTATTTCCGTTACTAATGCCTACTTATTCCTGTGCTACGGTTTGTGTTACAGTACTCACACTGGCTTTCACCGCCATCAATGCCATCCGCATGCGTAAAGAAATTGTCTGGAAATGGATTGTACCTACTTTTATCAGTTATTTTATTGCCAGTTTTTTTGCTGTACGGTTACTCAACGTTGTGGATGACGGCTTTATCAAAAAAATTCTGGGCGTTGTGCTGATTCTGCTCAGTTTGTACTTTGTCTTTTTTCAGAAAAAAATCCGCATCCAACCCACCAAACGCAACGGTTTTATTGCTGGCGCATTGAGCGGCACCTTAGAAAGTCTCTTCTGTGTAGGCGGACCACCAATTGTATTGTATCTATTGACTGTCAGCAACGATGTACGCCGTTATACAGCCAGTGTACAGGCATGGTTCGCTGTGACAGAAGTGTTCCTGCTTTATGTACGATATATCAATGGATTGATTACTCCGGCAGCAGTTCACTATTCCAGTATCGGTCTGCTTGCCATTCCCCCAGGTATCTATCTGGGCAACAAACTGCTCAATCACATGAACCCGCAGCGACTGAAAAATATCGTCTACGCCATTATGCTAATCTACGGTTTTATTCTCGTCCTGCGGTAAAATACATCTATACATAAATAATCCTGTAAAAGATTGTTGCCTTTTACAGGATTATTTATTATTTTAAAACAAACTAAAACAGCTTTTTTCCCAATCTCCTCGTTCTTTGTTTCTTTGCATTCACATTTCTATAGTACGCTCATACACAATTTGCCGCAAGATACTCCTTTAAGTACCCAATAAACACTTGAGCCACCGCAGACAACTGATGGTTCCTTCTGGTAAAGTAACCAAAATTATATATACATGTTTCATTTTCATCCTCAATGGGAATATACGCCATTCTTTCATCCTGATGCAAATTTTTTAACGGCAGTAATACTTTTTTGGAGATCCCCATTCCATTGTAAAGCATTTGGTCATATACCAATTGATTATTCAACGAAATCACCTGAGCACACGCCGTTGTAGAGTTAACTGAAGTACGTACTTTTTCACTTTCCACATCCGCTTCGCTATAACTTTTTGCCAGAAAAATCAAATAAGGATACTTTGTAAATACATCGTTAGAAAGCACTGGTTCCGCTGCAATAGATAACTTTCGACTAACGACACAATACAACCGTGCACGGTTCAGGACATGGAACGTATATGCCGTGGTATCATAACCCCAACCATTGTTTTTAGAATTCCAGGTGTCATAACAAAAGAGCAATTCTTTCTCATCATCCTTCGCCAGACTCTGCAAACCGTTTTTAATATTTTCTACAATCGGATTTACGTATACATTAGGGTACTTTTTATGGAATTCACAAATAACCTGAGGGAAAAATTGGTCTATGGCATTTTGTCCCGTAAGAATTTCCAGCATTCCCTGATAGTTATCATTTTTTATGTCTGGTTTGCAGGAAAGCGCATGGAGATCTTGTAAAAAACGCTTCCCGATTTCAATAAATCGCTTTCCCTCTTCCGTAAGCTCCACGCCTTTATTTGTGCGCCAAAACAACAATAATCCCAATTCTTCCTCCAAACTTTTCACCGATAAACTTAATGCTGCTGTTGTAATGCAAAGTTTTTCAGCCGCTGCACTTAGAGAATGATGCTCGCTGATTTCTATCAAATACTTGATTTGTTCTGTACGCATAAACACACTCCTCTATACGCAAACAGTTAGAAATTTTATTACAAACACTGTCACACAATTGCGTTTCTTCTCATAGTTTTGACATTATTCTTTCATACTCCACACCACACTGTCAAGACCAAAATCTCTCTGCCAGTACGTTAAACTCTTCCCACGCGTATATACAAAGGAACCAAAACATTCATTACAATACTAATGTTTTGGTTCCTTTGTATTTATATTTATCGTTGCTGCATACAACTACTTCTGATACTTTAGAAAATTACACTGCCCCATAAAACAGTGAAAAGAATACACAGAGGAATTAATATGCAAGTACTGATTCCACCGTATAAATAAACATCTTTTGGCCGTATCCAATCCTTATTGCTGAAAAGCATAGCTGAAAAAGGAGAGGCAATCGGTGTTGCATAGGCAAGTTGTGAGAACAAAATACAACCGGCGCAAATGGCCATCAGGTTTGCACCCACAGTATCAGACATGCTCACAGCAACTGACATCATAATAATAGCGACTGGTCCGTTATTCATAAAATTCGTTACGGCCATACACAGAAACAGAACCATAATGGTGAAGAAAACCGTACCATGACCCAAAGCCAGCGGTGAAATTGCTTCTGCCAAACTGCCCTTAATTCCACAGGCATCGCTGGAAATAAATGTGGCCAACTGACTGATAAAGCCTACCATAATAACCATTTCCCATGCAACAGAATTCTTCAAGGCTTTTCCCACATCAATCAAAGGCTTTCCTTCTATATGGATTACGGACATCACCGCATACAACAATAAAACCTTCCCCGTATTACTAATTGAATTCAATACTACACACAACAAAGATTCTGCTGGTAAAATGCTAGGCAAGAGCATCATAACCATTAAGATAACAAACAGTACCAATACAAGTTTTTGCCGCAAATTTGTGTGTAATTTATCCTCATTTACCAAAGTATTAATGTCTGCGTTTTTAATCGCACTGACATCAATGCGGAAAATAAAGCGCATCACCAAAATGTATGCAGCAAATGTAAACAAAGCTCCTGGAACTACAAATCCCATAAATTGAGCATAATCTACGGTAAAACCACTCATAGCACTGAATGCCGAACAGAGAAATAACGCTGTCCCCAAAAAGGGAAACACAACTGCACTCATTGCACCGGCAAGAGTTGCTCCGATAATCAAACAAGTGGGGTATGGGTCAAATGCTTTCATCCCCGTAATTTCAGCAATTTTATAAATAATACTCCAGATAAACAGCATTGCTGCAAAACCACCTATAATCACACCAGAAACATAGCAAGCCAGAATGATGATAAAAGAAAACAGCCACGGCCTGCCCTGCAAAATCTTTCTGCTCAAAAGCCAATTTACTAAAAAATCATTCACACCACTCTGATTCATCACATCAATGATAGCATACATTGCAACTAATAAAATTACCACTTCACTGCCAAAGCAGCCTGTGGTCAATGCAGCGGGAGTCGTAACGCCGCTCAAAGATAGCGCAATAAACCCAACAAAACATGGCAACACAACCCCAATGCAGGACCACCCAAATAAAAGGCCGATAAATACACCTAATACTTTCATTCCTAATTCTGTCATCTGCCCAAACAAGGGCAGAAAACCAAATCCAAACATAAGAACCAGCATAACAACTACTTTTCCTAGATATGATATATAACCTTGGTCAGGATTTTTTTGTTTTTTGTTCCCAGACATAAAAATCACTCCTTCACAAATTTATAATCTTTTTGCCCATCACCCAACTTATTGAAACTGTAAAGCAGAAACCGCGTTGCGGTATAAAATATCGGGCAGTACTTTTTCTTGTATTCCGCAATGCAAATAATGCTGCAGAGTATCTGCAATAGAAAGAATTGGATATGCCGAACCAAACATCAATTTGTCGCTAAGGAAATAGTTCGCTGCATCCACATAATCCCGCTGACCAGGTGCATTCACCATATACATATCCGCACAGAGATAAATATTACGATAATTCAGTGCCAAGCTGCAAGTTGGAACCACCCATGGCCACCCGCCATGTAAAAGTAATAGCCTCAAATCAGGAAATGTTTGCGCTACATGCTCCATAGGCGCTGGCAGATAATAGGTAGCATCCGCTGGATTACGTCCTCCATAAGTCATCATAATGGGAATTCGATTTTTCTGACAAAATTCATAAATAGGAAATGCGATTTCATCATCTACATACCAGGGCGTGCCATAAATAGCGGGCTCCATAGCAATACCAACAGCAGGTCCGTCTAATACAAATCTTTGAATCTGCGCCAGATTGTATTCCCATCCATCATGAGGTTTTAATCCTGCAAAGGCTTTAAATCGTTCGGGATATGCCGTATCTAGTTCAAAGATTACCTCATTACCACAGATTTCTGTATTTCGCACCGCAAAATAACCACATTCTACATCGCTTTCATCCATTTCTTGAATTAACTTCTCCATAGAGCGCATCTTTCCTGATTCGGGTAGCGCGCAATTATGTTGCGTTGCACAATGTTGCATGACGCCATTAGAAATTAACTCAAATAGAGAATCCTTCGCATATGCCCCAATAGGGGGTCTCAGTCTGCAATCAATCACTTTCATGAATTTCTCCTCCTTCAAATATTGTATAAGAAATGATAATGAATTGTATTTCTTATTTATATTATAAATGCTACGCATATTATTGTATATTTTGTCTTGTTTGCAAAATGACCTCCCGCATTAAATTTTATTTAATGCAAGTCAACCATAGCCTTCTGTTAAATAATACGACCACCGTTTTTCCGCAAATTAAAATAACGGTACAGATACCTTTTACAGTATACTGTACCGTCATGTTTCCTTTTTATTTGCTCTGCTATTTCTGCAGCACTGCTTTCATGCGTGCAACTGCTTCTTTCGTGTTTTCTCTATCTCCAAACGCAGTCAGTCGGAAAAAGCCTTCCCCATTGTTGCCAAATCCTGCGCCCGGCGTCCCTACTACATTCGCCTTTTCTAAAAGGAAGTCGAAAAATTCCCAAGAACCCATGCCATTGGGACATTGCAGCCAAATATATGGCGAGTTCACGCCGCCGGTGTACCAAATGCCCAGTTCATCCAA
>DKVF01000010.1:29227-32832 GCA_002491065.1 Peptococcaceae bacterium UBA7185
GTCTGACGGCGCAGCCATAATTTGTTCAAGCTTTGTCCGCCCCGCTCTAAATCCATGGGCACTACGGTATAACCGCAGCGTGTTCCAGTAAAGCCTGCCGTCTTAGAGAAAGAGCAAAATTCAATGGCGCACTTACGCGCACCCTCAATTTCAAAAATACTGCGCGGCAAACCTTCATCCGCCACAAACACTTCATAAGCAGCGTCAAAGAGAATCACCGCATCGTTGGCAAGGGCATACTCTACCCACGCTTTCAGCTGTTCTTTGCGATACACAGCGCCGGTCGGGTTGTTTGGCGAACACAAATAAATAATATCCGCATGGACAGAGTTATCAGGCATTGCCAAAAATCCGTTGCTGACATTGGCGTCCATAAATTTTATTTCGCGGCCCGCCATCACATTGGTATCCACATAAACAGGATAAACGGGGTCAGGAATCAACACCACATTTTCTTTGGCAAAGATATCCAAGATATTCCCTACATCACTTTTTGCACCGTCGCTGATAAAGATTTCATCAGCGTCCAATTTTACATTGCGTTTTTCATAATAAGCCTGCAACGCTTCTTTCAGGAAATCATATCCCTGCTCTGGACCGTACCCATGAAAATGCTCTTTGCATCCCATTTCATCTACCGCTTTGTGCATAGCTTCTGTCACTGCGCTGCACAAGGGAATGGTGACGTCGCCAATCCCCAGCTTAATCACTTTTTTCTCAGGATGAGCAGCCTGGTATTCTCTCATTTTTCTATTCACTGTAGCGAACAGATAACTGTCTTTCAATTCAAGATACTGTGCATTGATTTTCATAAAAATGCCCCTTCCGTTTTTATATACCGGTTTTTGTTGTTTCCGCTGCCAAATTGCTCAGTTGACGTTATTTGTTTTCCAGGGCAGCTTGAATAAGCTGACGGAACAAAGGATGCGCATGATTTGGCCTGCTCTTGAATTCCGGATGATACTGTACCGCTACATAAAACCGATTCGCCGGTATTTCTACCGCTTCTACCAAATGTCCATCCGGACTGGTGCCGGTAATGACAAGTCCCGCTGTCTCAAACTGTTGACGATAAGCATTATTAAATTCATAACGGTGACGATGCCGTTCCTGTACCAAATCTGTACCATAAGCAGCCTCCAGCAAAGAGCCCTTCCGCACCGCACAAGGATAAGCGCCTAAACGCATGGTGCCCCCTTTAGGCAAATTGCCCTGTTGGTCAGGCATCAAATCAATCACATTGTGGGCACCATTGGGCGAAAATTCGCTGGAATTGGCATCCCCGATGCCCAAGACATGACGGGCAAATTCAATCACCGCGACCTGCATACCCAAGCAGATGCCCAAATAAGGCACATTATGTTCTCTGGCATACTGAGCAGTAATAATCTTTCCTTCCACACCCCGATCTCCAAACCCGCCGGGTACCAGAATGCCATGGCAATTTTTCAACCGTTCCGCCACAGTCTCCGCCGTAATCTCCTCAGAATCAATCCATTCAATATCCACCACAGCGCCATTTTCATAGCCGCCATGATGTAACGCCTCCGCTACAGACAGATACGCGTCATGCAGCTTCACATATTTTCCTACTAAAGCAATGCGCACTGTCTTTTCCCGTTGGGCAATCCGTTTCAGCATATTTTCCCACTCTGTAAGATCAGCGGCAGGCAAATCCAATTTCAATTCCCTGCACACAATATCTGACAAATGGCTCTTTTCCAACATGATTGGCGCTTCATAAAGCACCGGTACCGTCATATTTTCAATCACACAATCCGGCTTTACATTGCAGAACATGGCAATTTTTTGCATGATAGACTGGTCAATAGGCTCATCGCAGCGGGCAATGATAATGTCTGGAATAATCCCCATGGAGCGCAGCTCCTTCACGGAATGCTGCGTTGGTTTCGACTTGTGCTCACCGGAGCTTTTAATAAAGGGAATCAACGTCACATGCATAAACAGGCAATTATCCCGTCCCACTTCCAAAGATACCTGTCGAATGGCTTCCAAAAACGGCTGGCTTTCAATATCGCCGGTAGTTCCGCCGATTTCTGTAATAATCACATCCGCATTGGAGGTCTTTCCTACACTGTAGATAAAAGATTTAATCTCATTGGTGATATGTGGAATCACCTGTACCGTTTCCCCCAGATATTCGCCATTGCGTTCTTTGGTGAGGACATTCCAATACACCTTTCCCGTCGTCAGGTTGGAATACTTATTCAAATCCTCATCAATAAAGCGTTCATAGTGACCTAAGTCCAAATCTGTCTCCGCTCCATCTTCGGTCACATATACCTCGCCATGCTGATAGGGACTCATCGTACCAGGGTCCACATTGATATAAGGGTCCAATTTCTGCGCAATTACCTTCAAACCTTTCGCCTTTAACAGCCGCCCCAGTGAAGCTGCGGTGATGCCTTTTCCCAAACCAGATACCACGCCGCCGGTTACAAAAATATACTTGGTACTCATTGCTTGTCCTCCTTTTGATATGGAACCTACTTGCTCTCTATTCATTTTTTCTTTTTGCTCACGCTGCCATACTGTACAGACTGCCTAATTTTCGTATGTACTGATAATACCCTCTGCCACCTCCCGTCGGGTAATCCGCAAATCCATTGCCTGCTTTTCAATATAACGGTGCGCTTGCGGCTCTGTCATTTTCAGCACTTGTATCAGCACCAGCTTCGCCCTGTTCAGAAGATTGGCGTCCTGAATCTGCCGCTGCAGCTTTTCCTTTTCCGCCAGCAACTGCTCTTTTTGTCTCTGCTGCAGTAAAATACATTGCAGCAATTGTAAAAAGATTGCCCGCTTCACTGGTTTGGCTAATAAATAAATGCCCATTTTTCCTATACACTCCCGTATCGCATCAGCATGCTCAGTCCTCGCCAGTAAAATAACCGTCGCTCCCTGCTGATAGGCCAATCGTGCAACACCCTCGCCATATTCGTCTGTGAGCGGCGCGCTGATCACTGCCAGTTCAAAGGATTGCGTCTCCAAAAACCGCCGTGCATCCAGTCCCGTATTGGCTTGTACAATTTTCGTAATACCCATCTCTCCAAGCAACTGCTGCAGCAACTGTTGTCCCTGCTCAGTACCCGCAACTGTAAGAATTTGTTCCATGCAGCAATCCCCCTTTGAACCAGTTCACGCAGCGCAAAAAATCATAAACGGCTGTACAAACAGCACAGCCGATCTCGCAAACAATTTTTACTTTATACAGTTTAGTCATCTTCCCCCAAACTGTCAATTTGTTTCCGTGATGTATACTGTGTATTTTGACAATACAATCGCACATTTTCCGTTTTCAGTCATTCTCATACTCTTAATTATGTAACATCTCACCGCAGAATGCAATACTTGCAAAATGTCGCGTAATATAAAAACAGACAATACTTCGCGAAAGCATTGTCTGTTTATCTGCGACTTTATGATTTTTACTGCATCCTTGCGATTACAGCCTTGGTGAAATCTTTGCATCCCAATGTGCCGCCCAATTCGCCGGTCATTTGTCCGGCAGCGAAGCAAGCAGCCACAGCGTCCTCGATACGCTGTCCCTCTGCTTTCATGCCCAAATGTTTCAGCATCATTGCAGA
>DKVF01000010.1:33131-60133 GCA_002491065.1 Peptococcaceae bacterium UBA7185
GCAGAGCCATGTACCGCCTCGAAAACTGCTACGCCTTCGCCGATATTGGCGCCTGGGGCCACGCCCAGACCGCCTACTAAGGCGCTGCCCAAATCGGAAATAATATCGCCGTACAGGTTAGGCGCCACCAACACATCATATGCATAAGGATTTAAAGCCAAATCCATGCAGGCAGCGTCAATAATTTTATCACCGAAAGCAATTTCAGGATACTCTGCCGCTATCCCGCGGGCACAATTTAAAAATAAACCGTCCGTGAGCTTCATGATGTTGGCTTTGTGGATGGCTGTCACTTTCTTCTTCCCGTTGGCTTTGGCGTATTCGAAGGCATATTTCACAATGCGGTCGCTGGCTTTTTTGGTGATCACCTTGGTCGCCTCTGCTCTGCCCTCGTCCACCTGTTTTTCTATTCCAATGTATAATCCTTCGGTGTTTTCTCTCACAATGGTCAAATCAATATTCTGATATAAGGATTTTACCCCTTCAAAGGAGCGCAAAGGACGCAGATTCACATATAAATCCAAGCGTTTGCGGATTTCCACGTTTACACTGCGGAATCCTTTGCCCACAGGAGTCGCGGTAGGCCCTTTCAGCGCTACGCCATTGCGGGAGATACTTTCCAATACAGCATCGTCAATGGGTTTACCGTATTTTTCAGCCGCCTCTGCACCGGCCTCCTGTACTTCCCATTCTACCGGTGCGCCGGAAGCCTCTACAATCGCTTTTGCCGAAGCAATGACTTCTTTCCCAATGCCATCGCCGTAAATCAGTGTAATTGTCTGCATGATGCAACCTCTTTTCTATCTTCTTTTTGTTATCTTTATGCTTTTTTGCTGCTCATCGGTTTTATTTGCTACCATTCGGTTTTATTTGCTACTCTTCGCCTGTTCTGCCAATATGAACATCTGCTTGACTGTCTTTTGCGTTGTGGACTACGTCCACTACTTCAAGAACAGTCCTGCGCAGCTGTTCATATTGACGCAGAATTTTGGCGAAGGTAGTGGAGAGTTTTTAAACCCATAAAAGGGGCATAAAAGGGTAGTGAGTGCTTTGTTTCTTTCTGTATTTTGTGCGGCAGATACGTTGTATGGACTGATGCCCACATCTGGCCGCCAGGTTAATTATGTCATTTCATAGCGCTGTGACGTATACCATTACTTTGAGCAATTTCTACCCTAAGCGTAGGATTTTTTGCGCCTGGCTAGGCGGCTTTTCATTTTTCGAGCGACGCTTGAAATACGCTTTTCTTCCATGTGGGAACTTCAGCCGTAAAAGTTCTTCCGCCTTATGTCAATGGCATAGGAAAATTTTCGCTTGACAAGGCGCAGAAAAATTTGTGAAGTGACGCGTACTAGACGTACGCGAGCAAACAAATTTTTCTGCAACACAGTCAAACGGAAATTTCACATGCCATTCTTATTTAGCCATTTTGATGGAAGTCAGCAATCCACCTGCCAACAACAATTTTTCTTGCCGCTGGCCCAATTCAATCCGCAACGCGATTTGTTCGCCGGTTGTTTTATTGGTGACAGTCACATTGCCGGCTTGAATCTGCTCAAGCAATCCCTGAAAAGCCAGTTCGTCGCTTTCATGAATTTTTTCATAATCAGCCGCATTGGCGAATACCAATGGAATGATACCATTGTTGACCAAATTTTGTTTATGAATACGGGCAAAGGACTTGGCAATTACAGCTTTGACGCCCAGATACAATGGTGCCAGCGCAGCGTGTTCTCTACTGGAACCCTGACCATAGTTTTCGCCTGCTACAATAATTCCACCGCCGTTGGCTTTGGCTTTAGCCGGGAATTCCGCATCACTAGGCGTCAGGCAATAATCCGCTAAGTGCGGAATGTTGGAACGATAAGGCAGCAACGAAGCGTTGGACGGCATGATATGGTCTGTGGTGATGTTGTCCTCCAACACTGTCAATACTTTGGCGCTGAAATCATCCTGAGGCGGCACAGCAGCAGGCACGCCTTTGATATTTGGCCCTTTCACCAATTCAGTTTTGCCGATATAATCCTCATTGGGCGCAATCAGCAGATTGTCGTCAATTTCAAATTTTTCCGGTACCTTTGCTTCGGCAAATACTTCAATGCCGCTGGGGTCGGTGATTACTCCAGCTAAAGCGGAAGCTACAGCTGTCTCTGGACTCACCAAATATACATCGGCCGATTTGGTACCGCTACGGCCGTAAAAATTGCGGTTAAAGGTACGCAAGGATTTGCCGTTGTTGCAAGGAGCCTGCCCCATACCAATGCAAGGACCGCAGCCGCATTCCAAAACGCGGGCGCCGGCTTCTAAAAAGATGGAGAGCAAGCCATCATCCGCCAGCCGTTTTAAAATTTGCCGAGAACCTGGCGAGATCACCAAAGAAATATTTTCGTTCACTTTTTTACCTTTTAACAGCATCGCACACTTAGCCAAATCCAAATAAGAGGAATTGGTGCAGCTGCCGATTGCTACCTGCTGAATCACTTCGCCGGCCAAATCGCTGACCTTGACGACTTTGTCCGGACTATGAGGACAGGCCACCAAGGGAACCAGTTCATCCAGATTTACTTCGATAGTTTTCAGATAGACAGCGTCTGCATCCGCCGACAAAGGCTGGTAAGCGTCCTCTCTGCCCATGGATTTCAAAAATTCTTTTGTGATTTCATCACTGGGGAAGATAGACGTGGTAGCGCCCAGCTCTGCCCCCATATTGGTAATGGTAGCCCGTTCCGGTACACTCAGGTTTTTTACACCGGATCCGGTATATTCGTATACTTTGTTTACGCCGCCCTTTACTGTTTCCTGTTGCAAAACATATAAAATAATATCCTTTGCCGATACGCCGGGACGCAATTTCCCTGTGAGACGTACCTCTATCACTTCCGGCATCTGAATAAAATAGCTCCGACCTGCCATCGCAGCAGCTACGTCCACGCCGCCGGCGCCAATGGCCAGCATACCCAGACCGCCTGCGGTAGGCGTATGGCTGTCTGAGCCGATTAATGTATCGCCCGGTACGCCAAAACGTTCCAGATGTACCTGATGACAAATGCCATTGCCTGGTTTGGAGAACCAAATGCCATAATTTTTGGCCGCACTCTGAATAAACAAATGGTCGTCAAAGTTTTCCGGCCCTGCCTGCAGCATATTGTGGTCAATATAGGCCACGGATAATTTTGTCTTTACCCGGTCAATGCCCATTGCTTCCAATTCCAAATATGCCATCGTGCCAGTAGAGTCCTGCGTCAATGTCTGATCAATTTTCAAACCAATCTCCGTGCCTGCTTTCATTTCTCCGTCTGTAATATGACGGCTGATAATCTTTTCTGTTAAGTTAGCCACGATCTCCACAACCTCCTGGAATAATAATATCTTTCAAATCTGCATTTTTTCCTGTACGGATACTTACGATAAATTTACCAACTAAGAAATGCATTTCACAGTCGCTGATAGCCGTATTACGTCCGCTGGCATATTGATTGTCAATCCATTCTTTAATCTTGTGTACCAACGGATCCTGCTTCGTAATCTTTTCATTGTCCAAAAAACCATATTCTGCATTAATCCAGGCTGCAATCCCCGCATTCCCGGAAAATTGATTGATGGCGATACGAATGGGACGATTGAACACTTTGTTGGTATCTACAGAATTATAAATATCTTCATGTTTCAACAACCCATCAGCATGAATTCCCGCTTTTGTCGCATTAAAATCTTCACCCACAAAAGGTGTTTTTGGCGGCACACTGTAACGGAATTCCCGCTCAAAATAGCGGGCAATTTCTGTGAGCGCATGAAAATTTAACGGATTCTTTGGCTGCTTCAGCTGTGTATATTCTACCAGCATAGCCTCCAACGGCGTATTTCCTGTACGTTCACCAATACCTAGGAGGGTGGTGCTGATACTGGATAATCCATGCAGCCAAGCTGCTGTAGAATTGGCTACTGCATAATAATAATCATTATGACCATGCCATTCCAACTGTGTAGCATGTACATTCGTTTCTTCTTTTACATGATGTACCAAAGCCGGCACACTGCGGGGAATGGCCAACCGCGTGAACGGTTTCCCCACGCCCAGGGTGTCGCACAAACGGAATTTGATAGGAACACCGGCATCTTTCCCCATCTCATCCAATGCTCTAATCAACGGAATTACAAAACCAAACACATCGGCACGTGTGATATCTTCCAGATGGCAACGGGGACGAATCCCTTTTTCCAAGATATCAGCTGCCGCTTTCAAATACATTTCAAATACTTCCCGACGATTTTTGTTTAATTTCCCGAAAATATGATAATCGGAACAGCTCATCAACACACCGGTTTCCTTAATGCCCATGCCAGCTGCTAACGCGATATCATTGGGCAGTGGACGAATCCACGTCGTTACCTGCGGAAATTCATAGTCTAAGGCCAAACAACGCTCAATCGCTTCGCGATCCCGCTCATTATAAATAAAAAATTCACTCTGACGAATGATACCGTTGCCGTTATCCATTAGGTGCATGTAGGTAAAAATATCCTCAATCTGTTTTGGCGTGAAGGATTCCATTGATTGCTGACCATCACGAAATGTCGTATCTGTCACCCAGATTTCTTCCGGAATGTCATAGGGATAGGTGCCTTCTATAAATACATCCTTTGGGAAATCATCATATGGGAACGTTTCTTTGTACAACCGCGGCTCGTCCACCTCAATGGCACCTTTTGCAGTAAATAGATCCATGAGTTCCTCCTTCGTAATAAAAAACGCCAAGAAAAGCAGCGTTGTACATCATGCTACATTTTTTGACGTCAATGTTAGTAATACCATTCTCTGCTATCGCCCATTATACTGGAAAAATACTATTTACACAATAGATTTTTTATCTATATACTGTATACAAAGTCCACTTATTTCCCTTTTTATAGCCATTTCTCCCTCTTTTTCAAAAAAAGTGTTCTGAGGAAGCTACTGATTTCGGTCTTATTAGGCTCAGACAGCAGAAAAATGTGTCGCAGCATAAAAATAAATTTTTCTCATAGACACTGCACTATTTCCATATAGAGTTAGAACAAACTCTTAATAATATCCAATCCCGCAATCACAGTACCCAAAGAACTGCCTATATTGGCCATAATCACAATGAGCAGCGTGCGTAAAAACCGATTATGAAAAAATCCCTTGATACTAAAAATATCATTTGAAATATTGCTCACATCTTCAACCTTCGGCTTCCGAATGTGGGCCTCCATCAGCCCAGCAAACCAGCCGCAAGCCAACATCGGATTCAACGAGGAAATAGGCGCCACAACAAAAGCCGTGAGCACACTCAAAGGATGCCCCAACATAATCGCTGTAAATAACGCTGCCAATGTGCCATTCCAAAGTACCCAACTAAAAATCTGCTCCAAGCCTGTCTGGGTACTCTGGGTGAAGCCATAAAGAATTAAAACAATAATCGCAATAGGGATTGCCCAACCTATTACCTTCATCGTTTTCCCTGCCGCTGGCACTGTGGTAATTTCCTGCATATTCTGTTCTTTAAAAATTTCTTCCTTTACACCGGCTACATGGGCGCCACCCAAAATTGCTACTACTTTCTTGCCCGGTGCATGTTTAATTTTGTTGGCCAGATGCTGGTCCCGTTCACACAAAAGAATATCGCCGATTTTAGGAAATTCTTCCTTCATATTGGCCATTGCGCCTTCCAGCATATCCTTTTGCAGCAAATTGGCGATTTCCTCGTCTGTAATCTCATTTTCTTCCTCATCATCTAAGGCAAAAAATAAATTCAACAGTAATTCTAATTTTTCTTTGAGCGTCATCTTACGCCAAATGCGCATAAAAGTCGTCTGAATGCTGCGGTCTGCCAGTACCAGGTGCGCGCCGGTTTCTTCCGCCGCCTGAATCCCTTGAAGCATTTCCTGTCCCACATTGGTGCCCAACTGACTGGCCAATTTTTTCTGATAGGAGCCCAAAACCAGATTGGCCAGCATAAAGCCGACCTTTTTTTCTTTGATCACCTCTACCAGGTCTGTATCTGACCATTCCTTGGGATTTTTTATATTATGATAACGGTCCTCGTCTAACTCCACGCAGATACTGTCTGGCTGCTCACGGTCTATCACTTCTCTCACCAGCTCCGCACTGGCCTTAGACACATGCGCCGTGGCAATTAGAATAATTTCTTTGTCCTGATATTGGACACGGGTAATATGTTCTTCGTCGCTCATTGATTGCGTCCCTTCTTTAAATTTGGAAAACTTGCATGCATTGCTTTCTAATTATAGCCTTTTGCAAAATATCCTGCAACTACTTTCCTAATTACGCGGTCTCTGAATGAAAATCCTTTTTTGCCAGATAAACTATGAGAAAAAACGTTTGAAATCAACTCCACACAGTATTGTCTATTGAACTGATTTTATCACTGAGTTTGATTCTGCTCGATTTGTTCTCCATCACAAAGCTACAAGGCATCTCAGGCAGTCACATGTTCTACAATGATATCTGCCACCTGAACAGGGATTATTTTTTGCAAATCAGTCAGAGGCAATTCTACCTGATATCCAATCTTTCCTGCGCTGAACATAATCGTATCGTATGCGGCAGCAGTTTGATGAATGACTGTGTGAAACTGCTTTTTCATTCCAATGGGCGAACAGCCGCCATGCACATATCCGGTAAGTCCTAACAAATCCTTGGATTTCAACATCTCAATAGATTTTTCGCCCACTGCAGCCGCCGCTTTTTTTAAATCTAACTCTTCCAATACCGGCACCATAAATACATAATGATTTTTAGATTTGCCTGTAGTCACCAATGTCTTAAATGCTCTGTTCGGATCCTGATGCAGCGCTTCCGCCACCTCAGCACCACTGATCGCTCCTGTATCGACATAACAATGATGACTGTATGATACTTTCTTTTGGTCCAGTACGCGCATCACATTCGTTTTCATTGTGGATTTTTCCGCCATACGTTACTCCTTCTTTCCTTCTATCGTTACACTTTCATTTATACGTTTGTCATAGCCCCATTATCATAGCATGTTTTTTCTCTGTCGGCTATGTCCTTTTGTATATTTTTCTTACCTGCTTGATAATTCGTATTATTTTGTTTAAAACTCTTCTATTGCGGCAACACTAACAGCAGAAAGAGGTGTTGTGACATGCAAAGAAGAAAAGCAATCATTGTGCTGGTTTTGCTGGCATTGTTTATTTTCGTTTCCAATATTGAACTCGCTACCCAAATCGATTCTGACAGCCTGATTCGCATTCACGTACTTGCCAACAGCGACAGCCAGGCAGACCAAGCTTTGAAGCTGCAAGTGAAAGATGCTGTGGTAACCTATTTAAAACCGCAGTTGGAGCTATCCCGCTCGGTAACGGAAAGTCGACAAATAATCCAGCGCAGTCTGCCTCAAATTGAACAAATTGCGCAGCAAACACTACAGCAACAACACAGTGATTACCAAGTGACACTGCAATACGGCCGCTTTGATTTTCCTATCAAACACTACGGCAGTTTCAGTTTGCCTGCTGGAAACTATGAAGCCCTGCGTATCTTGATTGGCGAGGGGCAGGGACATAATTGGTGGTGCGTACTGTTCCCGCCCATGTGCTTTACGGACAACGACGCGTCTTCGTCGGGAAAATATACAGACCAAACGCCGGAAAAAAAGGTAGTTATAAAATTCAAAAGCGCGGAACTGCTGAAAAAATGGACAGACCGTGAAAAGGATTCTGCAGCTATTGCTGAGCCGTCACAAGAAGAATCCAACAGTCAATGACGCTGCGCTCGTATAAAATAGCTTACAGAATATGTGTTTCCCCCCTACCGGATAGTTCTCCGGATAAATATAAAAAAACAACCGGCTTCTATCACCGGTTGTTTTTGCTTTATTATTCAGCAGCTGCAACTTTTTTGGCAACTACTTCACGACCTTTGTAATAACCGCAGGAAGGGCAAACTCTGTGCGGCAATTTTACTTCATGGCACTGTGGGCATTCCATGGTGCCGGCAGCGGTCAATTTAGACCATGCAGTTCTTTTTCTTCTTGTTCTTGCTTTCGATCTTTTACTTGGTGCTACACCCATTCTTTACACCTCCTCAGCTTCCTTCAATTTCGCCAAAATGGCTAAACGAGGATCTACCTCATGCAAATCGCAATCGCATTGACCTTGATTTAAATTTTTTCCACACTTTGGACATAATCCGCGGCAATCATCCTTGCACAGAACTTTCTGCGGCAACTCTGCCAATATACTTTCCCGAACGATGTCCGTGATGTCCAAAGTATCGTTATCATAGATAAAATACTTTTCCTCCACTTCACCAACAGCTAAATGGGAAAAAAGCGATACATCCTTCGCATAGAGCAATTGCTCCGCAAAACTGCAATTCACCGGAACTGTTACCGGCTCCAAACAACGGCAGCAAACGCCTTTTACAACAGTACGAGCTTCGCCACGCAATGCCAAAAACTTTCCTTCATGATCAATCTCCGCATCGACTGTCAACGGCTCCGCCAACTGCCAGTCAATGTCCATCAAATCAATCTGTTCGTTTTCTGCATGGTAGCTTTCTCGACTGCCCTTGACACTGCGTACCCTACTGATATCCAATTCCAAAGTCAATTTTGCCACTCCTTCATCAGAAGCACTGTCAAATGCAATCACTACTTAACCTTTTTAATTATATATATCGTGTAGGGGATTGTCAAGAAATATTAAATAAGATTTTTCTAGGTTTGACACAAATCTGCCTTTTATACCGTTTTTCACTCTTTATCCGTCATCCTCTTTTTCTTATATACTTGCATTCAAGCACAAACTGAATTAAAATGCTAATAAATCTTTTTTACGGGACGGCGAATTTTTATGCAGATTACTGGCATTGTTGCAGAATATAATCCCTTTCACAACGGTCATCAATATCATATCGAGCAAACGCAGACACTTCAGCAAGCCGATGGTATCATTGCCGTAATGAGCGGAAATTTCACACAGCGAGGCACCGCTGCTGTTTTTGATAAATGGACACGGGCAGAAATGGCTCTTTCCTGCGGTGTCGATTTGGTTTTGGAGCTGCCCACAGCATTTGCTGTGCGCAGCGCTGGATATTTTGCCTCTGGCTCAGTACAAACCCTCGCCGCCACTGGTGTCGTGCAAACACTCTCCTGTGGCGTAGAGAGTCAGCAAATTGATGTTTTACAACAGCTGGCACAGTTTTTGTCTCAAGAACCTCCCCATTTTCAAGCTGCATTACAGCAACATTTACAGTTGGGGCTTTGTTATCCGGCTGCTCGCCAAAAAGCTCTGGAACAGCTGCAAATTGACGGTGCTCAGTTACTGCAATCCCCCAACAATATCCTGGCGCTGCATTATTTACAGACCATTCAACAAGAGCACTTGCCCATGGAACCTCTGTTAATCAGCCGCAAAGGTACATATCATGATGACGAAGTTCCGCCAATCAGTCAGGGCTTTGCCAGTGCTTCTGCGGTACGCAAATTACTGTTGGAGGAACACTCCCAATGGCAGACGCAAGTCCCGGAACCAGTGGCAGACATCATTCATCGGCAAATACAGCAGGGATATCTGCCCATGCAAAATGAACAATTTGCACAAATCTTGTTCGCCCTTTTGCGCCGCAGCACACCAGAAGAATTGCGTCTCATTTTAGAAATGCAGGAAGGACTGGAAAACCGCATTTATTCTGCTGCCCAACAAACTGACACTTTAGAAGCATTGTGCCACGCTGTCAAATCCAAACGCTATACCTATACCCGTATTCAACGCACCCTGATTCATCTACTTTTGAACATGACACAGCAAATGGATTGGCATACGCCTCAATATTTACGAGTGCTGGGCTTTAATGCAACCGGACAGAAAATTCTCAAAGAAATGAAACGGAAAGCGCAGCTGCCTATACTGATTCGTCCCGCACGACAGCGACGGCAGTTGTCGGAAACAGGACAACAAATGTTAGCTCTGGATTGCCGCGCAACCAATCTCTACACAATGGGATACGCGCTCTCTTTTTTACGCAAAACCAATTTGGATTTTCTTCGCGGGCCTGTACAGGTCTAATCTGCAAATTTTTCGCATATAAAAAGCTCAGGTGATTATTCATGAAACGAATCTCTGAGCTTTTTTTCTTATTGCTTATTCTGCTGGCCACGTTGGCTATGTTATGCTATCCCCAGGCGGCTTATGATGGCGCGTGCCGTGGTCTGGAAACCTGGATTACCCATCTTTTGCCCTCGCTGCTGCCTTTTTTCATCGCCGCAGATTTGTTGCTCTCTTTAGGTTTTGTGCGTTTTTTAGGCGTACTTTTAGAACCTGTTATGCGACCTTTATTCCGTCTGCCCGGCGAAGCGGGGTTTGCTGTAGCATTGGGCTTTACTTCCGGCTTTCCCATGGGGGCCATTCTCACCGCTTCACTGAAAGAGCAATCCCTTTGCACACCGCAGGAGGCCGCCCGCTTAGCTGCTTTTACAAACAATTCCAGCCCATTATTTCTACTCATTTCCGTCCCTCTGTCTATGCTGCACCAACCACAGCTGGGTGTACTGCTACTATCCGCCCATTATCTTGCCAATCTTACCATTGGTATTTTATTGCGTTTTACCGCAGAACCCTGCCGACAATCTATCGTGCCCCGCAGGCTATTGCGCACAGCCGTTTCGCAGCTCCAGCAATATCAAGCTGCGCATCGCCAATCCTTTGGTGCGCTCTTGGGGCAGGCAGTACAAAAGGGATTGGACAGCATCATTAAAATCGGAGGTTTTGTGCTGTTATTTTCCGTACTGCTTTCTCTGCTGCAGGCCAGCGGATTGTTGCGTATTCTGCAAACTTTTTTTGCGGCTCTGCTGAAATTACTGCATCTGGACCCTCAACTTTCTACTGCTCTAAGCGCAGGTCTGTTGGAAATGACATTGGGTGCCAAGTTTGCTGCAGAGTGTCAGACAGACTTATTGCAGCAACTCATGGTCATCAGCTTTATTTTGGGTTGGAGCGGACTCTCCATTCAAGCACAAGTCAATAGCATTTTAGCAGGACAACAAATTTCTTCCCGTTTGTACTGCCTCTGCCGACCATTGCAAGGATTGCTGGCTGCTGTATATATTCCTTTTCTTACAGTGTTGTTCCCACATATTTTCTCTGTAAATGTGTGGCAGCAACTGTATCCTGCTGCTGGCAATATACCTTATTATCTGCTCTGGTTTTTCCCGTTATGGGCTTTCGCCATTCTGCTGTGTTTGTCCGTTCTTTTCCGTTTTGTTTCTCGCCTTCTCGCAAGGCCAACCTTGTTCAAATAAAAATCTTGCAGTACTCTCACAATATTGCAGCCATCACGGCAGATGCATGATTCTTTCTCAAAGATTCAAAAAATTCTATTGACAAAAAAATTATTGCAAACAGAAAATAATTGTAACACTTCCGTTCTTGGTTCATCTTAGTAAAAAAGAGAAAACCATAAAAACCGGCGCGATTTATGTCACGCCGGTTTTTATAGACATTTCACTTACTCCATATGAGCCCCTGCCTAATACGCTGATTCCTTGGCAAGTTCTTTTTTTTGCTACATTACAAAACAGTTTTTATCTCCCCATCAACCGATCCCATAGATGTTCCGCCTTACGGCCGGCTGATTTTACCATATGGCGCAGTTTTCTTCTATTGACATCCATATCTGTTTCCTCCTATTCTCTAAAAAGTGACTTCTTTCACTTCATCCAGCGAACCATCCTCTACAATGCGGAAACATTGAATTCCCTGTTTATGCACTGCAAATTCATAATAGCAGCTCCAACAATAAAATTGGTTGGTACCTACACGGCCCACCGTCGTGCTATGACAGTAAGGACAACGAATCATTTTGCTCACACTTCCTTCTCTTTTAGAATAACCTGTTTTTCAAAATTAATCCCGCCATGTGCTGGGAATTGAGAACATTACAACAGCGCTTCTTTTTATTTTTTGAGTATTTCAGTATATCGGACTTTTGTACCGTCTATAGTATTTACAAAGTTTTTCCACTTTATGCCTGAAAAAACTTTTTGCTACGCTTTTATTTCTGTAAAATTATAGCCAAAAAGTACGCTGTAAAAATGAGCCAAAATATAAAAACCTCTGCCGCAAAGAATTGCAACAGAGGTTTTGTATTCTTCAAATTTTATTGTGTTTTTATACTCAATCCACAACAGGACCTGCCTGCACTACAAAATTCGGCGCTGATTCAAAGCGGGCAAAATTGTCAATAAATTTCTGACCCAACATTTTTGCCTGTTTCATGTAAGCATCTTTGTCAAACCACAAATTCATCGGGTTCAAAATTTCCGCATCAATGCCAGGACAACTTTTCGGCATAAATACTTTGAATACAGGATGCTGTTCAAATTCTACATTTTCCAGATCGCCGTTCAGCGCAGCGGTTACCAATGTTCTGGTGTAGGACAGCTTAATCCGGTTGCCGATACCATAAGGGCCGCCTACCCAGCCTGTATTTAACAAATATACATTTACATTATACTTCTCAATTTTTTCAGCCAACATTTTTGCATATACCATAGGATCTAATGGCAAAAACGGTTCACCAAAGCAAGTAGAGAAGGTTGCCTGCGGTTCTGTTACGCCCCGTTCGGTTCCTGCTAATTTGCTGGTATAACCACTGAGCAGATGGTACATTGCCTGTAAAGTATTCAATTTCGCAATGGGCGGCAATACACCAAAAGCATCGGCTGTCAGGAAAATTACTGTTTTTGGAATCCCGCCGCGGCCATTCAACTGCGCATTGGGAATATATTCTATGGGATAAGCTGCACGAGTATTTTCTGTCAAAGTTCCGTCATAAAAATCTACTTTACGACTGTTAGGGAAAAACTCTACGTTTTCCACTACAGAACCAAATTTAATTGCATCAAAAATTTCCGGTTCCTGCTCTCTATTCAAGCGAATCGCTTTGGCATAGCAGCCGCCTTCGATGTTGAATACCCCGCTGTTGGACCAACCGTGTTCATCATCACCGATAAGCTTACGGGCCGGATCGGCAGACAAGGTTGTTTTGCCTGTGCCAGATAAACCAAAGAACAATGCCACATTACCGCTTTCCGGGTCCATATTGGCAGAGCAGTGCATAGACAATACATTACGCTGAGGCAAGAAATAATTCATAGACGAAAAAATTGCTTTTTTCATCTCTCCGCAGTAGCTGCTGCCCACAATGAGAATGAGACGTTTTTCTAAATCCAAAATAATTGCAGCGTCAGAATTTACACCATCTGTTTCAGGATCACACTTAAATCCAGGTGCGCAAACCATGTGCAGTTCCGGCACATAGCAGCCGATTTTTTCTTTGCTGGGACGTACTAACAACTGATGCATAAACAAATTCTGATGGGCATATTCGTTGACAATACGTGCCTGCATCTGATACTGCACATCAGCACCGGCCAGCCCGTCAAACACATAAACTTTTTTCCCTTCCAGATACGCCATAACTTTGTTATACAGCCGTTCAAAAACGTCCGCTTCGATAGGCATATTGACATCGCCCCAGGCAATTTGTTTCTCAATGCTTCTGCGGCGTACAATGAAACGGTCTTTCGGAGAACGCCCGGTAAACTTTCCGGTTACAACTCGAAATGCACCAGTATCTGTGAATACCCCTTCGCCGTTAGCCAAGGCTTCTTCCACCAGTAATGCAGGGGTCAAATTGTGTTTGATTTCCCCTAGATTTTTCAGTCCGATTTGATCCAGCTCTTTTCTGATTTTTGTGTCTTCCATAACGCGCCTCTCTTCTAATTTGTTAATCTATTAAAATCTTTTTTGCTTTATATTTATATACACTCATGTACTTATATTTTACACGTTGTGCTCAATTAGGTCAACTATTTTCCAGTGAAAAGTTAAATAAGACGCACAATTATTTTTTTATGAATATCATTCCACAGTTGCACCTTTATCAGAATAAAAATCGGCAACCTGCAGGTAAAGTAACACTCTGTATATTTTTTGTCAGTCGCTGTGCTGCAATCTGCATAAACACAAAAAATGACGAAGTGTTTCCTCAACACTTCGCCCAAAACAACTACATGTCTATTTTCAACTACACTCACTCCGCCTCATTTTCCTGAACCATTTTTCGCTCTTTCTGTAGCATAAAAATACATCCGCCCAAACTAATCCCCGCCACCGCAATAAATAATGCAGGCATAGCCAGAAGCAGTACAACTAAAATACAAATCGCCGCAATCTTTCCTGTGTTCAGCACAGCACCTTTGCCTTTACAGTCAGGGCAGACACGGACTTTTGTACCGTGACAAAGATAACATTCCACCACGCCGCGTCCGTTGCATATATGGCAGGTATCATGCGCAATCCAAGATTCCTGCTTTACCCGTTCCACACGGCCCAGACCACCGCAAACAGGACAATCCAATTTACCACTGCCATGACAAGCCGAACAAGGAGTACCCTGCAGTGTGACGCCTGTGCCATTGCAGACACCGCACGTTACTTTTCCATTTTGGCATTGAGGAGAGTCGCAAGGCATCTCAACTTTCTGTGATGTCGTTACCCGGCGAGATACCACACCTTTTCCCTCACAATTTGGACAGGTGACCTCATTGTTCTCATTACATTTACAACCAATTGTTCCTACACCGGTACACGTAGGACATTCCTTTTTTATATTTGCAATCCGTTTTATGAGTTGGTTCATCCTACACCTCCTACTGCCGCATATCTTATTCTGCCACTATAATACGACCAATGCAACAACTACCGCCGCCACAACACAAATCGCCGCTACAATCGCCGGTGTATTATAGCTTACCATTTCCCCTGCTCCACTACAGGATGGGCATACAATCGTGTGGCACTCTTCATCTGCGGTGCAGCTGCAGCAAAGAATCGTTTTTTCCCCATTACAGGTTGGACAGGTCTCTCTCTTTATAAATATGTTTGCCATACTGCTCATCACCTTATTCAATATCTTAATATTAATTATACAGCAAATTTTTATATTTGAACAGTACTTTTTATGCTTTCCGGCAGACTGCTTCCCTTCATGATGAGCTTGCAATAGTTTCTCCAAATTTTTTATATCTATACCAAAAAGTAACTTCCGTCAGCGGCTCTCAGCGACACATCTCCCACTGTAACCAGCTCCATGCCCTGTTCTGTTCTCACCTGAAGCGCACCATCGTCTGCAAGTCCCACTGCTATACCGCTTAATATTGATTTGTCCTGATGAACAACCTGAACTTCTCTGCCAATTACGCAGGATAATTTCATCCATTTTTGGCGAATAGCGTCAAACCCTTTCTCTTCCAAAAGATCATAGTTTTCCTCTATAGCTTGCAATACGGCGCATAATACCTCTGTACGCCGTACAGACTGTCCCTGTTCCATAGCAAGGGACGTCGCTTTCATCTGCATTTCCTCTGGAAAGTCCCTCTGCTCCTGATTGGCATTAATCCCTATCCCTACGATTAGCTGATGCACCTGGCGCATTTCTGCTACCAGTTCCAGCAAAATTCCACACACTTTTTTTCCGCCAATCAAAATGTCGTTAGGCCATTTCACCTGCGCAGGCAATCCTGTCGCCGCACGAATTCCCTGTGCGACTGCCACCGCGATTACAAAAGAATACTGACTAGTCCGCTGCAAATCAACTTTAGGCTCCAGAATTACAGAAAACCAAATCCCTGTCCCTGCCGGAGATTCCCAATGCCGACCCAATCTGCCGCGCCCCGCCGTTTGATGTTTCGCTACGATGACAGTACCCTGTCCATACCCTTGCAAAATTAAACGCCGCGCTTCCAAATTGGTGGAATCAATTTCCTCATAACAAAATATTTGCTCTTTTTTTCCTAAAAATCCATGCGGCAGTCCACGGCTAATCGCCTCCCGGTTTAAAATATCCTCTCCATTTACCAATCTATATCCTACTCTATGTTGACTTTCTATTTCATAGCCTTCGCTTTGCAATTTTTGAATCTGTTTCCACACAGCTGCACGGGAAATCCCGCATTGTTGGCTCAATCGCTCCCCTGATACAAAATCAGCTGTACTCCGCAATGTCTGTAGAATGGTTTCTCTTGTTGTCATCTCATTGCCTCCTTTTTACGGCATTCTCATTTTTTATTTATTGTACCACAATTACTGCATCTGCTGTGAAAAAAATCTATGAGAAAACTAAAAGAAAACAGCGCTTTTCAGAGCTGTTTTCTTAGCAATCTGTAATTTTCAAAAGCTCAACTTTTCAAATTTCTTGAACTGCATATCTAAATCATGTATACTTATTATTAAGCTATTTTGTTGTGCTCATATTGGAGAGGAGATTATTATGCGTACCGAACATTTAGAATATCTGTTAGACCTCAAAGAAACTTCATCGCTGACAAAAACCGCTGAAAAATATTTTACTTCCCACCAGGTGATCAACAATGCCATCAAGTCATTGGAAAAAGAGCTGGATATTATTATTCTCGACCGTACAAGCAAAGGCATCACATTTACAGACGCTGGCATGTTGGTTTTGGCATACGCTAAAAAGGCGGTTGCAGAAAAGAACACATTGCTGGACCAATTATCTCCCTATTGCCAATCTGATAAAGCTGTTCTAAAGGGAACGCTAAATGTTTATACAATTTCTCGTTTTTCCAATAAATATTTTTTAAGACTATATGCTTCCTATTGTCATCAGAATCCGCACACAGCAATCAACTTAAAAACAGTTTCTGCCACAACCTTTTTTAGTCTGTTGCCAATAGATGAATTATTTACTTTTATCACGACTGCCCACTCCGGTACGCTGTCTTCCGAACTTTTTAGGGAAAGACTTCAAAAATACAACCTTGTTTATGAGGTTATCGTTCAATCATATTTGGGTTTATGCATTGCACAAAAATCCCCTTATCTGCCACTTGCTAAAGAGTTTCAGTCATCGGGACAAAAAAGTTCTCTGCCCTTTGTCGTACATAATTATTCTCTGGCAGAACATGAAGTACTTTTCAGTGATATTTTTACCAATTTTTTCATCGCTGATAATTTCGAGTCACAAAAACAATTAATCAAAAGCGGAGAATACATTGGAATGTGCACACCGCAGGAGTTTCGTCAAATATTTTACACCAAAGACAATTCCCTGCTGTTCATTCCAAATGCATCTTTGCAGAGATCTTCTTTTTATTATATTGCCATTTATCAACAAGGCATGCAAACAAACCCTATCCTACATGACTTTCTGGAGACATTGAAAAAGGCTTACAAATAATACAGATCTACTGCCATCAAGAATAATAATTCCATAGCATTTTATACCAGTCGTAGTTGACGGCCATATAATTGAAACGCTATTTTCTCTTCTCTGCAAAAAAACTGCTCTGCCTTCTCTGCCACTGCCTGATAACGCTCGGATGCTATTATCCGCGGCAGCGTATATAATTGTTCCAAAGAGACAAAAAATTTTTTATTCATTTTATCTTGCATGCATGCAACAAATTCCCTGCGTTTCGCCTGAATCGTCTGAAAATCATTTGCAGTATAATATAGCGTTTTTAGAAAAACGGGAGAAACGGTTTTTCCCTTGAGCAATAATTCCTGATGTTTCTGCCATGCAGCATACTGTTTTCCAAACTGCAGATACCGAATCCCATCGTTTTCGTCTAAATAGGCCAACCCCGCATATACATGTGCTTCCCCTTCCTGCTGCAGCATGTCCTCCTGAAATTGTTGTTTCATCCGGCCTATCCACTCCAGATAACGCAGCCCTGAAAAAGGCGTGAGTATTTTCATTTGCAGTGCGGCTGAGATGATCGCCTCATACAGCTGCAGCAAATCCAAATCATAACAGCTATCCAGTTGTTTTTTCCACCTATCCAATACTTCTACTGCAGCATCTGTTGGAGGAATTGCTTCCAGATTTGTTATGCCGTGAAAGAACATATCGCCATACTGCTGTTCCAACTTTTTTATCACATCAAACTGATACTGCCGTTTCAGCATCTGCCGCTCTCCCTTCGTGACCTTGCTCCAATACGTATACAAGGATACTGGCGTACAATAACAATTTTTCTGCTCACATTCCATCTGAAATCGAAACATTTTCTGTTCTCTTTCGGTTACAAAAAAGCCCTGTTCTCCTTTTTCCAAATACATACAGCCAAACAGCTGAAATTCCTCATCCACTGCTCCAGCCTGCAATAATTTTTCGTAATAACTGCTAATCGCCTGGTCACGTCCGCCATAGCTCTGCATATCGGTTCACCTCCCCCTTGCTGATAAACTGATATCCATTTTTCTGTTTCTGAATTTCCACCGGAGTATTCAAAAAATCGCTAAAGACTTCTGTACGGAACACATCTTCCAGCAAGCCTTTTTGATAGATTTTCCCATTTTTCATCAATAGTCCATGTTCAAAAAAATCAGGAATTTCATTGGGATAATGAGTAACTGCAATCAACGTTGCCTTGGTTTCCGCTGCAAAAGCAGCCAGAAAATCTGTCAAACGGATTCGCGCCAGATAATCCAACCCCGAATCTGCTTCATCCAGCAGTAAAATTTCCGGAGTTCCCATAAACGCACGAGCCAAGAGTACACTCTGCTGCTCCCCTTTAGATAACAAATAAAATGGCATGTCTTTCTTTTTTTCTATGTGAAAAACTTCCAGAATTTTTTTGGCATACAACAGTTCCTGATTGGAAATATATTCAGAAATACCCAGAATACCGTTTTGACCAGACAGAACAATGGAAAGTACCGATTCCCTGCACAGAATGCGATTAAAAAAAGAGGTACTGACCAAACCAATTCTCCTGCGATACCGCAGAACTTCCTCAGATTGGTAGGGTTCGCCAAATAATTGTATTGTTCCATCGCTGTAGCGTTTGTACCCAGCAAGCAGACTCAGCAACGTAGTTTTCCCGCTGCCATTTTCCCCAAATACAATCCATTTTTCACCGGGCTGTACCTGCCAGGTGATATCACGCAGCAAATATTTTTCGCCCACTTTGCAATTTACATGCTGCAGCTCAATCTGTGTCGTCATTGTCATGCACCTCTTTATATGCCTGCCATTTGTCCCGTTTCAAATTCAATTCCTCATGCAGCAGCGCATCCGGTATGGTCAGCGGATAACGAAACCCGTTCTCATCACAATATCCCAGATTCACAAAGCCCCAGGAAATAATTTCTGCTACTTTTGCAATATTCATTTGTTTTTGCAAGATAGGATTTTCAATATCGGTATAACACTGAAAGCCCATTTCCTCTACAAAATACTCCGTCACAGCATATATTTCTTTTTCTACGCCGAATTCAATTTTTCCACACCGCGGACAATATAACTCCACACGAGCATCATCCTGTTCACTAAAAGCGACCCGACGGATTTCCAAAAGTCCTCCGCAGTACTTACAGCAGCAATGCTGTTTCCGCTGTCTCAAATACTCTATACGATTCATTTGCTCTGTCATCCCATTCACCCCTCAAATATAGAAAACAGGGAGATAGAATCATTTCTCCCTGTCTAATATCATTTTTTTAGAAAAAATCATACAAACTCAAAACAACATACTGCCTAATGGATAAATGATGCAAGCCAGAACAATCATGGCAAGTATAGCAAACGTAACACCGCAAAGATATGCCCATTTTTGCCCAACCCATTCTGCATTTGCATACACAGCTGCGCCTTGCGCAGAAGCGGCCGGGGTTGCAGTTGCGCACTGAAACATGGTAACAACCACAAAGCCTACTAAAATAGGATCAATCCCATAGCTTACAGCGATTTTTGCCAGCATTGGCGTAAATGTCATCGTCAATACAAGATTATGCGCAACCTGTGTAATCGTACCTAGAATAACAACACAGAACGCCACAAAAGCAAATGGACTTAATGTATTCAGCACAGGCGTAATCGCTGTCATAATAGAAGCCATGACTCCTGAATCAGCAGAATCGCAAAAGAAATTTTGTTATCTTCTGTCATTTTTCTGTCGCGATATTCGGCGGCAAAATCACCAGCATGCACCAGCGCCGTCAAATCGAAACGGAATATAAATTTTCCTACAAGCAGATATGCTACACTCAATGCTACTGCTGTGACAATACCGACAATCAGCCATGGAATAAAAGGAAGATCTGCTGGCGTAAACCCACAAAGTGCAACAATCACTGATGGATAAGGCTCAAAGGGAAAGACCATACAGGCCATGGCCGCCAAAAACATAATTCCGGCAATCATATAGGTCACATACCCTGATTGTTTTTCCATGCCAATTTTCTCAAAAATCTTATACAGCACGCTCCACAGCATAAAAGCAGCTGCATAAGGCGAAGTCAAGCCACCAAGTATCCAGGCTGCTGTAAAAATCAAGAACGCAAATACCCAGGGACGGCCAACGCAGAAATTCCGACTAATCAGCCAAAAACCCAAATATTCTGTGATGCCCAACACATTCATGATCTCTGCAAACAGCATCATAAAGAATACTTGCCAGACTAAACTATATCCAAAGCCGGATGCAATAGCGGTATTGATATCAGCCGCATAAGCTGTCAAGCCCATTACCGCCAGTCCAATCAAACTCGGCCACAAAAAACCAATGAAGGTCCATGCATAAATCAATCCGACAAAGATGCCCAGAATATCCATGCCGTATTCAGTAATTTGTGCAAAAGGCGGCAGCATCCCAATGCCAAAAGTTAAAATAAAAAATATCGCAATATGAATCCAATATGTAATACCCGTTTTCTTTAAATTACTCATTTGATCATCTCCTTACTGACAGCGACTACTTTTTCGGGAGGATTGTAAAAACATCCTCCCGAAAAATGCAAACGTATCATATACAATTGTCATTCAATCATTTACTAATCTGCTAAAATCTGATGAATAGCTGCACCATCGGCCTGTGCAGGCATCCGTACACCCATGATTGCCGCCACTGTCGGCGCAATGTCTACTTCACGCATCTGCCGCTTCATCACATAGCCAGATTTCACACCTTTACCTGCCGCTACAAAAATTGGGGATACCGATGTGCCGAAATACCCCTCTGTGGTAGACAGTGCGTCCCCATGCAGACGGTTAAAGCCTTCCTCCAAAAAGTAAATGATATCGCCGCATCTCGGACCGTTCATCCCCAGCAAGACAGCATCCTTATTGCGCAACGCAATATTTACAATTCGTTTACCATTCATCCGGTAATTGTACAGATCGTCAATAATTTGGCGTTCCAATTCATATTTGTCTTCTGGATCTACAATCCCATCAATCCCGTACTGATTATTGCGGCCTTTCACATTGATATAAATGTGATTGCCACGAGGCGCTACTGCTCTGGTTTTGGTCCAATCAATCTCGTGCAGCTTATTTCCATTTTCGTCTTCCTTCAGTACGGTATAGCCTAGTTCACTCATCACGCCAACATTCATGACGAAACCTTCGCCCAAAAATGGTAACTCATCTTCCTCAGAACATAGTAGACCATGGTCAGAAGTCAAAATCAAGGTCCAGCCTTTATCCATCAGCGGCATTAACATGCCTACATATTCGTCGCATTGTAAATAAATAGCTTCCAGAATTTCCTGATATACCTTTTCATCATTATTGCCGTATTTTTCTCTAGATTTTGCCCATCTCCAACAGGAATGTCCCACATGGTCGCAACTGTGAATGTGGGTAAAGACTGCATCATAGTCGTTTTCCTCAATCAAACCCAGCAATGCAGTTGCCTGCCATTTATGCATATAGTCCCAGCTTGGCAGACTTCTGCGGGTTAGCATTTCCGGATAGCCGCCGCCTAAATTATTGGCTACCGGGCAGTATCCAGCAATGTCCACAGTCTGTTGATACAAAGATTTGGGATGCCACAGCATTTCTTTTTTATCCGTTGTAATATCCAAGCACTGGCCCATATCAAAAATCACACTGACGGGGTTCTGCTCAATCTTCATCAAACTAACAGAACGAGTTCCCTTTATCTTTTGCCCTTCTTCATTGGTCATCTCGATTACCTTTACCGGAATATAATAATCTTTTTCCGTCACAGAAGCCCATGGCTCTGCGTCTTTTTTATTCATGTACACTTCTACGCGGTCATACAGACCTTCTTCGTTTTTCAATAACAGAGCTGGCAGCTGTTTGGCGCCATCTGCAATGATAACAGGAAATTCCAGGGCACTTTCTGGAACTTCATGCCCCCAGTTTTTCGGCTCTTTTAACGGCACGTTAAAACTAATTACTTTCTCTGGGAATTCTCCACTTTCTTCACCTTCTAAGTGGTCTAACAACGGCCATGCATGGTTTTCCGGGTCATCAAACGTTGCACACCAGCCAGTTCTACCTTCCTCATCTTTTTGGGTTTCGCCGTCTACCACACATCCAGCGCCGCCGTGTGTCGCCAAAACACTCCGTTTTGTCACACCTGTATAGTCAACAGAAGCATAGGTCATCATTTCTAAGTCTAGATCACAGCCGGTCATATTTGGTCCCATCGGTGCCACACCGCTTACCACATGCAAATTTTCACTTGAATGGGTTGGAGGCCAACTTCCACCAGGCCAAGTCCATACTAGCGCCTTTTTGCCAGCTTCCACAATACTGTTCCATACCGGTTCTGCCTGACAAACATCGCTGCCAAATGCATATTCAAATCTGCTCAAGTCTGTCGGATGCTGATTCCAGTAACAGGTAATGCCATGGGTAGCAGGATAGGCGCCTGTTGCCAGAGTTGTCCACATAGGAGGTGTAATCGTCGGCATTGCACCCAATAATACTAAATCCTCACGGGCAGAACCCATTTCAATCATTTTTTTAATATTCGGCAATTTTCCCTCATTCACCATGCGGCGCGTCATTTTGGGGTCCATACCGTCAATTCCAATCACAAATACTTTATTGTCCTTGCTCATATTATCCAACCTCACATTCTGCAAAAAATATTCCAATTATTTTTCTTTGCAATGGCCATTGCATCTTTTACAGTTTTATTATATGTATAAAATTTTCTTTTTGGAAGTTCTATTTTATTCATGAGTTTACCGGTAATAAAATATTACCTGCAAGTAATTCTTCTTGAAGTCATTTGACAGGCAAAGTGATAGAGACAATCGAAAAATGCCTGTTTTTGATTTTTAAAAAAGAAAATAAGAATATCCCATGCACTCCTATCCTTTTCAGCACAAGATTTTTCTCCGGTTATTCTTATTTCGAGTTTTACTATTTCGCCGTATTCAATCTGGCATTTATTTTTCATGTTATTTATTATTTCGCGTTCAGATAACTGTGTCTAAAACTACGAAAACCTAAGTTCAGCCCCTTGCAGGAATATGCTGCAACCGCTATAATAAACGTAATTATATGTGAAGTAATTCATTTATCAAGGAGTTGACCCTATGCTGAATCATCTTCTGTCCTGTTTGGGACGGTACAAAAAATATGCCCTTCTGGCCCCTTCTGTTATTTTAATTGAAGTGTTTATGGAAATCCTCATGCCTTGGATAATGGCCAAAATCATTGATGTAGGAATTCAAAACGGTGATGTGCGTTATGTCACCCGCATGGGTCTTCTGATGATTGCCATGGCACTGGTATCTCTTACTGCCGGTGTATTGGCCGGTCGCTTTGCCGCTGTGGCAGGTGCCGGACTCTCTAAAGGAATTCGGCAAAAATTATTTTATAAAGTGCAGGAATTTTCCTTCCGCAATATTGACCATTTCACAACAGCCTCTTTAATCACCCGCTTAACCACCGACGTAAACAATACGCAAATGGCATTCATGATGATGCTTCGCACTGCCGTGCGTGCGCCTATGATGCTCATCTGCGCTACGCTGATGGCTGTATATATCAATGCCAGCTTAGCAAAAATTTTCTTGGTAGCTGTTCCGGTCTTAGGCATTGCTCTGTATTTCATCGGTTCCCGCGCCTATCCGCGCTTTCAAATTATGTTGACCAAATACGATCAGCTCAACGCGCGAGTACAGGAGAATCTCTCTGCCATTCATTTAGTAAAGGCCTTTGTGCGGGAAGACCATGAAAAAGAAGTTTTTCGCCAGGCCGCGGATCAGCTGCGGGATACGCAGCTGCGCGCTGAAAAAATTCTCTTGTGGAATGCGCCCATCATGCAATTGGTAATGTACAGCTGCATGATCGCAGTAGCTTGGTTTGGCGGCAACTTGATTATTGCCGGTGATATGCTGACCGGCGAGTTGCTCAGTTTTATTAGCTATATTTCACAAATTCTCATGTCCCTCATGATGATTTCCATGATTTTTATTATGCTGATCATGTCCCGTGCTTCAGCACGGCGCATCTGCGAAGTGTTTGACGAACCGTTGGATTTAACTGATGCTGCTGTATCTAATGATCTGCAGCTGCAGGATGGCTCCATTGAATTTCGCAATGTATCCTTTTTTTACAATGAAGAAGCCGCTGCCCCTGTATTACATGATATCAATCTCTCCATCGCTTCCGGACAGACGGTAGGAATTTTGGGCGGTACAGGCTCTTCGAAAACAACATTGGTGCAGCTCATTCCCCGTCTTTATGATGCCAGCTCCGGCGAAGTATTCGTCGGCGGACGCAATGTGCAGGACTACAAGCTGCATACACTGCATGAGAATGTAGCTGTGGTATTACAAAAAAATGTCCTATTCTCCGGCACCATTAAGGAAAACCTGCGTTGGGGCAATCCCAACGCCTCCGAAGAAGAATTGATTACCGCATGTCAGGCGGCACAGGCCCACGACTTTATCATGGCCTTTCCACAAGGCTATGACACGGATTTGAGCCAAGGCGGCGTCAATTTATCCGGCGGACAAAAACAACGGCTTTGTATCGCCCGCGCTCTTTTAAAGCATCCTAAAATTATTATTTTAGATGACAGCACCAGCGCTGTCGATACTGCTACCGACAGCCGTATCCGTCAAGCTTTTCGCCGTGATCTGGCGGACACCACCACGATTATTATTGCCCAACGGGTTAGCTCCGTGCAGGATGCGGATTGCATCATTGTCATGGAAAACGGCACCATCAATGCGATTGGAACCCATGAGGAATTATTAAAACACAATGCAATCTATCAAGAAGTATACGATTCTCAGCAGAAAGGAGCCCTGTGACATGCCGAAACCACCAAAAGGAACCGGAAAACCCCAGCATATCAAGCAGACTGTATGGCGTATTCTCAGCTATATGAAAGGTTTCCACCTGCATTTATGCGTATCTGTACTCTGTATCCTTATCAGCGCAGGCGCCTCCATTGCTGGCACCTATTTTCTCAAACCGCTGATTAATAACTATATTTTACCTTTCGTTGGTCAGCAAAATCCTGATTTGTCTGATTTTATTTTTATGCTGTCCGTCATGGCTGTCATTTATCTCTCCGGAACTATCGCAACCTTTGCCTACAGCCGTATCATGCTAGTGATTTCCACCAGTACCTTATTTCAAATTCGCACCGAATTATTTGATAAAATGCAGTCCCTGCCCATTGGTTTTTTTGACAGCCATACCCATGGTGAACTGATGAGCCGCTTTACCAGCGATACTGACACATTGCGGGATTTGCTGAGCCAGAGCCTTTCCCAGTTTATCTCGTCTTTTGTCACTGTCGTGGGCGTATTCACGATGATGGTGATTCTCAGTCCCTTATTGACTTTGTTGGTACTGCTGATGGTAACTGTAATGATTTTTGCCGTGCGCACAATCGGCAGTAAAAGCGGTATGTATTTTCACAAACAGCAGCAGGCCATCGGCGCTATGAATGGTTATATTGAGGAAATGATAGAGGGACAAAAAGTAGTCAAGGTATTCTGTTACGAGGAGCGGGCCAAAACGCGTTTTGACCAATTGAATAACAACCTGTGCCATGCTTCTACCAGTGCCCATACCTTTGCTAATATAGTGATGCCCACCATGGGAAATCTTTCTTACATTAATTACGCTGTCACCGCGATATTCGGGAGTATCATGGCAATTCTTGGTCGCTTGGATTTGGGAACTGTAGCAGCATTTTTACAATATACGCGTTCATTTTCCCATCCGATCACGCAGATTTCCCAACAATTTAATGCCCTGCTGAACGCATTGGCGGGAGCGGAACGTATTTTCCAACTGATGGATGAACTGCCGGAGGCCAATCTCGGTCAAGTGACTCTAGACCGCAGCCAAGAGCCTCCCATGTGGCAGGTTCCTCAGAAAAATGGCACGGTCAAACAAATTCCTTTGCAAGGCAATCTTTCTTTTGAACACGTATTTTTTCACTACACACCGGACAAACCAGTGCTGCATGATATTACATTTCACGCAGCGCAGGGACAGAAAATCGCTCTGGTGGGTTCCACCGGCGCTGGGAAAACCAGCATCACCAGTTTAATCAATCGCTTTTTCGATTTATCCGGCGGCTCCATCACCTATGACGGAATTGATATCAATCAGATTCGCAAAGAAGATTTACGCGGCACTTTTTCCATGGTGCTTCAGGATACCCATTTATTTACTGGCACAGTATTAGATAATATTCGTTATGGTCGCCTGGATGCCACAGATGACGAAGTCATACATGCAGCACATTTGTCTAATGCCCATTCTTTCATTCAGCATTTGCCCGAGGGGTATCACACGATGCTCACCGCTGATGGCAACAATTTGAGTCAGGGACAGCGTCAGTTACTGGCTATCGCCCGCGCTGCAGTAGCCAATCCCGCCGTGCTAATTTTGGATGAAGCCACCAGTTCTATTGACACTCGCACAGAAACGCTCATAGAACAGGGAATGGACCAGCTGATGCAGGGACGCACCGTATTTATCATTGCCCATCGTCTCTCTACCGTGCGCAATGCTGACCAAATACTGGTACTGGAACACGGTCAAATTATTGAACAAGGCAATCACCAGAGTCTGCTGGCGCAAAAAGGAAAATACTATCAGCTTTATCACGGTATGTTCCAGCTAAGCTAAGAATAATACTCAAAAAAAAGGCTCTACGTCAAATGTT
>DKVF01000084.1 GCA_002491065.1 Peptococcaceae bacterium UBA7185
TTTCTATAAATTTTTTTGTAATTACATATTGACATTTTCTTAATATATGTTATCCTTTATTTGGGATAATTCTTGATTTCACAAATTAGTGTAAAATACGTATACCCAACTGTTCCTGGATTTCAATCTTATTGTTCTTTGGAATTTTTGTGTTAATATCATGTTAAGAATTTGTGTTTTCATCATTATCTCATTTACTTAGGATTATGCAAAAAATGCCGGAACTAAGAATATACTATAAAATAGCACACCAGCAGTTTGTGCATAATCTATTTTCTGAATAAAATAGTACTATGAAAGGGGGGACAAAACATTCCTTTTGTTCAGAAATACAAAACTTTTGTTGAATCATCATGTTTCTCTGATTCATGCATTAATTCTATTTTTATTTTAAACCAGAAAATAAGGAGGTTTTCATTATGGCAAATCCACAATCAAACGAAAAAGTTGTGGCCGACAAATTTCAATGGTCCGACCTTTACAAAAAAGAAGATTGGTGGGCTATTTGGCTGGGCTTTATAATTATTCTGGCAGGGATTATCTCTGTCACCACTGGCGCATTTAGTTTTAAAGCTGTAAAATTCCCAACATGGGGTACAGCAGAAGCGCCTAGCATTGTCAGCGGCTTAAACGGAGGGTACTTCGTCAGCTTACTGATTACATTTGTTGTATTATTGGCACTATTCTCCATTGGAGTTTACTTTATGGGGCAAAACGTACCAAAATTTGCTCTAGGCTTCACCGGTGTATTCATCTGCGCTTGGGTTGCTTACGCATTAGCTGCTCAAAAGACCATGAGTAATTACGTAGAATACGCTTTCTGGGCATTGGTAGTCGGCTTACTGATTTGTAACACCATCGGTACACCGGAATGGATTAAACCTGGTATTCAGACTGAATACTATGTAAAAACTGGTTTAGTCGTGATGGGGGCTGAAGTATTGTTCTCCAATATTACCAACTTTGGTATTTACGGTCTGGCAATTGCCTGGTTTGTAACCCCGATTGTTATCATTTTCATGTGGATTTTCGGTACCAAATTCTTAAAAATGGTTTCCAAACCAATGGTTATCGTAATCGCTACCGCGACCTCCGTGTGCGGTGTATCTGCTGCAATCGCAGCCGCAGCTGCTTCCGGCGCTAAGAAAAACGACTTGACTTTCGCAATCGGTCTATCTCTTATGTTCACCGTATTGATGATGGTATTTATGCCTATTATTATTAAAGCCATCGGCATGGATCCTATGGTGGGCGGCGCTTGGATCGGCGGTACAGTAGACTCTACCGGCGCCGTTGTTCTGGCAGGGGAAGCGTTGGGCCCTGTAGGCGGTCAGGTAGCTGCTCTGGTAAAAATGATTCAAAATATTCTGATCGGCTTTATCGCTTTGGCAATTTCTATTTTCTTTGCTATGAAAGTAGATGTGGATGATTCCCGTGATAAAGTGGGGGCCAGCGAAATCTGGCATCGTTTCCCCAAGTTTATTATCGGTTTCTTTGTTGCTTCTGTAATTTTCTCCTTCATCATCATGCCGACCTTCGGTCAGGAAACTTACAGTGCAATTCTGAAAACTTTCAGCAACTACAAAGGCTGGTGCTTCTGCCTGGCCTTCACATCCATCGGTCTGGAATCCAACTTCAAGGAAATGGCTTACTATATGCAGGGCGGTAAACCGCTGACACTGTACGTAGTTGGTCAGACCTTCAACATTGTTTTGACTCTGTTAGTAGCTTGGATTATGCTGAGCGGCATTTTCTTACCAATTCCAAATATCGCCACCGTTTAATTGCATTTACGCTTTAAATCTGATATACTGGTTCGGTAATGTTGTAACGAGAACAGGATGTGACGTTTTATGCGTGAAGAGACAAGAGAAAAGCTTGTAAAAATTATGAATTGTCTTTCTATTTTTATCTGCGCTGTTTCTCTACTCATAGCGATTTACTTAATTTCACAGGATGCAGGACTCATTGAAGGATGGAATTTCGGACCAGGTTCTTACTATTACTCCGATATTCCTATTTGGAAAGAAATTTTCCTTAGTGAAAAGACCTTGCATCTGGGATTTAAAAATCCCGTCGCCGCTTATGCTTTCTTTATTATCTGGGGATTGTTAAGCTTCAAAGTACTACTCTGGCTAGACAAAAAACTCAAGTAGATTTCAATATCTGCTATGGACGACAGAAAAACTGAAAAAATCAAGCACAGTATGCTGCAGAACTTTGCTCTGCAGCATATACTTATTTTTACCTTTTTATAATTCCACAGCGCAATAGCTTGGTAAAACACTTTAAAGAAAAAACAGATTGCCCTATTGTCATCCCTGACAATAAAGCAATCTGTTTTTATATGCAACGCTCCTAATCTTGGTCGCTGTTCACAACACCATTACGATAATTTTCAATGGCTTTCCGCATTGCTTCTACTCCGATTACAGAGCAATGCATTTTCTTTTCCGGCAGGCCACCCAGTTCTTCTGCTACGGCCTCTTCGGTCATTTTGTATGCTTCTTCTACCGTTTTTCCTTTTATCATTTCAGTCAAAATGCTGCTGCTGGCTACAGCTGCCGCACAACCGAAAGTTTCAAACGTTACATCTTTGATGATATCATCTTCCACCTTTAAGTAGATAATCGTAGAATCACCGCAGTCAGGATTGCTTACCTCGCCAATCGCTGTCGGATCTGCCATATCACCCTGGTTACGTGGATTTTTTGCATAGTCCAGTGTTTTTTCCGTAAATTTGATTGCTTCCGCCACTCCTTTTCCACCTCCATAAACTCATTTTCGCTTTACATCATCTATGATATCGTTCCCGATATACTCTTATAATCTTATTGCACAGCGCTTTTCCATGTAAAGCATACTATTTTATTAAAACACAATATCAAACTTTTTTCAATGTCTTTGCAAGTTTTTTATATAAGAATTTTGCAATTCCTTCATCCTCAACCATGCTCCAATATAAATCGCATTGACTGTCAGGCGCAGTAATAATTCCCGGTTGGCTCCAACGCCCCATACGCAATATACATTGACGCGATTTTCCCTTGCGCAAATATCTAACCACTGCTTTCTGCGGCAGCAGATATTGTTGGGAAAGAAAATGCTTTCGATTTTCTACCGCAGCACCGTCCAATTGAAAAATCCAATCTTCACTGCGCAGCCCCGCCCGCGCCGCCGGAGAACCATGCTGTACATCCAACACCAACACGCCGCGCTCCGGCGCAATAAAACGGCTCACACCACCCGTTTCCTGTCTCCGTCCATAAAGGATCACCGCTTCATGTCCCAGCGGTGCAAATAAAGCGGGCAGAAGCATCCACAAACCATTGTCTTTCGTAACCCAAACCAACAAACATAAGCTTACGCTGTAGATTGCCAACAACATCGCCGATTGTCGCGTTTTTTGCCGCAAACTATGGCATACTGCCAAATCACTATAGCCCAACGCCGCCAGCACCGGTACTAAAATGTAAAGCAATGTACTGCCATGCCCTCCGCCCAATACCGGCCACCACTCTGGTAGAAGCAAAAAACCTGCTTGTGGCTGAACGACAGCGTTATCTAATGTGAACAGCATCACCAAGGGCAAAGGCCAAGCCATTTGCAGCAAAAATCCCCCTGTAATCCGCTGTTGTTTATCACATAAATAAATAGGCACAGCCTGTAGGTGGCCGCTGAAAAGCACCAAAAAGGCCTCTGTGCAGTGTAATATTGCTATCAATAGCAAAAGCTGATGACTTTGCAGCACTGGCCAGCCCCATAGCACATTGCAAAGTGCCAATATCCCGCCGGCATAGGCAAAACAAAAAAAGCGCTGCCGAAATAACATCAACAGCAGCGCCACTGCCCATACATAGAATAATCCAACCTGGTCTACTGACACACCCAATAAAAAAAGTAATACACTGGCAACCAATCCGCCCACCATTCCTATTGCTACAGTAACTGCTACCCTTCCCGCTATCGTTTCCCGCCGCAGTTGAAATAACGCTTGCCGCATACGGGCCCACCGGCGCGTCTGCAGATATACCAATCCTACAGCCAGCCAAAACACCGGCGTATAGAGCAATGTCCCCACCTGCCCAAGCATTTGCCATAACAGCTCCATTGCCAGCATAGGTTCACCTCATCTTTTGATTTAATATTTCAATAGCTTTTTCCAGTTGGGTGTCTACCTGCGCATCTTCTGGTAAATCTACGATTACATCAGGTTTGATACCAACCCCATTGATATCGTTCTGTTTCGGTGTCAGATATTTTGCTTCCGTAATTTTCATCGCCGTACCGTCAGAAAACAAATATACTCCTTGCACCAATCCTTTTCCAAAAGTTTGCGTGCCTACAAGTGTAGCTACGCCACTTTCTTTTAAGGCGCCAGATAAAATCTCCGAGGCGCTGGCTGTATTCCCGTTCACCAACACTACTAATGGTATTTCCAACTGCGCTTCTGTGGCGTTTTTGGTATCCACCTTCCCATTGCCCGATACCACATGCACGATAGGTCCAGATGGTACAAATACCCGCGCCACATCGACTGCAGCATTCACTTCACCGCCACCATTGTTTCGCAAATCCAAAATAAGTCCACGGAAGTTTTCTTTTAATAGCGCATTTATTTCTTCTGCAAATTCCTTACCGGTCTGTACAGAAAACTCGTTGATGTGCACATAAGCAATATCCGGCTGTTCCTCCAGAATCATGCCCGTCACTGTTTTTATACTGCCTAATTTGAACCGTTTCACCGAGAAGGTTTCTTCCGCGCCATCTCTGTTCACCGTGATATCCACACTGGTATCCGGACGTCCCCGCATCAGAGACACTGCTATATCTAAAGTCATATTCTCCGTGCTTTTTCCATCAATGGCCTTGATAATATCTCCTGCCTTAATCCCTGCCTGCTCCGCCGGACTATCCTTCATCGGAGATAAAATTACAAACTGTCCGTCTTCATCCTCCGCAGTATAGATGCCAATTCCATACACCTCCCCGCTCACCTGCTCCATAAATCCATTAAAGGTTTCCGCATCAATATAGGTTGTGTACTTATCTCCTAAACTATCCAGCATCCCTTTTACTGCACCATTTGTCAACGTTTCTGCATCACTTTCCCATAAGTAGTTGTTTTCAATGAGCGTCACAGTACGTACAATTTTTTGCACATGATCAAAATTGCTCACGACCAACAGAGCCACAGCCAGCGTTGTCAAACAGCATACAGTTAACACAACATCCCGCAGCACTTTCCATGCTTTGTTCATTTCGGTATCCTCCCAGTTTCGTCTTATTTATTATACGGTTTTTTTCTGCATCTATGCCAAAATCTCTACAAAAAACAGAACGCACAGCTGTGTGCGTTCTGACATGATATTTATACTTTTAGATACTTTTTGGTTGCAATATTGCTGCCCAATGCGCCTAACAGGGTACCGCCTGCCAACAGAACCAGCATAATAAAAAATAGAAGTTGGTCATTATGCAATAATGTGATGAAGCTTAACTGCGCACCAATATAATTATAGACAGCGTCATAACCAAAGAATAACACCCCATCTGCCAGCAATGCGCCTACAATTCCAATAAGCAAACCTTCCAGGAAAAAAGGAACCCGTATATAAAAATTCGTTGCACCAACATATTTCATAATACTGATTTCTTCGCCACGAGTTGCTACTGTCAAACGAATTGTGCTGTTCACTAAAAACAGCGCGATAAGTACCATACCCACCACAATAGCAATACAAACAATTTCCAATGTATTGGTAAGCGCAATCATTTTGTCCACTACATCTTGTCCATAGCGTACCAACTCAATCTGAGGAAACAGCTCAGTATTGCTCAAATAAGCTACAGCATCTTCCATCTGCTCCATTTGCTCCAACTTGATGTGATATGCATCAGGTAATGGATTACTGCCGCCAGTAGCATTAGACAACTGAGTTTTGTCCAACTGTGTGTTGATATTTTCTAGTGCGTCTTCTTTAGGTACAAAAGTTGCTCCCTTAAAACCGGTTACGCTATGTAGCTTTTCTTCCAAAGCCAAAGCATCTTCCCGACTCACATCGGTATGCAGAAAAACTACAACCTCCAGCTCTTCTTCCATATTTTTTGCCATATATTCACTGTTGGCCGCCAACAGCACCGTCGCCCCCAGCACAACCAACATCGTAGCCACAGTTAATACAGACACCAGTACCATTCCTTTGTGCCGCCATAAAGAACGCATGGTGTCACGAAATCCATATTGCAGATATCTAAACAAGATCAATTTTATACCCTCCTTGTTTATCGTCCCGAATTAACTCACCATGCGCTAATTCCAACACACGGTGACTGGCTCTGTTTACAATGCCGCTGTCATGGGTCGCCATCACAATAGTAGTTCCCTTTATGTTTATATCATTCAGGATATCCATAATCCCCTTTGCTGTCTCCGGGTCCAAATTTCCAGTAGGTTCGTCCGCAATAATAATTTGCGGATTATTCACAATTGCCCGGGCAATAGCCACGCGCTGCTGCTCTCCCCCAGAAAGCTCATCAGGGAAATGGGTCTTGCGATCATCTAAACCCACTAAATGCAGCGCATAATCTACTTTACGCTCCACCTCTCTGCGAGTAGCGCCCAACACTTCCACTGCAAAAGCAACATTTTCAAAAGCAGTGCGGTCACCCAGCAAGCGATAATTTTGAAAAATAAAACCGATATTGCGGCGATAATGGGGAATCTGCCGTTGCTTCAAGCGGGTAATGCTCTTGCCGTTTACCAAAATATTGCCTTCTGTAGGCAGCAGTTCCCGAATTAACAGCTTTGTAAAGGTCGATTTTCCCGCTCCGCTGGCTCCAACTAAAAATACAAACTCGCCTTCTTCTATTTTCACATCAATCTTTTTGAGTCCAATCGTTCCGTTTTGGAACTCTTTGGACACATTGATAAATTGAATCATGAATTATTTTCACTCCCTGTCCGGCTATTTCTCAATCAAAAAAACAGCACTAATCTTACATTTTATCACTGTTTTTTAGTATAACAGAAAAATGTGTATATTTGGTGAAAATCTGAAAAAATTTTTAATAAATTTTTATTTCATTCCCATTTTTCTCTTTTGCACAAAAAATACGTTGTTGCATCATCCTCTAAACGATTTTCCAACAACGCATTTTTGTTTTATTTCATACTTCTGTAGTTATTTCCCGATTTGCTCCAGCTCCTGCAGTTCCTGATCTCCGTCATAGCAATAATAGTGCACCTCATTCGGACTATCGCTGTAGACCACCTTCACCATATATTTATTACGGCCATCGCGGTCATACATCACGTCAAACTGGCTCAGTTCCTCTATATGATACCCTTGCTGCGCCAAATGTTCTTTTACATCCTGTTTCAAATGATAAGCGGCCAGCGGCGATCCAAACAGGTTCAGCCACAAAATACCTGCCAATAAAAGCACTGACAGCACAGTACAAACTTTTCTCCAATTTGACATACACGCTCTCCTCCGCTTCACGCTGCTTAATTGTTCTCATATCCTTTTCCCCGTAGTTCATCAGCCAGTTCCTCTAATTTCCGCATACGATGATTAATCCCCGATTTACCAATGGGCGGATCCATTAGTGTTCCCAATTCTTTTAGGCTTACCTCTGGGTAAGCCAATCTGGCCTCTGCCACAGCCCGCAAACCCTCGTTCAACTTTTCCAAACCATAATGTTGCTGAATAAGTTCAATATTCATACGCTGCCGATAAGCTGCATCAATGGTTTTATTCATATTGGCACTCTCGCAATTTACCAAACGGTTTACCTGATTTCGCATACCCTTTTGAATCCGAATATTTTCCAACTCCAACAGTGCCTGATGAGCACCTATGATGTTGAGAAAATCCGCAATTTGCTCGCTTTCTTTCAAATACACCAGCAGTACATTTTTTCGGCTGCTGATTTTGGGATGAAGACCAAATGTTTCTATAAGCTGCACCAGAGAATCTGCATACTCTTCACTATTGGCCACTATCTCCAAGTGATAGCTGTTCATGGGATCACTTAACGAGCCCGCACCCAAAAATACCCCCCGCAGGTAGCTGCGTTTACAGCAATCCTTTTTTACCAACGCTGCACTGATTTCTGGATTGTACATAAGCCCATCCTTCATCAATCCCAGTTTATCCAGCACATCCATCACTTTCGGCTGTCCTGGCACTCGCACCAAATACACATTATTTTTTTTCAAACGATTGCGCCGCTGCACTGTAATCTCTGTTTCTACATGAAAGATCTTCTTCAAACCCTTAAACGCTTTGCGCGCCACTGCTGCATTTTCTGTATTCAATTCCAGTCCGATACCTTTTTTGCTGCCAATCAAAATCGTACCGTCCATACGCACCAACCCCGCCAGTTCCGCAATTTCACAACACAGTCTGTCATATTCTAAATGTGCCAATTCATTCTTTATTTCATTGGAAAAGGACACCCTGTTCACCTTCCCTTTACGTTCTTCCTTTTTTACGACGATTCTGTTTTTTCACAGCTTTATAATGATGTCGCCAATTGATTGTGTCCCAAAAACCGCTTCTCTCATAAATTTCATCCATAATTGTTTCTGCCAGCCGCTCTGAATTATGCCGTAGGACATGCTGCTCATTCAGCAAATTTGCCTCCACCACTTTGACTTGCAGCTGTTCCAGCTTATCCTTGTGGTAGATCACTGGTATGGCGCCTTCCTCCGCATAGCGCTGCAAAATTTCCCGATCTATGGCTTCATGGTTATTTACGATAATATAATCTACAATCCCTTTTCTGCCATGCTCCAATAACGAGAATAAATGATCCTCGGCCGTAAAATTATCAGTTTCCCCCGCTTGTGTCATCACATTACATACATAAAACTTCATCGCTTTGCTTTTCAATATCGCTTCCACAATGCCGTCCACCAGTAAGTTGGGAATAATACTGGTAAACAAACTTCCCGGTCCCAAGATAATAGCTTCCGCTGAAGCAATCGCCTCCAAGGCTTCCTCCAAAGGCTGCACATCTTCCGGCTCAATGGTCAAACGCACAATGGGACGATCTGCCTGGGACACACAGCTCTCACCGATAATCTCCGTATCGTCATCCAGAATAGCTTTCAATGTAATGGGTTCATCCGTTACGGGCAAAACCTTCCCACGAATCTGCAGCACCTCATTAATGTCAGACACCGCATCATGAAAACTGCCAGTAAGATAAGCCATCGCCACCAAAAGAAGATTGCCCAAGCTATGACCATCCAAGCCGTCGCCTCGCTCAAAACGGTAATCAAAAAGCTGCTCCATCAGATCTTCCCGATCCGACAAAGCCACAATACAATTTCGCACATCACCCACCGGCACCATCCCGAATTCTTCGCGAATACGGCCGGAACTTCCCCCGTCATCCCCTACGGATACAATTGCAGTGATGTTGCTGCTATATTCTTTTAACCCCCGCAGCAATACAGAGAGTCCTGTGCCGCCGCCAATCACTACAATATGCGGACCTTGCTGTAGAGTACGCCATTTTGCATTTTCTTTACGACTCCTGCGTTTTTTTCGCAATTTGTATTTTTGATACTCGATGATACTCTCCTCCCACAGCAATTAATTATCCCGATGCTTCACATTGACCTGGTATCCTTCCTGCTCCAGAATCTGTCCAATTTTTATTCCCAGAGCGATGGAGCGGTGCTGTCCACCAGTACAGCCAATTCCAATAGTCAGATGGGTTTTCCCTTCTTTACTATAGTTTGGCAATAAGAATTTTAATAAATCCGTATACTTTTGCAAAAATTCCTGACACTCCGGCGAGCGAAATACATATTCCTGCACAGCAGGATCCCGCCCTGTCAGAGGGCGCAATTCTGGAATATAAAAAGGATTGGGAATAAAACGCACATCCATGAGCAGATCTGTATCAATGGGAATGCCGTGCTTATATCCAAAGGTAATAATACTTACCGATAACGCATCACTGCATTCCGACCATTGGCTCCGCAATTCACTGCGCAGCTCGCTGGCCTTCAGCCTCGAAGTATCAATAATTTTATCCGCCTTTCCCCGCAGCTCGCTCAGCTTTCGCCGTTCCAAGCGAATCCCTTCACTAATCGTTCCTTGCGGGCTTAAAGGATGATTTCGCCGCGTTTCTTTAAATCGCTGAATAAGAATATCATCCGATGCTTCCAAAAATAAAATCTGATAGGGAATATCCATTCTGTTCAGTTCTTCCAGATTGTGATTCAAATCATCCAAAAATAAGTCGCCACGAATATCAATTACCAAGGCAATCTTGTTTACCTTACCTGACGATTGTAGACACAATTCTGCAAATTTTGGAATAAGCGGTGCCGGTAAATTATCCACACAAAAATAACCCATATCCTCAAAGACCTTCACAGCGTTACTTTTTCCTGCGCCGGAAAGGCCTGTAATAATCACAAAATTAGAACTTTTCATGACAACTGCTCCCTTCCAAATCACTTTATATTTTTTTCCGCGAAACTGTTTATGCTCTTTTATGATAACAAAGTTTCATTGGAGAAACAAGCAAAGAATCTTCTTATTTTACAATAACAACTTATACAATACCGCCATACCATTGCAGCAACTGCTCTCCCCACAAAACAACAAACCATGCAGCCAACGCAATAGATGGTCCAAAAGGCAGCAATTGGCCCCGCTCTGCTCTCTGGTATAACGAAATCCCAATTCCCACAAGGCAAGCAAAAAACAATGTCAGTATGGTAAGGGCAGGTCCCAAATACACACCCAGCACAAAAAACAATTTGAGATCGCCGCCGCCCATTGTCTCTCTCTGTAAAAGCCTATCCGCCAGCAGAACAAAACAGTATAACGGTACCGCAACCGCGCAACCGCCAAGGAGAATGGAGAAAAATAAATCTTTAGCTGTCATCCCGCTCCACAGCGCTCCCAATATATAAAACAATAAACCAAACAATAAAAGGCTATCTGGAATCACAAGCCATTTGGCATCAATTATGGTAATCGTCAATAAAAGAACACCCAGTACCATAAATTTGGCCAACTGCCAGCCCGGCTCAAATCGTAAATACAAAGAAGCCATTACAAAAATTCCCACCAATACCACAATACCACATTGTTTTCTCATGTCTTCCTTTCTGCTATTCCCCATTTTATCACCTCAAAAATTTGTATTTCTCACTTTATCCTCCCTATAGTAATTATCCTAATATAGATAGAATCCTTTTTCCCACAAAAAAACTGCTTTGTCTGCAACGCAAACAAAACAGCTTCGCTTATAGTTTTACAATTTTATATATTGGATCGCAATACATTGCGGCCCGCCCTGTGTAATAAATGCCGGTGAAAGTTCTAAAATTTCTACTTTTGCTTTTTCAAAAGCATCCTTCATAATATGAGCAATCTCCAGAGCATCCTTTGCGGCACGGGCATGAGCGATAGAAATCAAATATCCTTCCCCTACATGCTTTTTCTGAAAATGGTGCATCACTTTTTTCGCAGCGCCTTTAATGGTACGACTAATTCCAAAAGCATCCAAACGTTTACCGTCAGCAGTTTGCTGCATGATGGGCTTCACCTGCAGCGCCGAACTAAACTTTGCAGCCAGCGGTGTCAGCCGCCCGCCGCGGCGCAAAAATTCAAAATCCTGAACAAGCAAAAAAGATTCACAATGCATAAGACATTCATCCAAGGCCCGCACTATCTCCTCCATCTTAGCTCCTTGTCTTGCCATTTCATTGGCCTTCATCACCAAATAGCGATGAGGACCACACAAAGTACAGCTGTTATAGACAACGATATCATCTCGATTTTCCGCCATATCTTTCGCACTACAAGCACTGAGATATGTTCCAGATAAGCCATCCGCCATAGAAATATTCAGAATTTTCTCCCCCTGATGCCGTTTATACGTTTCCAAAAATTCACCTAATGGGGGCTGTGAACTGCGGGGCACACCGCCTTTGGCAATCTGTGCATAGAAGTAATCCATATCCACCTGCAAATCTCGATAATCTTCACCGAAAATATTTATACACAGAGGAACAACATCAATTCCGGCATCTGCTCCCTCTTCTTTCGTAAGTAATGTTGATGAATCTGTTACAATCTGAACCATACGCATATCCTCGCTCTATGATTTTTATTTTAAAAAACATACTCTCCATAAATAAAATAAGTAAACGTCATTTTCAAAACTATTTCACATATTATTTATACTATCTTACAATACTATCATATCATACTTATCGAGAAAATAAAATATAT
>DKVF01000024.1:0-11220 GCA_002491065.1 Peptococcaceae bacterium UBA7185
AAGCCCCTTCTCCAACATGCCATAAAAAATGCGCTATCCGCGATTCGAACGCGGGACACCCTGATTAAAAGTCAGGTGCTCTGCCTACTGAGCTAATAGCGCATATAATTTTAAAACTGGGCTCAAGCCAGCCACAGTTATATATGATACAGCCTGTCCAAGAAAATGTCAAGTAAAATTTTTGAAAAAAGAAAAGTTTTTTAGGGGGCATTGTAAAATGAAATAGGAAAAAAGGAAAGCCATAGTAAACGTGACAAAATTCAACAACCAACCACGGTCACCATGACTCAAAAACATTGTAACACAAGAAGAAAATTCCGACAGCTGATGCGAAAAAACATGAAATAGAGAATAAAAAATGTCGGAAACCGTTCATGTAAGCAACAGGAGCGGTTCTCGACATTTTTATAAATTTTTATTTCAAAGAATTGATAAAGTGTTCAATTCTCTTTAAGGCTTCTTTGATATTTTCCATAGAAGAAGCATAGCTGCAGCGGATAAAGCCTTCTCCGCTGGCTCCGAAGGCATTACCTGGTACTACGGCAACTTTTTCTGCTTTCAGCAGACGTTCGCAGAATTCTTCACTGCTCAAGCCAGTGCTCTGGATTGATGGGAAGCAATAGAATGCGCCTTTTGGTTCAAAGCAAGATAAGCCCATATCGCGGAATCCCTGTACAATTACTTTTCTTCTTTCATCGTAGGATTGTACCATCTTCTTCACTTCTTCTTCACCGTGACGCAGGCCTTCCAATGCACCGTATTGTCCCATTGTCGGTGCGCTCATGATGCCATACTGATGAATTTTAGTGATAGCTGCAATGACGTCAGCAGGACCGCAAGCGTAGCCAATTCTCCAGCCAGTCATAGCGAAAGCCTTGGAGAAACCGTTCAATACTAAAGAACGTTCTTTCATACCGGGCAGAGCAGCGAAGGAATAATGTTTTTCACCGCCATAAACCAGTTCGCTGTAGATTTCATCGCAGATTACAAATAAGTCATGCTTTTTCACAACTTCAGCGATTGGTTCATAATCTTCTTTGCGCATGATTCCACCGGTCGGATTGTTTGGATATGGTAACAACAGAACTTTGGAGTTTGGTGTGATTTTCTTTTCCAGTTCTTCTGCAGTCAGACGGAACTCATCTTTCTCATAAGTAGCCAGACTGACAGGTGTGCCTCCGGCCATGATGGTCAATGGTCCGTAGCATACAAAAGATGGGTCTGGAATCAATACTTCATCTCCAGCACTTAATAATGCACGGAAAGCCAAGTCGATGGCTTCACTGGCGCCTACTGTGATGAGTACTTCTTTTGCTGCATCATAGCTCAGGTCATATTTTTTTAGATAGTTGCAGATTTCTTCACGCAGTTCAATCAGACCAGCATTGGAGGTATAAGCGGTTTTGCCCTGATGGAGAGATTCAATTGCGGCATCCATCATCAGTTTGGGTGTTACAAAGTCCGGTTCACCGATACTCAAAGAAATGCATTCATCCATGGTTGCAGCCAAATCGAAGAATTTACGAATCCCCGATGGCGGCAGATCTGTTACTTTTTGCGTTACGAATTTTGACATATGAAATCACCTTTCTTTAATAAAAAATAAATTTAAAAGATATTACCTGAAAAACAGATAACATTGTATCCATTATGCAATAAAAAGAATAGTTGTCTCTTATCTGCATTATAGTATATCACAAAGGGAAAAGCAGTATTAATTTTGCACATAGAGCGAAAAGAAATTTAATGATTGGTATTTTCGTAAAAAGAGGAACGGGAAACTGTGCAAAAATTTGTATTTGGTGTGCAAGAAAATGTCAAACAAGATATGGTTATGACGTTGAGAAGATAAAATGAAGCTGTAAACTAATCTTTTACGTATTCGAGCAGGTCGTTCAGGTCACATTCCAAGACATAGCATAGGCGTGCCATAACTGCTAAATCAATTCGTTGTACCTCGTTGTTCATATAAGCTTTTAATTGTGTTCGCTGCATTTCAGCACGGCACGCTAATTTATTTATGCTTATATGTTGTTCTTTCATGACTTCTTTTAATTTTAAGTGTATATATCCATAATCAATATCACGCATAGCGCACCTCCATAAATAGATGATATTTAGTATTGAAATGTTTTTCTATGAGTGGTAGTATATGAGTAGATATTTACTCATATGAAAATGAAGTTGTTTATGCTGAGAAAGGCAATATATGAAAACGTACAAGATAAGTAACATTGGCAATATTTCTTTGCTATTGATTTGATATAAATAGTGTGGAAAAATACTTTAGAATGGCAAGGTGTATTATATGATTGAATATTATCAAGTTCCCATTGGTTATTCTTTTTTTAGCTGTGGTGTGGTGATTAGTATTCTAGTATACTTTTCAATGTTGTTGTTCAGTTTTATTGTACCGATTTATCAATATCTTATGTTGAAAAATTGTAAACATTATGTGGAAGAAGAGACAATATGTAATGTGGGCTGCTGTGAGGTAGATTGGAGTGAGCGAGCGTTGAAATTGGCAAAGGTTTATTTAAAATTTTCTGCTTTTTCCTATTTGGGATTGGTTCAGCAGTTAGAGTATGAGAGATTTACAAAAAAACAGGCGGAATATGCTGTAAAACATTGCGGTGCGAACTGGGATGAGCAAGCGGTCAGGACAGCAAGGGCCTATCTGGATTTTTCAGCGTTTTCACGTGAAGGCTTGATAGAGCAATTAGAATATGAAGGATTTACGCATGAGCAAGCAGTACATGGTGTTGAGGCCAATGGATATTAATAAACATATGGGATAATGTTATGGAAAACGATGTTCGCTTTTTATGTTTTTAGTTATGATGAAGAGTTTTTTAGGAAAAATAAAGTATGCAAGAGAAATAGTATTTTTTATATATGCAATTTCACCAAATTATTCACAAATTGATAGTATTCGTTATGATTATTTTTTTGTATAATATATTTATAGTGTTGATTCATGTTATTTATAAATTGCAGGAGGGAGCTTATGGAGAAATTATATTTTAACGGTGATATTATCACTATGGAAGGTCCTAATGATGTGGCGGAGGCGGTGTTGGTTGCCGATGGCAAAATTAAAGCAGTGGGCGCCTATGATGCAGTAGTTGCGCAAAAAGGTGCAGATTGTGAAATGGTGGATTTGCAGGGGAAGACATTAATGCCATCTTTTATTGACGCCCATGGTCATATTACCATGACTCCAATGTTTGCAGGGCAATGTGATTTATCCGAATGCAATAACTTTTCTGAAATTGTTGCGGCACTGAAAAAATACAAAGAAGAACATCAGATTCCGGCGGGGGAAACCATTGTCGGTGTAAACTATGATCATAACTTCTTGGAAGAAGGAATTCACCCCCATCGTGATTTGTTGGATGAAGTATCCGTAGAAAGCCCTGTCTGTGTGCTACATGTATCAGTACACATGCTGGTAGCTAACAGCAAGGCATTGGAAGTAGCAGGCATGAAAGATGGGATGCCGGATATTCCCGGTGGTGAAGTCGGAAGATATGCTGATGGCCGTTTAAATGGTTACTTGGCCGAGGCCGCTATGTATCCGCTGATGGAAAAAACCTTTGGCAGTATTGCAAGCGATATTATGAAGGCTTGGCCGACAACACAGAATCTGTATCTCTCCCACGGTGTGACCACAGTACAGGATGGCGCGTCAAGTGAAGGCAGTCTGCAAATGCTGCAAGGATTTGAACAAGCTGGTCTGTTGAAGATGGACGTGGTGGCGTATCCAACCTTCCAGGCAAATGGGAAGGAAGTGCTCGCGGCCAATCCAGATATGCGCAATCAGTATAAAGGCCATATCAAGCTGGGCGGTTATAAATTGGTGCTGGATGGTTCTCCGCAGGCCAGAACGGCATGGCTGAGCAAGCCTTATGAAGGTGGGAATGAATGCGGCGTACAGGTAATCCAGGATGATGAAGTAAAAACATACATGAAAATAGCTTTGGACGACAATATGCAGACGCTGGTACATTGCAACGGCGATGCGGCCGGCGATCAATTCCTGCGTTGCTTTGAAGAAATGTACGCTTTATCAGATAATCCGAATAAAGAAAATTTACGTTTTACAATGATTCACTGTCAGACAGCCCGCAAGGATCAGCTTGAAAAAATGGCGCAATATAAAATGGTGCCCTCTATCTTCGTAGCACATGTAAATTACTGGGGTGACGTGCATTTGAAGAATCTGGGGAGTGTACGGGGCAATTATATCAGTCCTGTGAAGGATGCGCTGGAGGCAGGTCTGGTATATAATTTCCATACAGATACACCGGTAACCAAGCCTGATATGTTGCACAGCGTTTGGAGCGCAGTGAATCGTATAAGCCGGAAGGGAGTTTTAGTCGGTGCTGATCAGAGAATCGGTGTATATGATGCGCTGAAAGGTGTTACCATTAATGCGGCGTATGAATATTTCGAAGAAAACGAAAAAGGCTCTATTAAAGCAGGGAAACGAGCTGACTTGGTTATTTTGAGCGCCAATCCGTTAAAGGTTGACCCAATGGCAATCAAAGATATTAAGGTTCTGGAAACCGTGAAAGACGGAGAAACTGTTTATACCGCATAAAATGCGTTATGCAAAATTGACGATATGAATGAAGAGAAACGTTGTATGCTGGTTTTCTAATCAGTTGCAACGTTTCTTTTACTGTTTGACAAATATAAAAATTCATAAGCATAAATTTATATTATTATATTTAAAGAAATATTATTTATTTATTCTATTTTTATGTATAATGTATATAACAAAAAAGGGATAAGCATAAGTAGTTTTCAGATCTAATTTGGGAGGTTATTTTATGGAAAAGTTATATTTTAATGGTGATATTATTACCATGGAAGGGCCAGATGATGCAGCAGAAGCCGTATTAGTTGCTGATGGAATGATCAAAGCAGTGGGCGCTTACGATGCAGTGGCTGCACAAAAGAGTGCGGATTGTGAAATGATGGATTTGCAAGGGAAAACCTTAATGCCTGCTTTTATTGACGCCCATGGTCATGCTGCCAGCATGGCTCCGATGTTTGCAGATTTGTGCGACTTATCTGCCTGCAATAATTTTGACGAGATTGTTGCCGCATTGAAAAAATATAAAGAAGAACGTCAGATCCCTGCTGGAGAAATGATTGTGGGATATAATTATGACGAAAACTTCCTGGCAGAAAAGACCCATCCTCATCGTGATTTATTGGATCAGGTATCTACAGAACATCCTATCACAATTTTGCACGTATCTGTGCATATGGTAGTTGCCAACAGTATGGCTCTGGCCAATGTGAACTATACTGATGATATGGCGGATATTCCAGGCGGCGAAATTGGTCGCTATGCAGACGGACGGCTGGACGGTTATCTGGCAGAAGCAGCCAGCTATGCATTAATCGGCGGGATTTTCGGCGCGATGCAGCAAAAATTGCCGCAGCTGTGGTCCGTTTCTCAGAATCAATATCTCTCTTATGGGATTACGACTGTGCAGGATGGCGGTTCAGATGAAAATGTTGTAAAAATGCTGCTGGGCTTCGACCAGGCAAATATGATGAAGCTGGACGTGGTAGTATATGAAAGCTGCAGTCCTACTGCACATGATACAATGCAGACATTTAAAGATTTGTGCGGAAAATATAAAGGTCATGTAAAAATTGGCGGGTATAAAATTGTGCTGGATGGCGCTCCTCAGGCAAAAACGGCATGGATGACAGAGCCGTATGAAGGCACGGAAGAATATGGTGTGCCGATTATAAAGGACGAAGTGTTGGAACATTATGTAAAACAGGCATTGGACGATAATATGCAAATTTTGGCGCATTGTAACGGGGATGCTACCGGTGACCAGTATTTAGGCGCTATCGAAAAGATGCTGCCGTTGTCTGACAATCCAAATAAGGAAAATCTGCGTTTTACAATGATTCATTGTCAGACTGCCCGTAAAGATCAGGTTGAGAAAATGGCACAGCTGAAGATGATTCCTTCTATTTTCGTAGCGCATGTAAATTACTGGGGCGATGTGCATCTGAAAAACTTCGGTATGGTACGCGGCAGCCGTATCAGCCCAGTTAAGGATGCGTTGGACGCTGGTTTGAAGTACAATTTCCACACAGACACGCCAGTTGTAAAGCCAGATATGCTGCATAGTATTTGGACTGCAGTAAATCGAATCAGCCGTGATGGTGTTGTAGTCGGTGAAGCGCAAAAAATTGGTGTATATGACGCATTAAAAGGCGTTACCATCAATGCTGCTTACGCATATTTTGAAGAGGACAGCAAAGGTTCCATCAAAGCCGGAAAACGGGCAGATCTGGTGGTGCTGAGCGATAGCCCACTGAAAGTAGACCCGATGGCCATCAAAGATATTAAAGTATTAGAAACAATCAAAGACGGGGAAACCGTATATACTGCATAAGGATAGTAAAGACAGACACCGTTCCATACAGGCAGACATTGTATGTAGGAACGGTGTTTGTTTTTGAATAGTGTTTGTTAAACAGTATAAAATTGCTTTCTGATTAAATTTTTGTTAGTATCTTGTACAGTTTCTCATTTTGTTATATACTTTTATCATATATGTAGTGTTGCGTAGTCGGGATGCACCCCCGGGCGAACAGCTGCAGAGTTTAATTGAGCAGACAAAAGGAAAGAACATTTGAAAAGGAGAGGGAGATTTTGAAAAAAAGAAAATTAGCTGCTATTTTTGCCAGCACATTGTTGGTTGCAGCAGTGGCTTTGACAGGCTGCGGCGGAGACAAGGATTCCCAACAGGCAAGTCAGCCGAGCGAAGACGGTGAAAAAATTACGATTGTGTTCAGTCATAACCAGCCGGTGGATTCTCCAGAAGGCGTTGGCGCACAGGCTATGGTCGACAAATTGTATGAACTGTTAGGAGAAGATCGCATTTCTGTAGAATTGTATCCAGCACAGCAGAGAGGAAATCTGCGTGAACAGGCTGAAGCAACGCAGATGGGCGACATCAATATTACCATGCAGCCGGTATCCACTGTAACTCCGTTTGTGGATGACATCAAAGTTATCGACTTCCCATATCTGCTGCCTGCAGATCGGGAAAAGATTTTTGAAGTATTAGACGGCGATTTGGGCCGCGAAGCATTGGACCGTTTGGAACAGGGCCAGTTCAAAGGTTTGGGCTTCTGGTTTGAAGGGTACAAACTGTTCACTACCAAAGACAAAGAAATTCACAGCCCAGCTGATTTCCAGGGTATGAAAATTCGTATCATGGAATCTCCGCTGTTAAAAGCACAGTATGAAAACTGGGGCGCCATTGCCACTCCAATCGCTTACAATGAACTGTACAGCGCATTGGAACAGGGTACTGTAGACGGGGAAGAAAACCCGATTCAGACTATCGTATTGAACAACTATCATGAAGTACAGGGCGAGATCATTCAGTCTTATCACGGCACAATGACATACATTCTGATGGCCAATTTAGACTGGTTCAATAGTTTGCCGGAAGATGTACAGGAAGCTATCGTAGAAGCAGAAGCTTATGGCCGTGAAGAATCTCGGAAAGCTTACGCTGAAAAAGAACAGGAATATTTGGACGTTGTAAAAAATGCAGAAGGTGTACATTACTATGAATTGACCGATGAAGAAATCGAAGCCTTCAAAGCAACTGTACAGCCTGTATATGATAGCCAGACTGCTGGTAGCGAATGGCAGGCAGACTTCGTTCAGAGATTACAGGATGCATTTGCAGCACTGTAATTTTATGCCGGTGTTTGTATAATTTCAGCAAGCAGAGAGTGTTTCACAGGTGCAGTGATCTCTCTCTGCTTCTTTCGTGTTTTTTATTGTTTGTTTTATCACAGTTTATGATTACATAAAGCAATTCCTTTTTATCATGCTATAAAGGAGTAAAGAAAATGGATGAGAGAAAAACAAAAACTCTAAAAGAACGGCTGGTTTGGCTGGAAGACAATATCCTGGCGATTATTGTTTTTGCCATTACCATTTTGCTGTTCGTCAATGTAGTTTTGCGTTATGCCAGTCGGTATTTTGTTACGTTGCCTACAATTTCCTGGGCAGAGGAAGCCATTCGTTACGGTATTATCTGGACAACCTTTCTGGCGGCAGCCAATGCGTTTCGGCGCGAAAGCCATTTTGGTGTAGATATTATTTTTCGGGTGAAATCCGCCCCCTTTGTAAAATTTATCCGCTTGCTGGATGATATAGGCGCCTTTGTATTTTGCGGCTTTGTATTTTATTATGGCATTAAAATGGTCACTTTTAATATGAGCGGCGGACAGATATCTCCATCACTGAAATTGCCCTTGTGGATGGTATATAGCATCATTCCCATTTCTGGTGGGATGTCGTTGATTTTTATAGTCCGTAATTTTATCAAAAAACTGAAGACACCGGCAGAGGTGCTGCATGCGCATAATAATACATCGCAGGAAGGAGCTGAGTCCTAATGATGATCCCTGTTTTGATTATTGGATTGTTACTGTTTCTGATGCTGGGGATGCCGATTTATGTATCGCTGGGACTGGGGTCCTTTGTGGCGCTGGAATTTTTCTCTGATGGAAATCCTATGATGCTTATTCAGCGTTTCTTTGCGGGGATTGATACCTTCGGTCTGATGGCACTGCCGTTTTTTATTTTAGCGGCGAACTTAATGGATACCGGCGGTTTATCTCGCCGCATTTTGAATGTAGCGCGGGGCTTGGTAGGTCACATTACCGGCGGTATGGCGATGACCACACAACTGGCCAGTATGTTTTTCGGTGCGTTGTCCGGTTCCAGTCCGGCTACCGTTATGGCTATCGGTAAGATTATGAATCCTGAGTTGGAGCGTTCTGGCTATCCGCGTTCTTTTATTTCGGGGCTTTTAGCTTCCTCTGGTTCGGTTTCGTTGATTATTCCGCCCAGTATCACCCTGATTATTTATGCTGCCTCTGTACCGAACGTATCGGTGGGCAAGCTGTTTATGGCTGGCTTGGGCGCAGGGGTTGTATATGGGCTTGTCAGCATTGTATATATTTATTTCTACGCGCACAAGAATAAAATTCCGCGGGACAAAAAGGTAGGCGGGAAAGAATTGCTGCATTATTTAATTGATGCGGCCTGGGCCTTGATGATTCCGGTTATTATTTTGGGCGGTATTTACGGCGGTTTCTGCACTGCTACTGAGGCAGCAGGGATTTCTGCGATTTATGCGGCTTTTGTAGGTGTGGTTATTTACAGAGAACTGGACTGGAAGGGAATTTTGAATGCTTGTTCTGCCACTGCCCGCTCCTGTGGGGAGATTTTGGTATTGGTAGCGGCTGCGCAGGCGTTAGGCTGGATGCTTACCCGCGGACAAGTGCCGCAAATTGTTACCAGCTTTATTGCTGCGAACATTCACTCTAAGATTTTGTTCCTGCTGTTGGTGAATGTGGTTCTGCTGGTGATGGGGATGTTTATGGAAGGCGTGGCTTCTATCATTATTGTAGCGCCGTTGATTTATCCCGCAGCAGTTGCCCTAGGTGTAGATCCGATTCATCTGGGTACCATCATGATTTCCAATCTGGCAATCGGAATGTTTACCCCACCATTTGGTATGAATATTTTTGTGACCAGTTCCATTACCAAGGCGGATATGGTTGAAATGTTGCCGGGTATCATACGATTCTTTATTGTTGACTTAATTGCCTTATTGTTGATCACCTACATTCCACAAATTTCTATGTTCTTACCGAATTTGTTGAAGTAGGATGACAGGATTAATTGAAAAAATAGATTGAACAGGAAACACCCTGATTTCTCAGCGGGACAGTTGAGCCGGCTGCAGAGAAATGGGGTGTTTTTTTATGTTTTGGAGTTTTTCCGTTTTGCTATCAGTCAGAGGCAGAAAATTGCGCAATTTTCTAAAGTTGCGGAAAAGTCATTTTTTTATTTGATATAGTGAAAAGAAAAATGTTTCACGTGAAACATTGTGCTGCGATTCCCTTGCACACCTCAAAGAAATGGGTTAAAATAGCTATCAACAGCGAGAGGAGTGGTATAGTTGATTATTATTTTGAAGCAAGGCGCAAATAAAGAGCAAGTGACGGAGATTACCCATTGGATTGAAAGTAATGCCGATGTGCAGGTAAATCCTATTTTTGGTTCGATGACTACCATTTTAGGTTTGGTCGGCGATACCAGCAGTGTGGATATGGGGTTGATTCGCTCCAATGAATTAGTAGAAGATGTAAAACGAGTTTCTGAGCCATATAAAAAAGCAAACCGCAAGTTTCATCCTGATGACACTGTGATTGAAATTGAAGATCTCAAATTGGGCGGCGGTTATTTTCAGACAATTGCCGGACCATGTTCCGTGGAATCTGAAGAGCAAATTATAGAAGTGGCGCGCGCTGTGAAAGCAGCTGGTGCAAAAATGTTGCGGGGCGGGGCATTTAAGCCCAGGACATCGCCTTACTCTTTCCAGGGGATGCGGGCGGAAGGTCTGGAGCTTCTGCTGAAAGCAAAAAAAGAGACAGGACTGCCCATTGTTTCCGAATTGATGAGTTTGTCTCATTTGGATTTATTTGCAGATGTGGATGTGATTCAGATTGGCGCGCGCAATATGCAAAATTTTGAATTGCTGAAAGAGTTGGGTCATTGCAACAAAACAATTTTGTTGAAACGGGGTTTGGCCAATACCATCGAAGAGTTATTGATGAGTGCAGAATATGTCATGTCCGGTGGAAATGAAAATATTATTCTCTGTGAACGAGGCATTCGCACCTATGAAACCTATACCAGAAATACCTTAGATTTGTCCGCGATTCCTTTGCTCAAAAAATATTCTCACCTGCCTGTAGTAGTAGACCCCAGTCATGCGACTGGTCAGGCATGGATGGTGCCGACTATGGCGAAAGCAGCCATTGCAGCCGGGGCGGATGGGTTGTTGATTGAGGTACACAACAATCCCTGCAAAGCAAAATGCGACGGCGCCCAGTCCTTGAACTGCGAAGAATTTGCCAACTTGATGAAGGATTTGCAAAAACGCGTAGAATTTGAAGGAAAAACAGTATAATACGATTGTAGTTCTAAAAAAATTGAAACGAGAAACGAAAAAGTTTTTTGATAAGCGGTATACACATCAAAAAGCTTTTTCGTTTTATTTTACTCTGGAAGATGGACAAGGAGAAGAATGTGAACAGAAAAAGAATCCGAGCTTTCATTTTTAGCGCGCTAAGCGCAGC
>DKVF01000024.1:11604-24402 GCA_002491065.1 Peptococcaceae bacterium UBA7185
CAGCAATTGGACTGCCGAAAATGGTCTTGTGATTGATAAGGTGGGTGTTTCTTCCACACAGGTGACTGGACAGAGTGATTCCGCTAAAAGCGAAGTGCCAAACGGAACTGCCTACACAGCGGGATACCCCAGCTTCGCTATTACTGTGAACGGGAAAGCCATTGACAATAAAAAAGAGGAATATCCGTTGCTGGTCTTTCGGGATATTACATATTTTCCATTAACCTGGCGTTTTGCAGTGGATGAATTTGGTTGGAACTATACCTTTGACAGTACTAAGGGTCTGAATATTACATCGGTGTCATCTGCCTCGGAGCTGGATAGTTCTTTTAGCGGCTCTGGCAATACAGGTACGACAGGGACAAGCACCGTGGCAGCAATAAATAGCGTTATCGTGAAAGGTGATGCGGTCAATCTGCGCAGTGGGGCAGGAACAGGCTATAAAACGGTAGGGCAGGTTAGTAAGGGCGACAGGTTGACAGTGTTGAACAGCGGCAAGGACACCAGCGGTCAGCTGTGGTATCAGGTGCAGACAACAAACGGCAAAGCATGGATTGCTTCTTGGCTGGTTACAGCAGAAACAGGGAGTTCGGCAACGGATAGCTCAACTACAAGCCAGGTTGGCAATAATGTGGGAAAAACGGTTTATGTGACAGGTGATGTGGTTAATCTGCGCAGCGGTGCGGGCACTAGCTATAAGCAGGTTGGTCAGGTTCGCAAAGGAGATAGCTTCATTGTGTTGCGCAGCAGCAACGACACAGAGGGCAAAGCCTGGTATCAGGTAGAGATGGAAGATGGCGCCAAGGTGTGGATTGCTTCCTGGCTGATCTCCACTACAAAGCCCAGCAGCACCGTTTCCACCGGAGTGCGGACTTCACTGGAACTGAAACCTGTTTTGCAGGATGGCAAAAAGACGGTGATTTCCCTCAAGCACGGAGAAGGCAATGTGTATTCCCTGGAAAAAGTAAGTGGAACCCAATTACAGCTGTTGTTGGACAATGTGACACTGGGCGGTCAAACCAATACGCAAGGAAATGGCTTTCATGTGGCGCTGGCTGAAGCAGGCGACAATCGGGTGCGAGTGACAATCAACTACACTTTGGGCAGTTATGCTGATATTGTACAGGAGGGTGATTGGCTGACGCTGAACTGCTATCATACTGGTTCTGGTCTAGCGGGACGCACTATTGTGCTGGATCCGGGACATGGTGGTTCTGACCCGGGCGGCTGTGTGGACGGTGCGCCAATCAATGATGCCGAAGTGGGTTATGCAGTGGCAGTTCGGCTGAGAAGCTTGTTAGAACAGGCCGGTGCCACAGTGGTGATGACCAGAGAAGAGATTCCCAGCAATCAAAAGGTATTTATGACAGAACGTATTGAAATGAACAATCAGTTGGAACCTGATATTTTCATCAGCATTCACGGGAATAAGGCCGGGAACGGTGTGACAACGGCAACAGGTGCTGAAACATATACCTATGATGGGAAAATTTATAGTCAGAAATATTTAGCTGATGATTTGGCGGAAAAAATTTGTGACGGTTTGAAGGTGCGTACCAATCAGAAATCGGTTACAAAGAAGAAAAACCTCTATGTGCTGCGCATGAACAATCATCCGGCGGTATTGGTGGAATGCGGTTATCTGGATAATCCCAGTGACCTCAGTCTGTTGGCAACAGAGGCGTATCAACAGAAAGTGGCTGAAGGCATCTATCAAGGCGTGACAGCATATTTTAATCAGTTTTGACAGAGAATCAATATAATACTTTTGACAAATAGTTACAAGCGTTATATACTAACTGCCGTATTCTTTCGGGATGCGGCAGTTTTTTGATATAACAAAAGCAATCTAAATTATGTGGAGAGCATACATGAGACCTTTTATAGGAAAAATATTTTTATATAGGAATGAAAGGGCATATTCCAATTTTTTGAGTCAGGGCTACAGTAACAGATTGGAATCTGAAACTGCTTTAAAGTTTGGATAAAGTGCATAAACTGGTATCATTGGTTATTGAAGGGCAAAGCTATTTTTAGGGCTTTGCCCTTCAATATGGGCATTGCATTGCGAGAAACCTCCTAAATGAAAAATTTTCTTAATAAAGCAAATACTGATTATTTTTTATGCGCTGATGTTCGTGGTCAATTTTCATTTCTGTTTCTTGCAAAGTCTGTGCGATTTCTTTATACAGTTTGCGAATCAGCTCAATGGTGATAGTGGCAGCTTTTGGTAAGTTATTGCGAGCTGAATAGGCAATATAGGTGGTGAGGGAAACGTCGGCATCGGCTAAGGGAACGGGAATAATCATGCCAGAGTTTACATAAATATCATCATAAGCCATCAAATGCGGCAAAATGGCATAAGCCAATCCTTTTGAAATGGCTTTTTTAATGCTGGCCCGGTCTGTAAAACTGTAATAGTTTTTTGTATATTCATGGTCCAGCGGATGGTGGCATTCGTAGCTTTCCATATAGACATGATCGTTGAAAAATGCTGGCGTGCTGTCTTCCAAATCATCCATTGAGATGAACCGTTTATGGGCTAAAGGATGGTTGCGGGGAAGAAAACAATACATTTGGTCATCGAAAATTGGTTCAATGACTAAATTATTTTTAGTAGCTTCCTGAAAGGTTTGCTCTTTTGTGCTGGGTGAATAGGTGCCGATGGCCAAATCAGCTGTGCCGGAAATTAGTGCCGGCAAGATTTTGCATGGGCGCAGCTCCATGATATTGGCATTGATATAAGGGTGCTCTCGCTTTAGTGCCTGAATCAGATTAATCATCAGAGCATTGCAAAACACCGGTACTGCGGCCAGATTGAGGTTGGCAGTGGTGTCGTTTTCAGGGTTGGACAGTTCCTTCACCAAATCCAATTGACCGACGATGGTTTCAGCAATTTTCAACAAGGATTCACCCTTATCGGTGAGTGCGACACCAGAAGCAGAGCGTTTAAAAATTTGAAACCCCAATTCATCTTCGAGATTTTGAATTGCTGTACTAAGTGATGGTTGGGTGATATATAGTTTTTTTGATGCCTTAGACATAGACTTACAGCGAGCAATTTCTACGATATACTGAAAATGTTCCAAACGCATAAGGTTTGCATACCTCCTTTTTACAACTGTACTTCCATAAAGAAAATAGCGTAGAGAGCAGACAAGTATTGTCACCAGTATAAATATATTATATCGGTGAAATGAAAAAATTACAATTGCCAAAATATAATTGCAAAAGGGTACAGTAGGGGATATATTGACGGCAACAATGGGGGGTATAAGGATTTGGAAATTGGCAAAAGCCAAAGGATGGATATAATTATACTTAGAAATAGAAATATTTATAAGCTCTAGCTCTAAAGATAAATATTTCTTTTACCTTGTCTGTTAATAATAGTTCAATATAATTTTTACAAAGGAGCGATTTTATGGAAACAATCACGTATGAAAAACTGCCTCACATTGTAGAACGGCAGTATGCAGCAGAGCAGGCTTTTTTAGCTGAATTTGAAGCAGGACATTACACATTAACCAACCCTTTGGTAAAATTGAATCCTTATGAATTTTGTCCGCTGACTGCAGTGATTTTATTTGAGACACCAGCAGCTAGTGAGGCAACTGTCACTGTTTTGGGAAAAGAAGCAGCTGGCAATATCAGCCACACCTTCCCGGCAACCAAAAAACATATTCTGCCTATTTACGGTTTATATGCTGATTATGAAAACACAGTAGAAATCGTTTTGGCCAATGGCGAAAAAAGCACTGTTAAAATTCAGACTGAGCCATTGATGGCAGGTGTGCCGCTGGCCACTAAAATGGAAACCACCAAAGAATATTTGGGCGACAATTTGATTTTTTTGACTGCAGCGATGCGTTCTATGCCTGTTGGCTTTGACTATAGAGGGGATTTGCGTTGGTATGCCAGCGTGAACTTTGCCTTTGATTTAAAACGGATGCCCAACGGTCATATCTTGATTGGTACAGAACGTTTGGTAAAAATGCCATACTTCACCACAGGGATTTATGAAATGGCCTTCAGTGGCAAAGTATTCAAAGAATATCAGAGTCCAATCGGCGGCTATCATCATGACCAGTTTGTGATGGAAGACGGCAACATTCTGATGCTTACCTTTGACATGTATTCCGGTACAGTGGAGGATGTGTGCGTACTGTTAGATAAAAACACCGGTGAAGTACTGCGCAAATGGGATTACAAAGATGTATTGCCGCAGTATCCGACAGCAGGTTCCGGCAGTCAGGACGCCCATGACTGGTTCCACAACAATGCTGTTTGGTATGATAAGAAAACTAATACCATTACCTTATCCGGCCGTCACCAGGATGCAGTGATTAATTTGGATTATGAACTGGACGAGAACGGAAAATGTAAACTGAATTGGATTTTAGGGGACCCAGAAATGTGGCCGGAAGACATGCAGAAATATTTCTTCAAACCAGTAGGGGATTTGAAGAAATTTGACTGGCAGTATGAACAGCATGCTTGTGTGGTATTGCCTGACGGAGATATTATGCTGTTTGACAACGGACATTTCCGTTCCAAAAATCCAGAAAAACGGATTCCAAACCATGAAAACTTTTCCCGCGGTGTACGGTATAGAATCAACACTGAAAAAATGGAGATTGAGCAAATTTGGCAGTACGGGAAAGAACGGGGCGCTGAATTCTTCTCCCCATATATCTGTAATGTAGAATATTATAATGAAGGACATTACATGGTACATTCCGGCGGTATTGGCTATGAAGATGGCAAGACGTGCGATGGTTTTGCAGTTATGGATGCCATGGACCCTGTAAAGAGCAAGGAACACACCTATACCTTTAACTCTATCACTACTGAATTGGTGGACGATGAGTTGAAGCTGGAGCTGCACGTACCGGCTAATCTCTATCGTGCGGAAAAACTGCCATTGTACTATGCAGGAGAAACCATTGAGCTGGGCAAAGGTGTTGTACTGGGCGGTTTGATTGAAACCAAAGCGACCAAAATGAAAGTAAGAGCAGAAGAAACAGGTGAATTGCTGCCAGCAGAATTCAAAGCAAAAATCGTGGAAGAAGATGACCGTATCTTGGTTAATGGTTTCTTTGAAGAAAATACCATTGATCAGGTGTTGCTGGTGAATGAAGCAGGCGAAATCACACGCTATGAAATCAACACTGTTCCGCAGCACTTCCAGGCAATGTGCGTAGGTACTTTCCAGAAGGCAGATAGCCGTGAAGTAGATACTTTCATCAATAAAACTGGTTTATCTGGCAAGTATCAGGTGAAAGTGCTGGTGCAGGTGGGGGAAGATAAATACGCAATCTACGAAACCGGCGTTGTTGTGACATGCTAACTTGCTAAATTTTCCGCTGGCGTCGTTGTTTTGCAAACGGCTAGCTCGCATACTTTATGTATAGCCTCGCGTCGCCGTTTGCAAAGTCGCCGCAGAACGGCAAATCTCAATAAGCAATGACAAAAATATTCTTAATTTTTTAGGAGGAATGACAAATGGGAACACCAAGTGTATATCCTATGGGAACAACAATTTATAATCCAGAAAAGGCATGGAGCGGTTATACGTTAATGCCAATCAACGGCATCGGAGCTGTTTTGATTGATATGAACGGTAATGTCGTAAAGACATGGCGTGATTTACAGGGCTTCCCCAACAAATTGCTGCCAGGCGGTTATGTAATGGGTTCTTTAGGTGCCCGCGACTCTAAATTTGCTTATCAGGATCAGACTGATGTGGTGCAGATTGACTGGGATGGCAAGGTTGTATGGAAATTCAACAAAAAAGAATTGATAAAAGATGAAGGGCATGAAGAACAATGGATGGCTCGTCAGCATCATGACTATCAGCGTGAGGGCAATCCTGTTGGGTATTATGTACCGGGCATGGAGTGCAAAACAGACAGCGGCAACACGTTGATTCTCTGTCATGAAGATATTTACAACAAACGTATTTCAGACAAGCGTTTGCTGGATGATGTATTTGTAGAAGTGGACTGGGAAGGCAATATCGTTTGGGAATGGCATGTAAGCCAGCATTTCAACGAATTAGGGTTCTCTGAAGCAGCGAAAAATGTCCTGTTCCGCAATCCTAACAACCATCCTAATGGCGGCGGTCAGGCTGACTGGATGCACATCAACTCCATGAGCGTATTGGGTCCAAACCGTTGGTATGATGACGGAGATGAACGCTTCCATCCGGATAATATCATCTGGGATGCGCGCGAAGCAAACATCATGGCAATCATCAGTAAAGAAACTGGAAAGATTGTTTGGAAGATTGGTCCAGACTTCACTGTAAGTAAAGAATTGCGCGCCATCGGTCAGATTATCGGTCAGCACCATTGCCATATGATTCCGAAAGGTCTGCCAGGCGAAGGCAATATTTTAATGTTTGATAACGGCGGTTGGGCTGGTTATGGATTGCCGGATCGTATGAGTAAAGATGGCAGCAAAACAGACAAACGTGATTATTCCAGAGTGATTGAAATTGACCCTGTCACTTTGAAAGTTGTTTGGGAATACACTGGACATCTGATTGGCGGTGAGGGTATGATGAATCTGGTATCGAATACCAAATTCTACAGCCAGCTGATTAGTTCTGCACAGCGCCTGCCGAATGGCAATACCCTGATTACTGAAGGTTGCTGCTGCCGTATGTTTGAAGTAACAGCAGACAAAGAAATTGTTTGGGAATATTATGCGCCATTTGACAATCCAGCTCCTTTTGTATATCGTGCATACCGTTATCCGTACAGTTATGTACCACAGTTACCAATTCCAGAGGAAGTACCAGTTGCTCAGCTGAACAACAAAACATTCCGTGTTCCCGGCGCTGCAGAAGGTATGATTGCCAATGAGACAGTAGTAGAAGAAGCATTTGGTTTTAACACAAAAATGGATGCTTGCGTAACCGAAGATGATGGAGAATTTTCCCCACTATAATAAAGAAGTTTAAGGCTGCTGCATGGCAGCTGCAATAGAATGACGGCTGTCGTAGGGATTTTTTGCGGCAGCCCGTTTTTATTTTTATAAGCTGCGGCATTTTGCAAAAAAACATGTTAAAATAAATTATAAAATAAAAAATTACGGAATACTAAAAATTTTGGAAAGGAGTGTTATTTTTAATGGACACAAAACAAAATATTGCAAAACAGAAATTTTTGGGAATGAAGGGACTGGTTTTATTTATCACACTGATGAATATGTTTATTCCTCTTTCCACCGATTTATATTTACCGGCGTTGCCGACGATGAGTACATATTTTCACGTATCCAGCGCTCTGACCAATTTAACGCTAGTCAGCTTCTTTTTTTTCTATGCAGTAGGTACACTGTTTTGGGGTCCTATGAGTGATAAATACGGTCGTAAAAAAATTCTGCTCATCGGCACTATTTTTTATGTATTTGCCAGCGCAGCGTGTGCTGTCTCGCTTAATGTATATATGCTGATTGCTGCTCGTATTGTACAGGGCATTGGCGCGGGCGCTATTACGGCGGTTTCCATGGCGCTGATTAAAGACTGTTTTTCTGGCAAGCAGCGGGAAACGATTTTAGCCATCGTGCAATCTGTTGCCGGCTTGGCACCAATGATTGCACCGGTTTTAGGGGCGATTTTGTTACAGTTTACTGACTGGCGAGGTTCCTTTATTGTATTAACAGTAGTGGGATTACTTTGTTTATTATTGGCCTTTTTATATCAGGAAACATTGTCTGATGAAGAACGTTATGAAGGAACGGTTTTAGGCTCTCTGGGCAGACTGGTTGCAGTGGGCAAAAATATTGGCTTCTTGGTTCCCTGTATTATTTTCTCTCTGTACAATTTAGCTTTTATGGGATACATCGCAATGTCCTCTTATATTTATGTAGATGTGTTCGGGTTGTCTGAACAACTGTACAGTTATTTCTTTGCCGCCAATGCAGCGCTGTCTATGATTGGGCCGATGCTGTATGTGCGTTTTATGACCGGGTTTGACAAGAAAAAGTTTGCCTTGACTTGTTTTGCTCTGTATGCCATTTGCGGTATTTTTATTGTAGTGTTGGGCGGTAATGCGCCATTTCTGTTCTGGCTGGGTTTTGCCCCTTTCTCTTTAGTCGGCACCATTACCCGTCCCTTTGGCACCAACATTATGTTGGACCAGCAAAGTGGAGATACAGGTTCGGCGTCTTCGCTGATTAATGGTGTGGCAACCGTTCTAGGAAGTATAGGGATGATGTGTGCTGCGATGTGGGGCAATATTGTGGCTGGTCTGGGAATTATGATCTGTCTGACAGGCATCGTTAGTATTCTAGGATGGCTTCTACTAATGCGCTCATCGGTTCCCTGTCGTGGTGTGAAGTAAAACGATTTGCGAGAAGCAGAACGGGTATCGTATCTTGAAGATTGCTTTATAAAAATTTGCGGATAGGAGGAATTTTTTTGGAACAGCTTACAGCATTGGGCACGGGATATGCCGTGGCCACAAAATGTTATACGACATGTTTTGCATTATCCTGCGGGCAGGAGTATTTTATGATAGACACCGGGGGCGGCAGCGGTGTGCTTACCAATTTGGAGCGTGCCGGAATTGGCGTAGAGCAGATACATCATATCTTTTTGTCCCATTGTCATACGGACCATGTGATGGGTGCAGTATGGATGATTCGTTTTATTGGGCATAGTATGGAGCGGGGCTCATATCAGGGCGAGCTGCATTTGTACTGCCATAAGGATATTGCCGAAGGACTGCTGCAAATGTGCCGATTTATGCTGCCGCCGCGTTTATTGCTGCTGTTTGGTGAGAAAATTATTTTTCATGATTTGTGCGATGGCTTGGCGTTTGATATTTTAGGAAGGCATACCGTATTTTTTGACACCCATAGCAAGAAAACGATGCAGTATGGGGTAAAAGTGACGCTGCAAAACGGAAAATCTCTGGTATATCTAGGAGACGAGCCTTATCGGGAGGAATGTGCGTCTTATGCAGCTAACGCGCATTATTTGATGCACGAAGCGCTGTGCTTAGAGAGTCAGGAGGAGCAGTTTCATCCTCATCGCATTCAGCACAGCACTGTAAAAGATGCTGCCTGCTGCGCGGCGCAGCTGGGCGCGCAAAATCTTATTTTGCATCACACTGAGGATCATCAATTGGTATTGCGTAAAGAAGCTTATACCGCAGAAGCGCGGCAATATTTTTCCGGCGGAATTTATGTGCCCGATGACTTGGATACGATTCTGTTGTAAAAGACAGTAGATAAAAGAAGTGGTGTCTGTAAAGAAAAAATGTCATAATCATAATTTGCGTAAGGTAAATGGCGCAAAAAATGCTATGCAAGAGTTTTATTCATTGCATGGCATTTTTGATTTTATGCAGAAAATAAAAATGAATTTTCTATATGGTAAGTAGTTTTTATAGAAAGTTGTATGTGATAAAATCAAGTAAGAAAGCGCATGATGAAATGTCGGGAAACAGTAGAATGGAGGTAGAAAAATGATCATCAACACAGGGGCTCGGACAGATACCGTCCAGTATTATACGGAATGGCTTTTGAATCGCTTTTCAGAAGGCTATGTACTATCGCGCAATCCGTTATTTCCAAACAAAGTGACACGTTATGAATTGAACCCGGACACGGTGGATTGCGTTGTTTTTTGCTCAAAAAATTACAAACCTATTCTGCCGCGCCTGCATGAGATTACAGACCGGTTTCCTACCTATTTTCACTATACGATTACCGCTTACGGAAAGGACATCGAGCCTGGCGTCCCAAGCATAGAGGAAAGTATGGAAACTTTGATAAAATTATCGGAAATGGTAGGAAAGCAGCGTGTCGCCTGGAGATACGACCCTATCTTGCTGACAAAGGAATATACTATTGAGCGGCATTTGAAAACCTTTGAACGTATGACCAAAGTATTAGTCCCTTATATAGACCGCTGCGTTTTCAACTTTGTGGAAATGTATAAAAAAGTGCAATACAATATGCCGGAGATTATTCCCTTGTGCGAACAGGATATGGACACGCTGGCGCAGGGGTTGGGCGCCGTCGCACAAAAATATGGCATGCACATTCAGACCTGCGGAAAAAACGGAGATTTTTCTCGTTATGACATCTATCCTTCCGGCTGTATAACTCTTGATATTTTGGGTAGTGCCAACGGGATTGTTTTTAAAGATTTAAAACATAAAGGTGCCCGGGAGGGTTGTCAATGTATCGAGAATCGGGATATAGGAGCTTATGATACCTGTATGAATGGCTGTAAATACTGCTATGCAAATAAAAACCCGCAGAAAGCATTTGAAAACTACAAATATCATGACAAGCATTCTCCTTTGCTGCTTGGCGCAATCAAGCCGAATGACACCATTATACAGGGCGCGCAAAAGTCTTTTCTGAAACGTAATGATAAAAAGAAAAACGAACATGCGTGAATCAATCGTCAATATAATTGATGTGAAAAAGACTGGAGATATTAAAATAGGCAACTTGTCATAATGCAGTACCCACTAAGAAACAATTGTTTTTCAGTGTGTACTGCATTATAATGTTTTTATTGGCAAATATAAATTGAGGGGGAGGACTGATTATGAAAAAAATGTCGCCTAAACGGGTACATCTGTATTCTTTACTTATTCTTGCTGCCGGAGCAGCTTTGGGGGCAATCGGTGCCCTTTCTGAAATAAAACTTTTGGCAATCCTAGGAATCACATTATTAATTGGGGATATTGTTTTTCGTATTGCTTGCTATAGATGCTCGTATTGTGGCAGATACCTTGACAGAAGCAGGGGAGAGTATTGTCCTTATTGCGGCAAGGAACTTAATTATTAATATTCTCCTATCCTGCAAATATTTTCTTTGAAGGTGTCATAGTGGGTTACATAGTATAAAAAGGGCAAGGCCAACCATTGCGGTTCGTCTTGCCTTTAACTTTTTTAGGAATGAACTATGACAGCAAATGCCAACTATTTCGACAAACCGGAATTTATCTATTTTTCATAATTAATTCTTTACATTTCCATTCTTCACCCAGAATACAATATTTTTCTGTTGTATCAAGAACTACATCACGAAAACCGACTGCTTTGTAACAGTAATACGCAGAAAGATTATTCTCAAAAACACCCAGTGATGCCTTTTTTGCTCCATATATCTCAAATACAAATTTTAGACCCAACTGGAGCATAGCTTTTCCATAGCCTTTTCCTCTCTTGTGAGGATTTACAATAACAAATCCAAAGCGTAATTCATCCAATGATTCATTAGGGTTTCTTAGTGTAAAAAAACCAACAAGTCCTGTTTCGTCAAATGCAGTAAATGGCATTAGAGATTCCACAGCACAAAATTCATTTTGTGTTATAGGATAATTGCCGAGTATACCTGCACTCCATTGATAAAATGTTTTTTCATCTTGACACCATGATAATATCGTATCTGCATCCGAAGCTTTATATGGTCTTATTCTAAGCATATTTTTCCCTCACAAATTCTAGTTTGGCGTAAAGTATAGCACAAAGACAACTAGCGTTCAACCCTTATTGCCTTGAGTTTCCGTGGTAATCGTTAGTGTTGTTTTGCTTGTGCAACTATTGGTTGCGTAATAGTTGATAACACGTAACCAGAGATTTAAGTTATAATTTCAGTGAAAGGAGGGAATAGCATGGCACTAAGCGAGAATATTAAGGAAAGACGCGTACAGCTAAAATGTCTCAAGAGAACATAGCAGACCAGTTGGGGATTAGCCGACAAGCTGTTGCAAAATGGGAGTCAGGAAAGAGTGAGCCAACAGTGGCTAATTTAGCAGAGTTAGCGTCATTGTTTGAAATGAGCATTTCAGAACTTATTGACACTAAAAAGTATGCCGAGGAACGGGATGTACAGACACAAAAATGTGATGACAAGCAACGAAATTCCAAAATGCTTTTTGGACGTTGGGGAGCTGTGGCACTAATAAACGCTGGTTGGAATGGCTATTCTTCGGGGCTGTATGGTACACTATTATTGGTTAGCAATTTTAGTGATTGGTCTTGTTATGATTTTTTCCATTTTCTTTTTACCACATATCATTTCACTGGAACAAATTGGAGTAAATTATTTTCTTGCAGACATTGTTACTGCAATCTGCGCCATTATATTAAGTTTGAAATATTGGCGATATATATGGAAAGTCAAATAGAATAATAAAACCAAGTGAGTAACCAGGAGAGAAATCCTAACGTACTGTCACCTTACTATTCTGATTTAACGGGTATTTCAATTTGTGTGATATACTCATCAATACTGTCAATGACAAGTTCATTGATACCTGTTTCATAGGCAAAGCCGTATAATGAAAGTCCTTGTTTGTCTACATAAGCAAGGATTTCTTTATATTTATCAGAGATATTATCCCAGCTTCCTTTACAGAAAGCACGAAGATAAGTTCCGGCGGGTTGCAAGTGAAGTCCTTTTTTGGATATTGGATAGGGCATTTCAATGTAAAGGGCTGTATACTCGTCAAATTTTCCCTGTAAAAGATTTTCAACAGGAATCATTGAGCCATAAGAAGCATCATGCAAGCGATGAAGCTGATATTTTTTTGTTTCGGCAATGACTTGTCCAATCTCTTTTTCAAAAGACGTATTTGTACTTACATCAACAGACACAAGATAGCAACTTTGTTTTTGCACAAAGCTAATGGTGGATATATCCAAAGAACACAGCATTTCTATATTACGTTGGTGATTGGATAAAATCTTTTGTATGGATTTTAAATGGGAAATCGTCTGGTTTAATTCTGCAATTTTTTCTGGTTCTACAATAAATGTTGG
>DKVF01000024.1:24616-29352 GCA_002491065.1 Peptococcaceae bacterium UBA7185
AACATTTGACGTAGAGCCTTTTTTCTTTCAAAAGATGATCAAAGCTGTCAATGGTGCGATGTTCTATAAAAAACTTGATCTCATCCAAAGATACATTTAGTTCACGTAGCAATAAAATAGTTTCCAGTGTGGCGCTTTGCTGATAGCTGTAATAGCGGTAGCCATTTTCTTTAATGCAGGCGGGTTTTAGCAAACCAATTTCATCATACCACATTAGAGTTTTTTTATTGATTTCATGCAAATCGGCAAATTGTCCAATCGTAAACAGCATTTTTTCTTCTTTCAACATTCTTAAAATCCCCCTTGACCGTACAGTTACTGTACGGTTTATTATATGCAATAAGCCAGAAAAAACAAGGAGGATTTTTAATATGAAAAGTGAAAATGCGTACAACAGGCCTGTCACATTAAGGAATGTTATGAAGTTTGCCATTCCAACGATTGTTATGACCGTATTTATGTCTTTCTACACAATGGTAGATGGCTTGTTTGTTTCTAATTTGATAGGAACAGACGCTTTATCCGCTGTGAATTTAACAGCTCCTATCATTGCGTTGGTAACAGCAGTTTCTACCATGCTTGCCACAGGTGGAAGTGCGGTCATTATGAAAAAAATGGGGCAACAAAAAACGAAAGAAGCAAACGAAGATTTCACTTTTTTAATTATTATTAACATAATCGTAGGGTTTCTCATGTCCAACTTGGGCTATCTTATAATGGACGAACTTTTTAAAAGTATGGTTCTGTCGTCAAAAGTGTTTTCTTATTGTCATCTTTATTTGAGCCGGTATTTGATTTTTGTCATTCCAACCCTTTTGATGAATAATTTCACTCTCTATATGATTGCTGTCGGAAAATCTGCTTTGTCTATGATTTGCTCCATTGCAGGCGGTATTTTGAATATGGCACTTGATTATGTGCTTATGGCTGTGTTGAATCTTGGTATTGCAGGAGCGGCTATCGCAACCGGTTTAGGATATTCTGTAACGGCGGTTGTGGGTATAGTAATGTTCTCCAATAAGAATAATATGCTTCATTTTGTAAAACCGGTATGTCACTTCAAAACTTTGTTCCATGCAGCAACAAACGGAAGCTCGGAAATGGCAACCGCATTGGTGACAGGTATTGTGACCATGATGTTCAACTGGACAATGTTAAAATACGTAGGTGAAAATGGTGTGGCAGCGATTACCATTATTATGTATATGCTGATGTTTGCAACTTCCCTATATACAGGATATACTTACGGTATTGCCCCTATGATTAGTTTTTACTATGGTGAACAAAATCATGAAAAGTTGAAAAAGTTAGTGCGAATGAGTTTGAGGATTACTAGTGTCATTGCCGTTGTCACATTGGTTATTTCCCTTGCGGTTACGGAACCACTTGTATCGGTATTTGCTTGTCCAGATAACCCGGTTTATGGATTGGCAATCACAGGAAACCGCATTTGTTCCTTTGCGCTCATTTTTATTGGATTTAATGTATTTGTAAGCGGAATGTTTACGGCATTATCCAATGGAGTTATTTCTGCTGTGCTTGCTTTTTGTCGTTCTTTTGTATTTATGGTTATAGCTATGCTGATACTTCCTGTAATTTGGGGTGTAACAGGCGTATGGTTGGCTACACCCGTTGCGGAATTTGCGGCAATTTGTTTGTCTAGCATTATGTTTATAAAGTATAGAAAAAGATATCAATATTAAAGATTATCTTAAATTACAAATCCGACAGAGCTGGTTAACAACAGATGAAGGGGCTGTACCTGCCATTGATAGCACCAGAGCTCACCGTTGCTGTGATATCACAGCAATGGTGAGAATAACCGGCAGAAGGATTCCACGATACGCTGCCCCAATTTTTTGTTGCAAAATTCCTCGGGCGTAGCACGGCGCGAATCCAGCAAATCCTGTTCAAAAATTTTATATAATTGATTGATTGTCTTGTTGTCGTAGATAAAGGCATTGATTTCCGAGTTAATCATAAAGCTGCGGATATCCATATTGGCTGTACCCACCGATGCTACCTCATGGTCCACCAAAACCATCTTGGAATGAATAAAAGAAGGGCTTGGCTGTTTATCGTAAAAGTACACCTCGGCTCCTACATTCATGATTTGCTCCAAATAAGACTGGGACGCATGATATACCATAAAATGATCTGCAACGCTGGGAAAAATAATTTTAATGTCCACGCCGGAAAGAGATGCTGTTTTTAATGCAGTCAGAAGCGCTTCATCAGGCACAAAATAAGGTGTCTCGATATAGATTGTTTCACGCGCCTGCGCGATTGCGTAAAAATAGGCTTCATAGATAGTTTGATTTTCAGAATCAGCACCGGAAACAGCAATCTGTACAATACTTGTGCCCAATGTGGTGTCCACGACAGGAAAATAACGGGCATTGATTAATCTTTTACCGCTTAATGTCAGCCAGTCAGTGATGAACACTGTTTGCAGCGCATATACAGCAGGCCCTTCAATGCGCAGATGGGTATCCCGCCAATAGCCGAATTTTTTGCTGCCATGGACGTATTCATCGCCAATATTTAAACCGCCGATATAACCGATTTTTCCGTCAATGATACAAATTTTGCGGTGATTGCGGTAGTTCAATTTGCGGTGCAAATAGGGAAAACGCGCCTGTACATAAGTCTTGGCTTCCACGCCGGCAGCGCGCAGACCGTGCATAAACATTGGATTCAGATACAATCGCCAAGAACCGATATCGTCATAATGGATGCGCACCTCCACGCCCTGCTGCGCTTTTTCAATAAGCAATTCCCGCAGCGGACGAGCCAATTCGCCGTCTTTTATAATAAAGTACTCCAGATGAATGTGGTCCTTTGCGTTGCGGATATCTTCCATCATCTGTGCAAATTTATCCCGACCGTCGGTGTAAATATCAATTTTATTGTGAATAGTAATAGGCACTGTGCCGGAGCGCATTACAAGATGCATAATGCTTTTATCCAACACATCAAAATAAATATTTTCTTCGGATAATTTATTTAGAGTTTCCAGATTCTCCGGATGGAATATTTCTTTTGCTTCATCGGATTCCAAAAACTCTTGAACGTTTTTCCGATTTTTACTCCAGCGTTTGCCGCGAAGGTTTTCTCCAAATAGTAAATAAAATACAATACCAAGCACAGGCACCAAAAATAAAACCAACAGCCAGCATAACGTTTTCGCTGGATCTCGTTTTTCCAAAGAGATGGTAGTGGCAATCACCAGTGTGATTAAAGCAGTTAGCCAGTAGGATTCAAAAATTAACAAGTGATGTTCTATGAAAAAATCTAACATGACCAAGCCCCCTTTTTGCCATCAGCTGTTATGCTGTCTATAAAGTCATATTTTCTTATTATAGCATATTTTCTCTGAAGCAGTCATTTTTTTCTTTGCCAACATGCCAGAATAGGTTATAATAAACTATCATATGAAATTTACGATTAAAAATACACATAGAAAGGGTATGCAGTGATTCATGAAGGAAACTGTGAAACCAAAAATTAAAGAAGTCATTGTGGTGGAAGGTAAGGATGATGTAAGCGCTTTGCGCAAGGCGGTGGAAGCGGATATTTTGATTACCACTGGCTTAGGGCTTACTGCGGCGAAAATAGAAGAAATTAAAAGACTTGCAGAGCGCCGCGGCGTGATTGTCTTTACGGACCCGGACTTTCCCGGCGGAAAGATTCGCCATATTTTGAAGGAGCATGTGCCCAACTGCAAACATGCATATATCACAAAAGAAGAGGGCCGCTGCCCCAAAACGGGCAAATTGGGTGTGGAGTATGCGTCTCCGGAAGCTATTTTGCGTGCTCTGCGCGCGGCAAAGGCGGAGCAGCAGCAATATGAAATTCTTTATGATTTAAATGATTTAGTTCAATGGGGATTAGCTGGTCTGCCTGACAGTGCCATTCGCCGCGCTGCACTGTGCGATGCCTTGTCTATTGGGCATTGCAACGCGAAACAACTGGTAAAAAAATTGAACAGTTATCAAATCCCCCATGAGGAAGTCGAGGCGCTGTTATGAATTTAAAAGATACATTGCAAAAACACAATTTCAAATTCAAGAAAAAATTTGGTCAAAACTTTATCACCGATGGAAATCTTTTGCAAAAGATTGTGGATGCGGGAGAGGTGGGCCTCGATGATGTGATTATTGAAGTTGGTCCCGGTGCGGCTACGCTGACCAAGGCGTTGGCAAAACAGGCCAAGGCAGTGATTGCTATTGAGATTGACACAGAGTTGCTGCCCATTATTGAAGAGGCAATGGAGGGTTTTGATAATTTTTATCTGGTACAGGGGGACGCGCTGCAGATTGATATAGATAAGTTAGTTGAGGAAAAGCTGGGTACACCGCATCGCTGCAAAGTGATAGCGAATTTGCCTTATTATATCACGACGCCGCTGGTGATGCATTTTCTCGAGCAGGGATTTTCGATTGACCGCATTGTCATTATGGTGCAGAAAGAAGTGGCGGAACGCTTTATTGCGCTGCCGGGTAAAAAAGAGTATGGTGCCATCACAGTTTCTCTTCATTATTACGGTAATGTGCGCAACGCATTTGTTGTGCCCCGTCAGATGTTTATTCCTCAGCCTGATGTAGATTCTGCGGTGGTAGATATTCAGCCATGGCAGAAAAAGCCGCTTATTGCCGATGATGAGGAATTATTTCATCGTTTGGTAAAAGCCGCTTTCGGTCAGCGACGCAAAACGTTGAACAATGCGCTGAAAA
>DKVF01000024.1:29680-45079 GCA_002491065.1 Peptococcaceae bacterium UBA7185
GTGCGCGTCGCGGTGAAACGTTGAGCGTTGCGGAGTTTGTCGCATTAAGCAATACAATTAGCAGTCTGGTGCTTTCGCAAACAAAATAATTGACTTTCGCGCTGTTTCCTGATAACATTGTAAGGGAATATGTATAGCCAAAGTATCCCGTTACGCAATATAGTTTTACCCTATTTTGCGTAATTTTTTGCGTGTAGAACTACAGTGTGCAAACGCCATTCTATGTTGTAGCACACAATATATTTGAAGGGGTTGTCAATCACTATGGCAGGATTAGTATTATTGGGCGCTCAATGGGGCGATGAAGGAAAAGGGAAAGTTACGGACTATTTAGCAGAGCAGGCCTCTACGATTGTGCGGTATCAGGGTGGCAATAATGCCGGTCATACCGTTGTGGTAGGCGATGAAGAATTCAAATTGCGTTTGATTCCTTCTGGGATTCTTTATCCGGGAAAAACCTGCGTGATCGGTAACGGTGTCGTAGTAGATCCAAAAGTGATGTTGGGGGAAATTGCTTACCTGCAAAGCAAAGGTGTAGATACCAGCAAGCTGCGTGTGAGTGAACGGGCACATGTGATCATGCCTTATCATATTGCCATTGATACCTATGAGGAAGCTGCCAAAGGCGACAAAAAAATCGGGACGACCAAAAATGGTATTGGTCCCTGCTATATGGATAAATATGCTCGCGTGGGGATTCGCATTGCCGATCTTATGGACAAAGAGGTATTTGCCGAACGGCTGAAAACAGTATTGGCTGCCAAAAATGACCTCATTGTCAAATTGTACGGCGGCGAACCGTTCCAATTTGAAGATGTTTATAATCAATACTGCGATTATGCAGACCAGTTGCGTCAGTATGTAGCGGACACTTCGGTTTTAGTATCAGAAGCGCTGCAAAAGGGCGACAATGTAGTATTTGAAGGTGCGCAGGGCACGTTATTAGATATCGACCACGGTACGTATCCTTATGTAACTAGCTCCAATCCTATTGCCAGCTATGCTTGCGTAGGTGCTGGCATTGGGCCGACCAATATTAAAAATGTTCTGGGTATTATCAAAGCCTATACAACTCGTGTTGGGGAGGGTCCATTCCCTACAGAATTATTTGATGAGACCGGTGCTGCACTGCAGAAAATCGGTCACGAATTTGGTACTGTTACTGGTCGTACCCGCCGTTGCGGTTGGATTGATATGGTGATGCTCAACTATGCAATTCGCTTGAGCGGCATCAATGAATTTGCACTCATGAAGCTGGATGTGTTGGATACATTGGAAACAGTAAAAATCTGCACACATTATGAATGCAATGGTGAAAAAGTGGTACACTTCCCGACCAGTCTGAAAAAGCTGGCTGAATGCAAACCGGTTTACGAAGAGTTGCCTGGTTGGAAGACTGATACTTCCGGCTGCACCACCTTTGAGGCACTGCCAGAAAATGCAAAGCGTTATGTAGCGCGCATTGAAGAATTAACCGGCGTGCCTGTGAAGATTGTGGCTGTAGGTCCAAGACGGGATCAGACTATTATCCGCGGAAATTTATTTGACTAATTGTTACAGAACTACAAAAAGGACTGTCCTCAAAACGCTTGTTATACGTTTTGTGACAGTCCTTTCTCATATCTTTATAAAGTGTTCACTTAGTGTTCGCCGCATTCATCATGATGCTGATGTTCGTGACAAACAGCGCCGTTTGATTTGAGTTCGCCCCGCAGATAAGCCAGTACTGCTGCCTGCGCATCTCCACTGGCACCGGTCACAACTTCTACATTGCGTTGTTGAAAAATGTCTACAGCTCCGCCGCCCATACCGCCAGCTAATACAACAACAGCGCCGTTGTCTGCTAAGAAATTGGGCAGAAAGCCTGGTTTGTGTCCTGGATTTGCTACGGATTCCGATTTTACAATTGCATTTTCTTCTGTATCAAAAAACATAAATTTGGCACAATGCCCAAAGTGTTGGGCAACTTGTTCTCCTTCACAAGCGACTGCAATTCTTTTCATTTTCATGCACTCCCATTCTTTTTTTATTATGAATTGATTTGTTTTTTACAGCAATTGCTCTAATTTGTTCACGACACCGTCCATCCAGTTAAATTCCAGATGTTCCAGCTCACCACTGTCGCAATGGGCGGCAATAGCTGGGTCAATGGGCAGCTTCGCCAATACATCCAAATGATAGGTCTGGGCAATTTCATCGATGTGGCTGTCGCCAAAAATCTGATAGTCCTTGCCGTTATCTGGACAATGGAAATAGGACATATTTTCTACCAGGCCCAGTACAGGAATGTTCATCATTTCTGCCATTTTGACGGCTTTGGTCACGATCATGGAAACCAACTCCTGCGGTGAGGTGACAATCAGAATGCCGTCCACCGGCAGTGATTGAAATACTGTGAGGGGCACATCTCCTGTGCCTGGCGGCATGTCGATAAACATATAGTCTACTTCGCCCCAAAGCACATCGTGCCAAAACTGTGTGACTGCATTGGCAATTACTGGTCCGCGCCATACCAAAGGGTCTGTGTCGTGCTCCAGCAATAGATTGGTGGACATCAGCTTGATACCGTTGGCTAGAGTGGTTTTAGGAATCATGCCCTGTTCGGTGCCGGTAGCCTGGCTGTGAATACCGAAAATTTTCGGAATAGACGGCCCAGTGATGTCCGCGTCTAAGATTGCAGTCTTATAACCTTTGCGCGCCATAGCGATAGCAGATAATGAGGTGACCAGCGATTTGCCTACGCCGCCTTTTCCGCTGACTACGCCAATCACTTTTTTTACACTGCTGAATTCATTGAGGGGTTCGTAGCTGGGGCCTTCCTGACGTTCTCCGCAGGAGGAATCTCCACAGCTTCCGCAATTATGATTACAACTTTCTGACATAACTCGTTCGCTCCTTTATTGTACCGTTTTTTATTGTAGCTCGATTATTTTGTGATGGCGTGAAAGATTGCCATTGTGTTGTCGTAAACTTTCTTCATAGCCTCACCAGCAGCGCAATCACGGTCTACAATAGTCTGACCGCTGTTGATAGCCTGTACCGCCTCCAAATCAAATGGAATGCGCCCCACAAAAGGAATGTCTCGCCGATAACAAAAATCTTCAATCTTATCTGTATTTTCTACGTTGGTATCGAATTTATTCACGCAGACCACAGTCAATACCTGAAAAATTTCTGCGGTGTGAACAATCCGCTCTAAATCACTGATGCCTGATACGGATGGCTCTGCAACAATCAGCGCCATGTCCACACCGGACAGTGAGGCGATTACCGGACAGCCAATCCCCGGCGAACCGTCAATAATGGCGAAAGGCGCATCTTTTGCCGCGTGGCGCATGCGCTTTTTCACCTGGGTAACCAGCATACCAGAATTTCCACTGCCCATTTTCAGCTGGGCAGTGGAAAATACATTGCTGTCATTTTGATAAAGCTGCATTTCACCGGCCAATTGTTCTTCCATTTGGATCGCGTTGGCTGGACACACATAATCGCATACGCCGCATCCTTCGCAGGCGAAGGGATTCACGGTATACTGTCCGTTTGTTTTCTCGATGGCGTGAAATTGGCAATGATACAGGCAGCTGCCACATTTTACGCAGGCCTGCGGATTGATGCGCGCCTTGGGTAGTCCATAATAATTTTCTTTTTCTGGCGGTGCGTCGCATTGCGTGACCAGGTGCAGATTGGGCGCATCTACATCGCAATCGGCAAAGGCCTGTGCCTCTGCCAGCTTGATAAATGCGCTGGCTACCGTTGTCTTTCCGGTGCCTCCTTTACCGCTCAGGATTAACAGATGCTTCATTGTTCGCCGCCTCCTTAATCTGCTCTAATATTTCACGGAACAGTTGACCATATTTTTCATTTACCTTACTGATAATCTGTGCATTGGCATTTAGATGTCCCAGTTCCCCATCGAAAGGAATCCGTCCTAATATCGGGATGTCATGGGCAATGCAGAATTGTTCTGCCGGGTTTTCACTGTCCAGACATTTGTTTAATACTACGCCGAAGGGTTTATGGAAAATCTGTACTAATTCATATACCATATTTAAGTTGTGCACGCCGAATACGGTAGGCTCTGCCACCAAAATGCAGAAATCTGCATCCAGAATGCTCTCCATAACCACACAGGCGCTGCCCGGCGGACAGTCGATGATCTGTAATGGTGTGGTATTGTTTTTCATGTCCTGCAACATTGTTCGGATGATAGGGACACCAGACTCTTCTCCCATATTCAGCATGCCGCTGATAACCTGTACATTACCTGAATTGCCGTGCATGATTTTTCCGATGGGGCGTTTTGTTTCCTTGACAGCTTGCTGCGGGCATACCAATATGCAGCCGCCGCAAGGGTGGCAGACGTCGGGAAAGACAACAGCCTTATCTCCGATCGCGGCGATGGCGTTGAATTTGCAGAAGTCAATGCATTGACGGCAGCCGTTGCAGCGGTCTGCATCCACTTCAGGAGATTTGATAAATACTGTCGTTTCTTTGATATCCTGCGGTTTGAGGAAAAGATGGCCATTGGGTTCTTCCACATCGCAATCATAGTAAGCGGCGCGTTCCGCTACTGCTGCCAGATTGACTGAAACCAATGTTTTTCCGGTGCCGCCTTTTCCGCTGAGCACTGCAATTTTCATTTTAATTGCCTCCGTGTCCGTGAAATCCGGGATGAATATCTGTTAATTCCTGCAAAGCGCCCTGTTGGAAAGCCTGCAGATTGTCGTCAACTGACAGTCCTTCGCTCTGATATAGTTTTATACCGGCGGCCTGCAGCACCTTGGCGGCATTCTCACCGCAACGGGGCGCCAACAGTACTTCCGCTTTTTCGTCTACGATTACCTGAGCCGCTTTAATGCCCGCACCGCCCTGCATTGCGATACCGCTGTTGTCCAGATATTTTTTTTCTTTTGTTTCGGTATCATAAATCAAGAACATACTGGTACGTCCAAAGGATGGACAAATTTCTGTCTGGTTATCTTCTACTGGAATTGCAATTTTCATAACATACTCGCTCCTTTTGTTTTTTGAGTTTATTTTTGTTCAGTTTGTTCTGCTTTCTCGCTCTGCTTGCTGCTGCGCTAACTGCCGCATTCTATCCTTCTGACAGCCTGTTTTATGGCAGCAACCGTTTTGTCCGTCGCATAAATGATAGTCGCCGCCTTCAATGTACAGGATACGACCCTCCACCAGTGCTAACGCCAACTTATGCCGCGCCTCCACATAGATTCCTTGTACGGTAGTGCGTGCAATGTTCATATGGTTGGCACATTCTTCCTGGTTCATCCCTTCCAAGTCAATCAGACGGATGGTTTCATACTCGTCCACCGTCATTTGAATCATAGACTCCGAATCTACGCAGGTGCCCAGCGGGCCAAATTGATTATTGTTCGGCAGACAACACACTTTGCGCCATTTTCTGGGTCTTGGCAATGTATGGTGCACCTCCTTATATTTCTGACATATATCGTTTATGCACTTATTATAACACTTTTCTGATATATGTCAATAACTTATCTGTTTGTGTGTTTCTATTCTTTCATTGTCACAGCAATGAAAAACATTTTATTTCAAATTGTTTTTTCCGAATAATCAGCATAAAAAATTGCGAATGTTTCACGTGAAACATTTTGAAAACATATTTACAAACCCAAGCCGGTGTTATACTCTTAAAGATACGTGAAATAAGTTAAAACCAAGCTGCAGAAAAAATGAGCGAATAACCTTTTTGTCTAATGCAGGCAACGTTTTTCTCAGCATAGATTGGAGCAATCAGCAATGACGACATCCTATATACCATACTTGTGGCAGCGCATGCAGGCACTGCACGCGCAAAATCCTCTGTCCTGTCATACGCCGGGACACAAAAACGGCGTGTTTTTGCCGTTGCCTCTCAGAGAAGCATGGGGCGACCGGTTTGCCTCTTACGATTATACCGAATTGGATGGACTGGACAATCTACATTTTTCCAGCGATTGCATCGCTCAAAGTCAACAACAGGCCGCAGACATTTTCGGCGCGGCGCGCTGTTTTTATTTAGTCAACGGGACCACAGCGGGATTACAGGCGGCGATTATGGCCAGTTGCAGTCAGCAGCAGGTGTTTGTTCCCCGTCATGTACACCGGTCCGTGTATCATAGTCTATTATTGGCACATGCGCAGCCTATTTATTTGCCGTTGGAATTAGATGAAGCCACTGGTTTGCCCTTGGGTGTCTCTGTAGATACGCTGCAGCGCTACATAACTCAATATCCAAATTGCAAGCGGCTCATTTTGGTAAACCCTACCTATCAGGGGATTACTGCCGACAATGTGTCCTGTGTGCAATTTGCCAAGGCCCATGATATCACTGTAATTGTAGATGAAGCTCACGGCTCCCATCTACACTTTCACCAGGTATTGCCTCCGTCTTTGTTGGATGCAGGCGCAGACTTGGTTGTACAGAGCTGGCACAAAACCTTACCAGTACTCACCCAGGGCAGCGCGCTTTTGGTGAGTGCCGCTTACAATGGACCATCGCCGGAATCCTTTCTCAGTCTGCTGCAAACTACGTCGCCGTCCTATCTGCTCATGGCTTCTTTAGAAGCTGGCAGTATCTATATGGGGCAACAAGCCCAACAGCAAATTGCGCAGTCGCTGCAGGAAATTTTTGCTCTGCACAGTCGCATTGCCGCTGCGTTTACCACATTGCATGTATTGTGGCAGCCAAGGTGGCGGCAGGACCCCTTTAAGCTGTATATTTTATCGGAACGTCTTTGTGGGGCGGAGATGGATACTTACTTGCGGCAGCAACATGCTATCTACAGTGAAATGCATGATAACAAAGGGATTCTATTCATCTTGCCTTTGCAGACAACGCCCCAATGGACGGAGCGTTTGTTTCTTGCCTTGCAGGACATGGAGCAATACAGTTTAAGTCAAAGAAAATCCGGCGTATCGTTGCCCAGCTTTTATTGTCGTACTATTCCGCAACAGATTTATCCTTTGGAGGATGCTTTTTACAGAAAAAAGAAGAACATCGCTTGGAAAGATGCTGCCGGTGCTGTTGCCGGACAGTTTATCCTGCGCTATCCGCCGGGGATCCCTCTGCTGGTGCCAGGGGAACAGGTTACGCAGGAGATTGTTGAACTTTGGAAAGCCAGTGGCGGCAGTGATGAAGAAACAGTAAGTGTGATAGCAGAGTAAAGAAGGGAGTTTTTGTTATGAAAGGGAAATTATTTGTCATTGAGGGCGTGGACGGCAGCGGCAAAGCAACACAAACTGATTTACTGTATCAGGCGCTGCAAAATGAAGGGAAAACTGTGCGCAAAATCAGCTTTCCCAATTATGACAGCCCATCGTCCAGTCTGATTAAAATGTATCTCAACGGAGAATTCGGCACTGATCCGCAGGCGGTGAATGCTTATGCGACTTCGGTCTTTTTTGCGGTGGACCGATTTGCCTCTTTTCGCACAGATTGGCATTCTTTTTACGAGGATGGCGGTATTATCATTGCCGACAGATATGTTACCTCCAACTTGGTGCATCAGGCAGGAAAAATTGAAAATACTGCTGAAAAAGAACGTTATATCCAATGGTTGTCTCATTTAGAATATGATATTTTTGGTCTGCCCCGTCCTGACTGCGTCATTTTTTTAGATATGCCACCAGCTTACAGTTTGCGCCTGCGGCAGCAACGTAACACTTTAAAGCAAGGTTTAACTCATGACATTCATGAAGAGGACCAAGCTTATCTTTATCAGGCCTATGAAAATGCTACAGCGATTGTGCAGCATCAGGCATGGCATGTGATCAACTGTGTGGCCGATCATGAAATTCGCACCATAGAAGAGATTCATCAAGAAATCATGCAAATTTTTTCCCAGCTATGTTAGCATACTTCCGTCTGCTGCTTTTGTACCGAAGATGGGGTATGGGTTGTTCGATATTACACAGGCGTTCAGCATAATTTTTTGTATTGGGCGGCTTGCACTCTTGTTTCAAGGACCGGTTACATGCTATAATGTTTGTTACGATTAAACTTCACAAGGAAAGAGGTGCAGATATGAGTTATCGTGCTCTGTATCGTGTGTTTCGGCCCCAAACTTTTGCAGAGGTGCGGGGGCAGGACCATATCAGCACAACGCTAAAAAATGCAATTCTCACAGAACGCTTAGCGCATGCGTATCTGTTTTGCGGACCGAGAGGCACCGGGAAAACAAGCTCGGCCAAAATTTTGGCAAAAGCGGTGAACTGCTTAGATTTGCAAAACGGGGAGCCATGTAACCAGTGCGCCAACTGTAGGGCAATTAATGAAGAAAATTTCCTGGATGTGCTGGAGATTGATGCGGCGAGCAATCGCGGCATTGATGAAATCCGTGATCTGCGGGATAAGGTGCGATTTGCGCCATCACAGGGAAAGCGTAAGGTATATATTATCGACGAAGTACATATGCTTACCAACGAGGCCTTTAATGCGCTGTTAAAAACATTGGAGGAACCGCCGGCACATGTATTGTTTATTCTGGCGACCACCGAGCCGCAGAAGATTCCGCTGACTATTTTATCTCGTTGTCAGCGTTTTGATTTCCGCAAAATTAACACAGCCGAGATCAGCAGTCATCTGGCAGATATTGTGCAGGAAGAAGGCGTGGAAATCTCGGAAGAAGCGCTGAGCGCCATTGCCCGCAAAGCGGCGGGTGGTATGCGGGATGCCATCAGCGTCTTAGACCAATGTATCGCCTTTGCCGGACAGCGAATTGAGCTGGAACATGTGGAAATGGTGCTGGGCACTGTGAGCGAGGAAGCTACGGCGGCGTTGGTAGATACTGTGATGCAGCAGGATTATGAACAGCTTTTTTTGTCGTTGAATGAGTTTTTGCAACAAGGAAAGGATATCAAGCAAATTCTGCGCGATTGTATTCAGTATTGCCGTCAATTGTTGCTTTTGAAGGTAGCGCCTAAAGTGGAGCTGATAGAATTATCTCAGGAGCATATCGAAAAAGCAAAGGAACAGGCCAGCGCGCTTCCGTTGGAATTTCTGGGACGCATGATTCATTGTTTGACAGGGACTGAAAAGGAGTTGCGCTATTCCAATCAACCACAGATTTTAGTGGAATCTGCATTTGTGGATTTGATGCTGCAGGGAACGGAACCGATCGCAGCATCGCAGACTCCAAGAAAAGCAGAAAAGAGCAAAAAACAGGAACGTCCATCTGGGGAGCAGGCTGCTGTGCAGGTGCATCCGCTGATTGCCAGCGAAGAATTGTTGCAGCAATGGTCCGAAGTGATGGCGAAAGTGAAAGTAAAAAGCGTGAAACTGCATGCCTTTTTGAGTGCGGCAAAACCTGCAGCATTTGAAAATGGCACGTTGATTTTACGATTTGGGCAGCAATATAAATTTCACTGCGACAATGCAGGGCGTGAAGAAAATTTGCGCATCATCAGTCAGGCGGTAAGTGAATTGACCGGCAAACCGGCGCAGGTGCTTGTGGAGCTGGAAAATGAGGCAGGACATATCAAGCAGGAATTGACGCTGGAAGATGAAGCAAGAAAACTTTTTGGCGCGGATGTTCCCATTGAGATTGTTTGAGATGCAGCAAAACAATTTTGACGCTCAGCTTGCGTTGGAAAGACTGAAATGTTTGTGATGTTTGAAAAGATTTTATATAAATTTTTATTTTCAGGAGGAATTTTACAATGGGTGCAAATATGCAGAAAATGATGAAACAGATGCAGCAAATGCAGGCGAAAATGGCCAAAATGCAGGAGGAACTGGCACAGACTCCCGTGGAAGCAACAGCTGGCGGCGGGGTAGTGAAAGTAGTAGTGAATGGTGCCAATGAAGTCCTTTCTGTAGAGATTAAGCCGGAAGTATTGGACCCGGATGATCCGGAAATGGTGCAGGATTTGGTAATGGCAGCGGTAAATGAAGCGCTGCGCAAGGCACAGGATATGGTGAACACAGAGATGGGTAAGCTTACAGCAGGTATTAAAATGCCAGGCGGTATGGGCGGTCTATTCTAATGAACAGCGAGTATTCCGATGCATTGGGCAATCTGGTGGACCAATTGGCCAAGCTGCCAGGTATTGGTCGCAAATCGGCGCAGCGTTTGGCGTTTCACATTTTGAAACAGCCGGATAAAGAAGCGCGTTTGTTGGCAAAGGCCATCATAGATGCCAAAGAAAAAATTCATTATTGTAAGACCTGTTATAATTTAACCGATCAGGAATATTGTCCGATTTGCCAGAACCCAAACAGAGATACCTCTGTTATTTGCGTGGTGGAGGATGCCAGAGATGTTTTGGCGCTGGAACGTGCCAATGAGTTTCGGGGCTTGTATCACGTATTACATGGCGCAATCTCACCTATGGATGGGATTGGGCCGGAACAGCTGAAGGTGAAAGAGCTGCTGCAGCGGTTGCAGAACCAACCTGCGGAAGAAGTGATCATTGCGACCAACACCAGTATTGAAGGAGAGGCTACGGCCATGTATCTGGCTAACCTGCTGAAACCCTTGGGGATTAAGGTAACGCGTATTGCACAGGGACTGCCGGTGGGCGGCGATATTCAGTATGCCGATGAAGTGACGTTGGCGCGTGCCTTTGAGGGACGTTGGGAAATTTAAGGAGTATGAAAATGAATCAGGTATTTGCTGTAACCATGATCGCGACAGGCGCTTTTGCAGAGCATCCTATGTTGGGGCTGGCAATGGTGCTGGGGATTGTATTGTGCAGCTTGCTTTGTGTAATGGCTGCATTGCGCAATGGCGGGGTGTATTTAGAGCGGCAGAGCATTTTATTGCTGTGTCAGGTTTATTTGGTGCTGGCGGCATTATTGCAGTTGTATGGTGCAGGCAGCAGGATTGTAGGTCAAGTGGCAGGCTTTTTGGTATTGGCTTTGGGGATTGCGCCGATTTTTTTCCGTAAAAATAATTTTCGCGCAGCCCGATATTGCATTGCGTTGGGAGCTACAATCGCTGCTTGTGCGGAATTATTATTTTAATCATGCAGGCGCGGCTTTTTATGATACAATAAAACGCTGCGTCTTTTTGTATGGAAATTAAGAAAAAAGGTTGTATAAAGGAAGATTTTTCCTTTTGTGCAAACGCAGAGATTTTAATGGAGTGATATCATTTGAAATTTCGAATTATTACAGTGGGTAAACTGAAAGAAAAATATTTGAAGGACGGCATTGCGGAATATTTGAAGAGACTACAGCGTTATGCTACAGTAGAGATCATAGAGGTAGCGGACGAGCAAACGCCTGATAGTGCGTCAGAAATGGAAGAATTACAGATTAAGGCCAAAGAAGCGCAGCGCATCCATAAATATATCAAGGAGGATACCTATCTTATTGCCTTAGCTATTGAAGGGACAATGCTTACCTCCGAGCAGCTGGCGGAAAAAATTGAGCAGTTGGGGATTTCGGGGAAAAGCCATATCACCATGGTGATCGGCGGCTCACTGGGATTGGACAAGAGCATTTTGCAGCAAGCGGATTTGTTGTTATCCTTTTCCAAGTTGACCTTCCCCCATCAGCTCATGCGTTTAATTTTGGTGGAACAATTATATCGCAGCTATCGCATCATGAAGGGAGAACCCTATCATAAGTAGAGGTGAAAGAAATGGAAAGAAAAAAATTTATCATAGGTGCACTGTTTGCGCTGATTCCTGGTGTTTTGTGGGGGCTCTCTGGCGTGTTTGGTCAGTTTTTGTTTCAGCAAAGAGGATTGAGCGCTGAATGGCTGACTACGACGCGGCTTTTGGTATCCGGTAGCTTGATGCTGCTGATCTGTTTTGCTCGCAGCAAAAAGGATACGCTGGCCATTTTTCAGGACCGCAAAGATACCATGCGGCTGATTATTTTTGCAATTTTCGGACTGATGGCGGTACAGCTCACTTATTTTGTCTCAATTGCCAAATCCAATGCACCCACCGCGACGATTTTGCAGTATCTGTTCCCGGTGCTCATTGTCATCTATACAGCATTGGCCAGTAAAACGCTGCCGAAGAAAAAGGAAATAGTCGCGATTATAATGGCTGTGGTGGGAATTTTTCTGCTGGTGACCCATGGAGATCCTCATACGTTGAATATTACGGTAGAGGCTCTGATCTGGGGATTGACTTCAGCGGTAGCGATGGCCTTTTATACAATGTATCCCGGCAATTTGCAGCTGCGCTGGGGTTCTCCGGTGATTGTGGGCTGGGGTATGCTTTTCGGCGGTATCGCAATAAATTTTTATCACCCTGTATGGGATTTTACAGGTAGCATGGATTGGCAGGCATGGTTGATGGTTGGATTTATTGTTTTGTTTGCTACATTTGGCTCATTTTTTATTTATCTGGTCAGTGTAACGATGATCGGTGCAACCTATGCCAGCCTGTTTGCTTGCATTGAGCCGTTGGCTTCCGCCTTTTTCTCGGTGATTGGTTTAAATTTGGTTTTCAATTATATGGATTGGATTGGCTCCTTTTTGATTTTAGCGACGATGTTTTTGTTGTCGTGGAAATCATTAGGCGACAATGTTGCTGAAAAAAGTGGTGATACGCGAGAAACCCATTGACAATCGCGTTTATTAAGGCAATAATAGTATGTGTTGGAAATTTGTATCGTGGGAGTGTTGTGTGATGTATATTGGACAGGCAGGAGAAAACCAGATAGAGTTGTTGGTAGAGGGATATCAAAATCCTGATGTAGCACAGAATTATTTTGAAGCAAACTGGCTGATGATTTCTCTGAAAGTACAGACGCCGCAGGCGCAGTGGCAGGCAAAAGCTCCGGCAATTCTGTCTAATGAATTAAATCGTTTTATTGATTGGCTGCAGGCCATTGGGGAAGATGTGGCGCAAAACCGGTTTTTTGATTTTGAGGATCCCAGCTTGTATGTGTGCATGACAGAACGCACCAACCACACCATCATATTAGAATTTCATTTACATTTGGATTTTCGCTATCCGAAAGAAGAACAGCATGAAACGCGCGTTGCAATTACGATGGAACTGGCGCAGCTGGACTCTTGGGTTCGTCAATTAAAAAAATATGCTGAGGAATTTCCTGTACGGTATGTTTTTGAAATGCTTTAATGGGGTAAGTTTCAGTAGGAAATAATTTACGTAGGAGGAAAAGAATATGGACACAGCAGCACTTTTCAAATTGGGGTATGGATTATATGTAATCGGTACAGAACTGGACGGTAAGACAGCAGGTTGCACGGCAAATACAGTAGTGCAGATCACTGGCAGCCCGGCGCAGATTGCCGTAGGGTTGAATAAGGACAATTACACCAATGAATTGATTCAAAAGAGCGGAAAATTAACCGTATCGGTTTTGTCTAAGACTGCCAATATGGATTTGATTGCCAATTTCGGCTTTCAGAGCAGCCGCACAGCAGATAAGTTCCACACCAGCGGACAGGATTTTGTGACAGACGGAGCAGGAGTACCGTATCTGGCAAAACACACCAGTGCAGTATTGTCAGCTAAAGTTGTGAACAAAATGGATTGCGGGACCCATACATTATTTTTATGCGAGCTGACCGATGCGCAAGTACTCTCTCAGGAAGAGCCAATGAGCTATGCATACTATCATAGTGATGTAAAACCAAAGAAAGCAGCTGCTGTAAGCACAGGAGAACAGTGGAAATGTTCTGTGTGTGGGTATGTACACCAGGGACCGCTGCCGGATGATTTTGTTTGCCCAGTATGCAAACAACCTGCCAGCGTGTTTGTAAAACAGTAATGAGAACGCGTACAGGAATATAAAAGTGAGATAAAAATTGAAGAGATTTAGCGACAGACAGGTTTAGCCGCTGACTACAAGATAATAGGCAACTGCCCATGACAGGTGGTTGCCTATTTTTATGGTGCTGGTGTTGTGGGTTCCAATTTTTCTTAAATTTTGTTGATTACTATCCTAATTTTGATCAGCTTCATTCTCCGCCATATATTTGAATACTGTTTTATCGTACTTTGCTTTTTTATACCAACCAATGCTAATCATTACAAGCCCGATCATAATGATTACACTCCGTTTTGCTGAAAATGGCGAAAATAAGCAGGATGCAACAAGTCCGGTCCCCGCGCCTGTAAAAAAATCTATAATAGATTTTTCGCGTTTCAGTGTACCCAATACTTTTTCTCTATCAATTGCTGCCACCATTTTGGAATCCTCCTTTAATAACGTATCAAGAGAAATGTCAAACCGATTGCTTATATCGACAAGTGTTTGTAGATCCGGATAACTTTTTTCGTTTTCCCAATTTGAAACTGTTTGCCGAGTAACATGAAACAGTTCGCCGAATTTTTCCTGTGTTAACTGCTGCTCTTTACGAATCGTTGCGATTTGATTTCCTTGTTCATGATACATTCCCCTTTCTGTGGATATTAGCCTATTCAGATATTCATTCTACTTAAACTATTATACAAGAGAGGATGTCTAAAAGAAAGCAAGCAGCCTTTTACAAGGGGATTATTCATGGCGCAAAGATTCTTTGACAGGTGTTTTTATAGCATTTCTGAAACGCACTTATTTTTTATAATTAAGCAGAAAAAGTGGATTATGATAAAACTTTTCAAAATAATATTGCATTTTGTATTATTCTGTGATACTGTATATAACGTTGTCGTCAATGGACTATTGAATGACAACTATCTCTGGAGAGTCTCTATCTAGGAGCGCCGAAGGTGTACCATAAATAGGAAACTGTTTATGAATCTCTCAGGCAAAAGGACAGGGCATAGAAAAATCGGATGGCAGAGGTCTGCTAAATGCGATGTTCTACTCTTCGGAGAGCTGATAAATTATCAGCTCTTTATTTTTTATTCTGCAAAAAGCAGAGGAGAGGGGAAAAGAAAAATGTTAGAATTGGTGCAACAAGCCAACAGTGTGTTATGGGGGCCGGTATTGCTGCTCTTGTTATGCGGTACGGGAATCTGGTACACATTTCGCCTGAAATTTATTCAGGTGAGAAAATTTGGAGAGGCCTGCAGATTGGTCTTCGGGCATATGAAATTTAATAGCGGGGCGCGCAAAGAAGGAGAAATGACGCCGTTTCAATCCTTAACTACAGCCATTGCCGCACAGGTAGGGACCGGTAATTTGACCGGGGCAGCGACAGCGTTGATTTCCGGCGGACCTGGAGCAATCTTTTGGATGTGGATGAGTGCGTTTTTTGGTATGGCGACGATTTATGCCGAGGCCACTTTAGCGCAAACCTACAAAACTACATTGCCTGATGGCGAAGTGACCGGCGGACCGGTGTATTATATTCGCCAGGCATTCAAAGGTACTTTGGGTAAGGTTCTGGCGGTGCTGTTTGCCATTTTCATTATTTTGGCATTGGGTTTTATGGGCAATATGGTACAGTCTAATTCCATCGGCAGTGCGTTTGCAGAAGTATTCAGCAGCCGTGGTATAGA
>DKVF01000024.1:45313-53351 GCA_002491065.1 Peptococcaceae bacterium UBA7185
GCTTTTGTAGAAAAGGTTGTGCCTTTTATGGCAGCTTTATACATTTTGGGTGGTTTGATACTGATTATTTTGAATATTACCCATTTACCCCGTGTACTGCAGATGATCGTGGTCTGTGCTTTTGACCCATCCGCTATGGGCGGCGGCGCATTGGGGATCACGGTACAGCAGGCTATTCGCTACGGTGTAGCGCGGGGATTATTTTCTAATGAAGCCGGTATGGGTTCCACACCGCATGCCCATGCACGCGCAACAGCCAAAAGTCCTCATGAACAGGGCTTGATGGCTATGATCAGTGTATTTATTGATACCTTTATTGTCTTAAATATGACAGTATTTGCAGTGTTGTCAACGGATGCATTAGCTACAGGAAAAGGCGGTATTGCGCTTACCCAGGCAGCGTTTTCTACAGTATTCGGAGGGTTCGGCGATATTTTTGTGGCGATTTGTTTGCTGTTCTTCGCTTTCTCCACGATTTTAAGCTGGCAATTTTTTGGTGCAGTGAATGTAAAGTATCTTTTTGGCGATTTTGCTGTGAAAATATATTCCTGCATTGTGCTGGTGTTTATCGTAGTGGGTTCTACCTTGAAGGTAGATTTAGTGTGGGAATTGTCTGATTTCTTTAATGGTATGATGGTAATCCCTAATGCGTTAGCTTTGTTGGCACTCACTGGTGTAGTTGTAGCAAGCTGCAAAAAATATGGCGGAAAGTAATATTGGTGAGGGAAATTGCGCAGGTAACTGTTATGTAAAAGAATAACTGCCATGGCGTTATAATGCAGTAAATATCAGAAATACAGTTGCTGAATTTTTAGTAAAACGAAAAATTAGAATATGATATAAAAATAGAGCAGAGAAAGCTAAATAAAAGTTGCTTTCTTCTGCTCTGTTTTTGTATAGAGCGTTTACGCAGCGTTTTCTTCCTTCGTTGCTGTTTGCTGTTGCTGTTCGTTCATGAGCTGCAGTGTTGCATAGGTCATGTCCACAATATCGCCGCGGGTCGCAGCAGTGCCACTGGAGGCCTGTGCTTCTGTCAAAATGCCGTGCGTTACGGCGATGGCCAATGCATCCTGATAGCTGTGCTCAATTTGCAGCACGCGGAGCATCATGACAGCGTAGTCCTGTTTTGTTACGGCACCGGTGCCAAAGGTGGTAGCGGTTTGTCCAGCGGCCAACTTTTTATCGTACAGGTAGCCGATAGAGGAGCGGGCCCATTGTGGGACGTCAGTAAATGGGCAAGCCGACTCATAGTAGGAGCTGTTTTCTTTGATGGCAGTCAGGCCGCCATTCATGCGCATGACCATTACGCCCATTTCAATGCGGGTGATAGAATCCTTTAGACGGAACCCCTTTTCGTCGCCCATAAACAATCCTTGTTCTTTTAATGCCTGTGCCTTTGCTTCGGTGGCTTTTTCCGCAGCAGTCGTATCTGTTGATTGATGGTCAGATGGCTGCTGTTTGTCTGGTTGCTCAGGTGTAGCAGTCACAGCGCCGATATCAGTCAAATAACGTGGGTCTGGGATATCGCCGGAAACAGAATTTTGCATGGAAAGATTGGCAAAGGGCAACGACACGGACTTCTGTCCGGTGGTGCGTCCGGTATAAATTTCTTTGCTGTGTTCGTAATGGGTTTTGTCATAGGTGTGAGTTCCTTTTTGCTGAAAGGTATCTAAATCCAGCAAAAAATAAGACCAACGATCACTGGAGTCCTGCAATCCTACAGGGTCATTAAAGGTAACATCCAACATCCACCATTTATCGTTCAGATAAACGGCATTCCAGATATGATTACCGCCGTAGGCTGTGCCAGTTACTTTGATGCAGGGGATCTGCATCATTTCACACAGCAGTTGCACAGTGTTGGCATAGCCCTCGCATACGGCCTTGCCTTCTCCCAGACAACCATAGATGGTAAATGCGGTATGATACTGTTCAGGATTTTTGACTGCAGCAGATACATACTCGCAGTTGTCAATAATGTAATTGTTAATATAACGAAGCTTTTCGTAATCCGTAGTATACATCTGGGCATCTGCCACGATTTCTTTTGCTTTATTTTGCACTTGGCTATTCAAATCGTTGTATTCCCTGCCGCGAAATTTTACAAAAAACGTAGTAGGATTGGTATTTGCGTAATATTGCATGCTGGCGTCCAAACTAAAGGGCATAAGCCGTGTGGACAGATTCAACGCAGTGTCCATATAATTTTCTGCGTCAGGGCTTTTTCCTGCTACGTTGGTATTCAGACGAAGTTCTCCCTGCGCGCCTTCTGTAAGATAAAGTTGAAAAATAGTGGTAGCTGCTCCGATGGGGTCGGTGGCAGAGTTGGCCAGTGCAGGCGCCGTAGTGGACCATAATAGTGCAACTATGCAGAATATTGTAAGAAGTTTTTTGTGTTTCATAATGATTTTTGTTCCTCCAATCAGCATGAAAAAGCATTTGTTACAGTATAGCATACTTCCGCACGAAAAATGTATGATTTTTATTAAGATTTTCTTGTAGGAGGAATATTTTTTGCAAAAGCAGTTTGCCCTGCGAGACATTTTGCATTATAATAAATAGGAAAAGCTATGTGATACTGATTTCACAGCGCGTGGCAGGAGGGAAAAACATGGAAGTTTTAGCGATGCTGAATCAATATGCAATTATTTTTACAGCGATCATGGCGCTTATTACGCTCATTTTTTTAGTGCGATTGGCGCAGCTGCAGAAAGAAATCAAAAATTTAAAGAAAAAATATACTGCGTTAACAGTAGGTGTGAATGGAGAAAATCTCAGTGAAATTGTAGAATTTCTGGTGGCGAGCCACAATGAAAATCAAAATCTATTAGAGCAGGCGGAAGCAGATATAAAAGAATTGCGGAAACGGCAGCAAGCTAATTTGAATCATATAGCGATTATGCATTATAATGCTTTTGACTTTACCTATGGAGAGCTGAGTTTCTCTATGGCAGTGCTGGATGATTTAGGAAACGGCTATATTTTTACAAATATCCATAACAGAGATGATGCCCGCTGTTATTGTAAACGAATTATAAACGGAGAGAGTAAGCATCCAATGAGTGATGAAGAAAAAGAAGTATTGGAATATGCGCTGAATAACGAGGCAAGTTATAGCCGAACCATGCGCGGTGCAGCAGGAAAATAAGAAGCAGTATTGTCTAAAGTAGATGGTGAAAAACATGATGGATGAGGTATATCATTTTGGAGTATTGTTTAAGCAAATTTCTCTTGCCTTTGAAACTGCAATGCAGCGAGAAGCGGAACGCTATGATTTAACACCGGCGCAAGCGAATATTTTGATTTATCTTTCTGAGGTAGATCATCCGGTGAACCAGCGGGAATTGGAATATTACTATCGCCTCAGCAATCCTACAGTAACAGGTTTGATGCAGCGTATGGAGGCGAAGGGCTTTATTAAAAGAGAAACAAATCAAGGCGATGGACGTTCAAAGTATATTTTGCTCACACCAAAAGCGGAGGATATTGTTCATGAAGTAGAAATGGCCATAGATAAACTGGAAAAGAAGGTCGTACAGGATTTAACCGAGGAAGAACAGGAACGGCTGCGCAATTTGTTGCTGCGGACATTGACAATCCTCTATGATTGCAAGGGAAATTGTCAGTGTAAAGAGGAAAAAATGGATTGATGGATAGAAAAAAGTGTCTGTAAATAGGGTCGCAGAATCCTGTTTACAGACACTTTTTATATGGAAATAGTTTCCCCATAGCGGGGTACTTGGGTATGATAGCCGTATTGCTGTAATAACGCAGATAAAAAGAGCGATGTGTCTGCGTCACCATGATTTAATAGTACGCGGCAGGGTTTGGCGGGCAGTTGCTGCAGCCAGTGGAGCAGTGCCGGTTGGTCGGCATGAATGGGCCGTACAGGAAGTGCAGCGATGTGAGCCCGCACAGGAATATGTTGTTCTTGCAATGTAAGTTGTTTGGTGTGTTCCAGCAGCAAATGGGCAACAGTATTGCGGCGAGGTATGCCCAAAAGCACGACGGTTGTTTGCGGCTTGGGAAGATATTGCCGCAAATAGGAACCTATCGGACCGGAACCAGCCATGCTGTCGGGGGCGATAAGCACCTTAGGCTGTTGATTTTGCCAGAGCTGTCGGGATTGCTGCTGCGTAGTACAAAAGTGCAGTGCGGGAAAATCCAACAGAGCGCCGCACTGATTTTTTAATTGGCGCGCCTCTTCATCTAAAAATTCGTCCAGCGTGTTATCATTGTAAATTTGGCAGGCCTCATATGCCAAAGTACTGTCCACATATACAGGAAAATCAGGCAGAGCAGGCACTAGCTCTTTTTGTTTGATGATGTGCAGGCAATACAACAGCTCCTGCGTGCGGCCGATTGCCGCAGCGGGAATGAGTACAGTGCCCTGCTTTTGGAAAGTTTGCTGCAAAAGATTGGCCAGAGGCTGGAGATAATCCTGCTGAGAAAAATAGCAATGGTCTCCGTGGGTGCTTTCCATGATTACAGTTTGAGCAGAGGCTGTTTGCTGCGGGTCCTCCACCATAGGCATATGCTGATTGCCCAGATCGCCGCTGAACAGTAACTGCCGCACTTGCTTTTGTTCACAATATTGCAGGACGATTGATGCCGAGCCGAGAATATGCCCAGCATCATAGAAACAAAACTGGATATCTTTTTGAAGGGTTTTCCATTGCTTGTAATGACATATATGAATTTGCTGCAATGTAGCGTCTACATCATGTTGGTTGATACACGGCAGCTTGTGTTGTTTTCCAGAGTGATGATGTGAAGCGTGTTGTTGCCGGAGAAGCTGTTCCTGCAACATGATTTTAAGAAGCTGTGCAGTGGGATTTGTCATCCAGATAGGGCCGGTAAATCCTTGCTGTATTAAAAAGGGCAGACGACCGCAATGGTCTGCGTGACAATGGGTAAGCAGCACAGCGTCGATTTCCTTTGCCGAAAAGGGAAAGGTACAATTGTCAACCAGATCCGGACCTTGTTGTAATCCGCAGTCTACCAGCAGTTGATATTGGGGCAGCTGTACATGGATGCAGCTGCCAGTGACAGAGCGGGCTGCGCCGCAAAAGGTAAGCTTCATAAACATGCGCCTCCTGTAAAAAGAATATTCTTTCCAAAGTTTATCCTATCAAAGGGAAGGATATACAAAAATACAGCTTCGATGAAAAACATAGAAAGCTGTATGCTGAAACAGTATATTATTAAATATCAATTACGTCACCAGTAAAACGGCAGTCAATTTGACGCATATAGCGCAGTGCGATTTGATAGCATTGTTCCACGTGATTTCTGCCCAGATAACGCATCGCCGCAAAACTGATTCCTGCGGAAAGAGCTTGTCCCGCTATAGGCACAAATCGGCTGAGCTGTTTTGCTGCGATGCGGTTGCCGGCGCGCTTCAATAAGCTGCGCACGACAGTAGCAGATACAGTGCGGCCAGCCAGTTCATTGCCCACCGAGGAAATAATAACCAGAAGCACTTTTTTTCGCTCCATATCTAACTGGCTCAGCTGTTCTTCCGACAAGCCAAAACGTTTATTGATTTGACTTAAAAGCTCAACCATAATGGTAATATCAGCGGAAAGATCAACGCCGGGCAAAGGTACAGCAGCGGCAGCGCCGGAAAGTAACGCCCGTTTGTTGACCATTTGCATACACTCTGTTTTGATTCGTTCTAATTGCTCCATATTTTCTGGAAAATACACAGGTGCTCCCTCTTTCAGATATAATAAATATACTATACCGCAGCGATTTGCACAGTGCAAGCAGAATCTTTTTTCTGCGTTCTTCAAGATTAGGACTTGACGTTTTTCTATTACGTTCCATACTGGGATAAAATGGGAAAATAAAAGAAATTTTTAGTCCATATGTGCTGACACAGACAGGTTTCGGCAGGCATACTATAAATACAATCTGTTTTTTGTTTACAGACAATGTTTATTATTTTTATAGAAGGAGAGGGATCGTATGTTAAAAATCGGTTTGATTGGGCCGGATTTTTTGCTGCAGCGCGATGAAATGGTGTTTCGGCAGCAGCAGATTAAAACAGTGCGGATTCAGGATGGAGCGCAGATGCAGCAGATTGATGGGCTATTGCTCACCGGCTGGAAAAGCAGCGACTATCTGCACAACATAAAACGATTGGCTCCATCTTTCTTAAAATATCGTTCACAAATTTCTTTACTGGGTATTGCAGGAGGCGCAGCCGCTATGGGGCGGGGAGGGATTCTCCCTGTGATGGATTGCAATATTGTAAGTAGGCCTGGGCGAAGTGTTGCCACGGCGATATTAGAAATGCCCAGTTTTACACAGGAACGTTTTACGGCGGTTTTTTTGCCGGAAGTGCGGTTCACAGCGTTGGCGCCAAATTTGGGAATTGTGTGCCGAAATGGAAAACGGGAACCGGTGGTGGTGCGTCAGGGGAACGATTTGGCTTGCGGATACGTGGCGGAATTGACTGCGCAGCCTTATTTGTATCATTATTGGTTGGAAATGGTGGCTGCATTGAAAAATAGTAAGGATTTTTGACAGAAAATAGTACATGGCGCTTGACATTGCCTCCTTTTTGCCGTTAAATTATAGATAAGTGAATTTGAAAAGGAGAGTCGCGAATTATGTTAGATATTAAGTTTGTTCGTTCCAATCCAGATGCGGTTGTGGCTGGTATGAAGAAGAGAGGCATGGATTTGGATTTGGCGCCGTTTTTAGCGCTGGATGAGAAACGCAGAGCACTGTTGACCGAGGTTGAGCAGTTGAAGAATATGAGAAATACCGTTTCTAAGGAAATCGGTAAAATGAAAAAAAATGGCGAAACTGCCGATGAGTTAGTTGCCAAAATGGGCAAAGTTGGTGAGGACATCAAAGCGCTTGACCAACAGGTGGCTGAAGTGGATGCAAAAATGGAAGAAATTATCCTGAGTATCCCCAACATTCCCCATGACTCTTTGCCAGAGGGCGGTGAAGAAAATTACCGCGTAGAACGCACCTGGGGCGAACCGGCAAAATTTGATTATGAGCCATTGGCACATTGGGATATCGGCACCAATCTGGGTATTCTGGATTTTGAACGGGCTGCAAAAGTAACTGGCGCGCGTTTTACCTTCTACAGAGGTCTTGGCGCTCGTCTGGAACGGGCTGTGATAAGCTTCTTCTTGGATTTGCATACACAAAAGCATGGCTATGAGGAATTAATTCCGCCTTATATGGCAAATAGAGCCAGCATGATTGGTACCGGTCAGTTGCCCAAATTTGCAGAGGATATGTTTAAGTTGGAAGGCTTAGATTATTATTTAATTCCGACAGCCGAAGTCCCAGTTACCAATTACTACCGTGATGAAATTTTGAATGTGAAGGATCTGCCTATTAAACATTGCGCTTTCAGTCCATGTTTCCGTGCTGAAGCAGGCTCCGCCGGCCGTGATACCCGTGGCATTATTCGGCAGCATCAGTTCCATAAGGTCGAGATGGTGAAATTTGCCCATCCGGACCATTCCTTCGAAGAACTGGAATCTCTGACACATGATGCAGAAGAAGCTTTGCAGGCATTGAAACTGCCTTATCGTGTTATCACATTGCCTACCGGCGATATCGGGTTCTCTTCCTGCAAAACCTATGATGTAGAAGTATGGCTGCCCAGCTACAATGCTTACAAGGAAATTTCTTCCTGTAGTAACTTTGTAGATTTTCAGGCCAGACGGGCCAACATTCGCTTCCGCGATGAAGAAGGCAAGGTGCGCTTTGTACACACCTTAAACGGCTCTGGCTTAGCTGTTGGTCGTACTGTAGCAGCTATTTTGGAAAACTATCAGCAGCCGGACGGCAGCGTTGTTGTGCCGGAAGTATTGCGTCCATACATGGGCGGGTTGGAAGTTATTAAAAAATAAATAAATCTTTGCAAAGTAAGAATGCAACGAGCCTTTTAGGCAGAGACGATAAAGGCTATAGACAGAAAAATTGATGTTGAAGAATTTCCTTCAGCATCAATTTTTTTATTTTGCAATAGTATGAAATATTTTTTGCTATTGCTTAAAAGGAC
>DKVF01000024.1:53576-53836 GCA_002491065.1 Peptococcaceae bacterium UBA7185
TTGCTATTGCTTAAAAGGACAATTTTTTCTATACATATAGTATATAAAACATAGAAAAGTTTGGAGTTCGAAATTTTGTCAGTAATTCTAAATAGTAACTTATTGTATAGCATTAAACATATTATAGGAAATAGAATAGGGTGTACAGATTTTTTCTGCATAAAAATTTTTTTGTGATTCTTTTAGAAACATAAAGGGAAAAGGGCAATATTAAGGGGAATTTTCGTGCCTATAGCTTTACTCAATAGCCCCATATAAAG
>DKVF01000024.1:54123-61440 GCA_002491065.1 Peptococcaceae bacterium UBA7185
TTTACTCAATAGCCCCATATAAAGACCTTCTTATTCCGCAGAAACATTTGTCAAGCTATAATAAAGGCAAATAGAAATCACTTATGTAATCTATTGCGAGAAAAAATCAGTTATTATTTATAAAACCAAACTTCTAATCACTCAAAATTGCTGTATACCAAGTTTGTCCACGAAACGATCAAGACGTAACCTAACTTTTGGTTGACCAAAGGTCGGACAGTTTAGTTGTTCGGTCTTTTTAACACGAATATTATTACAAAAAGGAGAGATTTACTATGGCAATTCCAAGTATTTTCCCTACCGGTACTACTATTTATAAACCGGAAAAATGCTGGAACGGTTACACTCTATTCCACGAAATTGGCAAAGGCGCTACATTAATCGATATGAACGGTAATGTAGTACGCAACTGGAAGGACTTCCAGGGCTTCCCTAACAAAATGCTGCCAGGCGGCTACATCATGGGTTCTCTGGGTGTTCGTAAAGCAGAATACGGTTATCAGGATCAGTCCGATCTTACACAGATCGACTGGGATGGTAACGTTGTATGGAGCTTTAACAAAAAACAATATATCGAAGACAGCGAATCAGAAAAATACTGGCTGGCTCGTCAGCACCATGACTATCAGCGTGAAGGGAATCCAGTAGGTTACTATGTACCTGGTATGGAATGTAAAGTAGACGGTGGTAACACTCTGATTCTGTGTCACGAAGACGTTTATAACAAACGTATCTCTGACAAACGCTTACTGGATGACTGCATTATCGAAGTTGACTGGGAAGGCAACATTATCTGGAAATGGAATGTAAATGAACACTTCAAAGAATTAGATTTCAGCGAATTCCAGAAAAGCGCGCTGTTCCGTAACCCGAACTATCATCCGGTTGGTGGGCCTGAAGGCCAGAGTGACTGGATGCACATCAACTCCATGAGCGTATTGGGTCCTAACAAATGGTATGACCAGGGTGATGAAAGATTCCATCCGGACAACATTATCTGGGATGCTCGTGAATCCAATATCATAGCAATCATCAGCAAAAAAACCGGTAAAATCGTCTGGTCTATGGGTCCAGACTATACTAAAACAAAAGAACTGCGTAGAATTGGTCAGGTCATTGGTCAGCACCATGTACACATGATTCCAAAAGGTTTGCCTGGCGAAGGTAATCTTCTGATCTTCGACAACGGTGGTTGGGCTGGTTATGGTCTGCCTGACAGAATGAGTAAAGATGGTACAAAAGTGGATATCCGTGACCATTCCCGTGTCCTGGAAATCGACCCAATCACATTGAAAGTAGTTTGGGAATTCAAAGGTAAAGATATGGATACAGCTCTGCCAATGGGTATGCTGTCCGATACCATTTTTTACAGCCAGCTGACCTCTTCTGCACAGAGGCTGCCAAACGGCAATACTATGATTTGTGAAGGCTGCGGCGAACGCTTCACGGAAGTAACTGCTGATAAAGAAGTAGTATGGGAATACATCGCTCCATTCGGTAAAGGTATCGGTTTTACTTATCGTGCATATCGTTACCCATATGAATATGTACCACAGTTACCAAAACCAGAAGAAGTGCCTGTAGAGAAAGTGGACATTCACACGTTCCGTATGCCTGGCGCTGCTGAAGGTATGATCACAGAAGACAAACAGGTTGCTGTAACAGGTACTTGGGGCTACACCAGAATGGATGAATGTGTAACTGAAGACTCTACCAGTGGTTCCGCTGAAGCAGCTGCGGCTGCACAGGATCCAAACGCTGATGATGAGTTCTATGATCCATCTCGCGTATTATAAGATTTTCTAGTTCTAAAATAAATGTTGGGGCGTCACATCGAAAGGTGTGATACATCCAACATTTGTTCTAGAACCCAAATTAGCTGGCTAATTTGTCCATCGCTATTCTATAAATTTTATCAAAATATGTTTTAGAAGATTTAAACATATAGTGCACGGCGCACAGGTTTTTTATTTAAAAATTTTTTTAGAAACATAAAGGAAAAGGGCAATATTAAGGGAATTTTTGTGCCTATAGATTTACTCAATAGCCCCATATAAAGACCTTCTTATTCCGCAGAAACAACTGTCAAGCTATAATAAAAGTAAATAGAAATCGCTTATGCAATCCATTTCAAGAAGGTGCTTTGTTAGTTATATCTTATAGGATGCGCAAAAAAAGTAGATATCTAAGAGCTTTTTCCTAAATATCTACTAAATACATTTAATGGATATGCTATTGTGGATGTCCAAAAATGTATAGATTATTAGAAATTATCCTTAATTAAATTAGCGGATATTCTGTAGGAGATCTGATGAAAACGGAACGGGCTGGAATGGATAGGTAATGATTTCAAAAATTTTAAGCAAAAGGAGTGTTGATTATGTCAAATCAGCAAGACAACGCAATTAATTGCAATCCGAACAAAAAGAAAAAAGATTTGTATTACGTTCACACACTGATTGCATTTGCAATCACAGCAATTTTCTGGATTATTCCACCATTCGAACCAATCACGGCATTGGGGATGCGTTGCGTGGGGACATTCCTGAGTATGATTTATTTATGGACCTTTGTAGATGTTATGTGGCCTTGCTTATATGGTCTATTTATGTTTGGTTTGGCTGGCTATGCTGGGGAGGGCTATGCCGGTATGAAAGCCGTATGGTTGAATGCAGTTGGTATCGATACTGTAATGATTACATTATTTGCTATGGTATTATTCGGTGCTGTATCCGAAGTTGGTGACACAGAGTATATCGCAAAATGGTTTCTGACCAAAAAAATCTTTGCCGGTCGTCCTTATGTATTCCTAGCTATATTTTATGCCTGCTGCTTTGTATTGTCCGCACTGGTTAGTCCAATTACCGAATTGATTATTTTGTGGCCAATTGCTTTGGGTTTAATGAAAACGCTGGGCATTGAACGCTGTGACAAAATTTGGCCGTACTTCTTTGTAGGAATGTTTTTAGTGTCTACCTTGGCACAGCCATTCTTCCCATTTATGGGCGCACAGCTGATTCCGATCAGTGCATTTGCTGCTATGACCGAAGCTATGGGAAACCCGATGGATGTTCCGATTGTGTCTTACATGTTATTAGACTTAATCATGACAACTTTGATTATGGCTGTATATCTGCTGCTTTTGAAGTTTGTAATTCGTGTGGATGTAAGTAAACTGAAAGCTGTTAATCCAGAACAGATCGAAGTGCAGATGCTGTTACCTCCGATGAATTTCCAGCAGAAGGCTTATCTGTACATGATTCCCTGCTACTTGATTATGTTATTGATTCCGAATTTTATTAAAGGCAATCCTATCAGCGATTTGTTATCCACAATGGGTACATTGGGCGTAACAGTATTCTGGGTTTTGGTTTTTGTTATTGTGAAATGGAACGGCAAACCGTTGTTGGATTTTAAGGAAGTTGCTTATAAACAGATGAACTGGGGCATCTTCTTTATGATTGCTGCAGCTGTATATGGTGCAAATACATTAGCTAACCCAGCTACTGGTGTAGTTGATTTTCTGGTGAAGGTTCTGCAACCTGTATTGGGCGGCAGACCGGAATGGCTGTTTGTATTGCTGATGTTTACCGTGGCTCTGGTTATCACCAACTTTGCAAATAATGCTGCAATGGCTGTAACTTTATTGCCGGTTGCTCTGGCTTTCTGCCAGCAGTTAAATATCGACCCGATTCCAGTTGCCATTGGTATCGTTCTGATGGTATTCGTAGCTATGTTGACACCATCTGCTTCTCCGCATGGCAGTATGATGCACGCGCGCAAAGATATTTACAGTACACAGGAAATTTTGAAGATTGGCCTTCCAATGTGTATTATTACACTATTGTTATATAGCTTTGTAGGATATCCGTTATGTAAGTTCTTGCTAGCTGTAATTGGAGCATAAATTCTGCACAATTGTTTTTAATAAGTTTACTACACTCTAGTCTTATTAAAATATAAAAAATAAAATCGCTGAAGCTCGTGTGGCCTCAGCGATTTTATTTTTCGTTCTTGTTTTATAGTAGAAATGTTGCCATAAATGAAGTGCAAAATTTATCCTTGATGGTTGCTGTTTGTTTTGTTGTAAGAACGGGGAACCTCTTTTTATATGACTCTGTATAATACAAAAAGAAGCAGACCTGCTGGAATGCTGCTTCTTTTTGTTCATTAAATTTAAGCTATTGTAATGGTTTCTAGCTTTCTTTCATTATAGCAAAGAAAGTCGGCTTTTCTCTATAACATTCTCCTATAGTGGTAAAGGGAATAGTTATTGCCCTTTGAATTCTTTATTGACAATATAAATACCGGCACAGGCCAAAATCAGCGCCAACAGACTGCGCAGATTAAAGATGGATTCATTTAAGAACATGACAGAGAATGTGGTGCCGAATATGGGAATCAAAAAGTTGTATACGGCAATTTTGCTGGCGGGATTGTATTTGAGCAGCATGGTCCATACAGTAAAGGCGGCAGCCGATAAAAAGGCCATATACAGCAAAAGCAGAATGCCTGGCGCTGTGATGCTGTCAAAATGTCCGTGACCAATCAGTCCAATGAAAATTAAAATCAGACCGCCGCCAGTGAGTTGATAGCCTGTGACAACGACGGGGTCTTGTCCTTGGGCAACACTGCGGCTAATCAAGGCGCCTAATGCGGAAGACAGCGTGGAAAGCATAATAAAGCCTTCGCCGGTGAACGTAAATCCGCCGCCTAAGCCTGTGCCGTCAAAGGTGATAAGCAATACGCCCACAAAACCGATACAGCAGCCGAGAATTTTTTGCAGATTCATTTTATCGTCGGGAAAAAGAAAATGGGCGAAAATTACCACAAAAAAGGTGGCAAGGGCATACAAAATAGAGCCTTTCACGCCGGTTGTATTGGACAATCCCAGATAAAAGAAAATATACTGTCCAGTAGTTTGGACCAATCCTAAAAGGGCAATGCCGCGCCAATGCTGCCGCTGGGGGATGACCAGCTTTTTTTGCAGTATGACGCTGACCGCCAGCGTCATAAGTCCTGCCAGCGTGAAGCGCAATCCGGCAAACAGGAGCTTGCCGAAATCGTTGGCGCTGTCAATGGCGAATAATTCGTAGCCGATTTTTACTGCCGGATATGCGGTACCCCATAAGATGGTGCAAAACAGCGCCAGAAGAATGATAATAGGACCGCGCTGTAAAAAATTTTTTTCCAAGCTTTATTGCGCCCCACTTTCCAGGCGCCAGATTTTTGCATGGGCGTCTAAAATGGATTGGGGAAACAGGGTATGATAAATGTCTTTCAGTGCTTGCTCCAATTGTTCGTCTGTATAGTCGGTGGACAGGGGATAGTAATGAATCGTATAGGGCACGCCGAACAACACAGAGCGTATTGTGGTTTCCCGCAGTCCATTGCGTTGATAAAAAGCTACTCGCCGTGTGCGGATCTGCGCTTCGTCTGCAGAACTACTTTTTGCAGGGTCTTCTACTTCTGCCAGAATACCGGTTGCAGTTTGGCATAGCTGTTTCATCTGCGCCAGGCATTGCCCGCCGTAGCCTTTACTGCGCTGAGTGCTGCATACTGCAAAATAATCTAACAGCAATATTGGACTTTCTGGTGCCGATACAAAAAAGCTGTAGGCAATCAGTTGCCCTTGTGAATCAAACCAGCCGTAAGGGTGGTACAAACCGCGCTGCATCAAGTCATTCAATACAGACAGCGGTTTTATTTCCGCTGGCGGGAAGTCCTGCTGCATGTAAGTTTGATAAATTTCTGCCACCTGTTGGGGGGTCAGAAGTTGATTGGTTAACATAATATTTTCCTCTGCTTTCTTTATAAAATCGTCTGAGAGTTGTGACGTTACTCTCTATATTCTACAGAGATCATAGAATTTTCCTCTTCGGCATCCTGTAATAATTGCAGTACCGATTCTCCATAGCCGCCTAACTGTTCTACAAATCGTGTGGGTTTCTCTATTATAATTGCCAGCGGTTCATTCCAACTGCTCAGAATATCCCAGAGGGCGTCCAGATTTTCTCCGTAGTAGTCAGGTAAATGTAATTGCCGGGCAATCGTTTCATGAAGTAGCTGTTGATTGGCCAGCTCTTTGCCGTTCAATTGTAGTTCCATTTTTTCTGCTCCTTCCAAAAAGTTTAATATAATTGCTCAAAACTTTTGTAATGGTCATTGGTGTAATAAATCAGACCATCATTGGAATAGATAATGCGCTCGCCGTTGCGGTAACCGCCTTCATAATTGACATCACATTCATAATATTTGCGGCCCTTTTCTTCCGGCAGCAGCTTTTCCCGATTGCCAAAAACATCGCCGCCGATACTCATACCAGGCGCTACTTCATCTAAATTGCCTGATTGGCTGTCCCAGCCCAATTTTTTCGCTTCATTTTTTGTAATGAAGTTATCCGGCAAATGTGCATAGGTATGCAGATAATCGGCCACATCCTGCGGTGCGGTATAGCAACCGTCCTCGGAAAGCACGTTGTCTGTCGATTGCCCGTTGTCTGAATTGAGGGCGCCTGTACAACCGGTGCAAAGCATTCCCACCAGTAACAGCGCAAACAACAATGTGCGTAAATACGGATTTCGCCAGATATTTTTCATAGCCTTTCCTCCCAATTTTTTTCATATTGTGTTTCATTATAATCCTTCTGCGATAAAGCGTCAAATCAGTGAATTAGCTGAAAGTTGAAAAAAATATTGACTTTAATGATAAAGTTATATATAATATAACGATTTATTGTCAAATATTATATAAAAAAGGAGAAAAGTTATGTATGATTTCAGGTACGTTTCAAAAAGTGAACTTGCCCCATTAAAAAGGGAACTTATTGAACTAATTAATTTAGTACAAAAAGAAGTTAGAGAGCAATTCACATTTCAGTATGAATTTGTTGGTAGTGTTAAAAGAAACATGGTGACTTGTGATGTTAAAAGCAATATTGGATTTGATTTTGATATAAATCTTATGGTAAATAATGATGATGAGGAGTACCGCCCTAAAAAAATTAAACACATACTTATGAAAGCGTTTAATAAATTTGTCGGGAAATATCGTTATGATTCTTGTGAAGATAGTACGCGAGTATTTACTATTAAAGTAAAAGATAAACATAATTCTCGAATACTGCACAGTTGTGATTTTGCAATAATAAACAATTGTGGTGACTATATCAAATTTAATAAAAAAGAAAATGAGTATATTTGGGAAGAACAACCTGATGGATTTTATTGTCTTCCAGAAAAAATAAAATTTTGTAAGGATAATTTCTTATGGCTAGAGGTAAGAAAAAAATATATAGAAAAGAAAAATTGCAATACT
>DKVF01000024.1:61726-83341 GCA_002491065.1 Peptococcaceae bacterium UBA7185
AGAAAAGAAAAATTGCAATACTGATAAAAACAAAAAATCAAGGTCTATTTTTGCTGAAACAATTCATCAAGTATGCCAGAAAAATGGGTATTTTGATAAAACAGTAAAAAAGGGGGAATGGAGATGGGTTTAACAAATTGTCCAAAATGCGGAGATACAATTAGTGAAAAAGCAACAGTATGCCCGCATTGTAAGTCAAAGCTCTTTCCCTCAAATTTAATTATGTGTGAAGATTGTGAAACTGAATATGATTCTAATTTGCCCGCTTGTCCAAAATGCGGTTGCCCTAGGTCAATTGTTAACGAAAAAGCACAGAAAAAGAAACATAAAAGCACAATCTTTTTCATAACTTTAGTTGTTTTAGTTATTATGGTTATATTGGGATGTAATATTACTCAAAAAGTTAAGGAAGCAGAATATTATTCAAATATGGAAACAGTATCTTATACGATGATTAACGGTGCTGCCGAAGCAGAAACCGCAGGAAATCTTATTAAGCGTGTATGGTACAATGCAATTTATAAAGAAAGAGATGCTGAGACAGATAAGTATACGATGGAAAATGGTAAATTTGTAGACAACTTTAACAATGCTCTTGCAAATTTATTTGCGGATGAAGATTTTATTACAAGCATATCCGAAATAGAAACAAATCAATTTGAAGTTACTAATTTAATGAAAAGTCTAAAAAACCCTCCGAAAAAATATGAGGAAGCTTACATGATATTAGAAGTTTTTTACGACGATTACCTAAAGCTGACTATATCAGTTACTAGCCCAACGGGAAGTCTTCAAACATTCTCGGAAGATTTTAATACATGTGTTTTAGATACGGTAAATTCCTACGAAAAAGTGAAATTGTATTTAGATTAAGGTTCTATGTATTGAGTGAAATGGACAATGCGTATAACTTGAAAATTGTTCAAACATTGCTTTTTATTGGTTTGAATCTTTTTAAAATTTATTTTTAATTGATGTGTGAAAGAAATATTATGCATTTAAGCATAAATTGCTAAGAGATATTTTTTCTTTCTCATATGCTTAGTTTTCTTTACGATGTTTTCAAAGAATGTTCTTAATACGGGTTCCGCTTTTAGAGGCCAATTTTTTGCAGAACGATTTTCACCAAACGCTTCTGCTGCACATATGCTGTTATTGGCTCACTATTTTATTTTACAGGGGGAAGTTGTCATGAATGAAAAACAATGCGGTAAGCCGCATAGCTTGCCACCCCGCCAGTCGGAACCGGAGCCAACGGCCTATGCGCTGTATTACCAGACCAATCTGCTGAGCAATCGTGTGCCTTTTGGGGGAGTGATTTTGTCGGAAATAGCTGCCGAAACAGAGGGACATTTTTGTTCTGATGGCAATGTCTTTCAGATTGTAAAACCAGGTGTATATTTGGTGTCCTACATTATTAACATTCCGGCTTCCGTAGCGGTGAATACAATTTTTATGTTACAGCAAAATAAACAAAATGTTGCTGGTACGGTGCGGCCAGTGGCTAAAACAGCGACTGATACGCCACACACGGTAACAGCGCAGACAATTCTTGCGGTGCAGCGACCGACGACTCTGCAGCTGGTTTCTTCCAGCTTGTTGACGATTTCCGGTGCGGCAACGGAAACTTTAGCGACGTTGCTGTTTCAACAGCTGGTCTGAAAATGAAAAAAGCCGTTACGTTCCCATGGTTATTGGATGATACCTTGGGAGCGTCGACGGCTTTTTTATTGTTTGCATTGTCAAATCAGGTGCGATAAATAAATGGTCAAAATAATCTTTTCAGCCGCATCACAATGGCGGCAATTCCGACGGATACGAGAGATAATATGCAGATTACCAATGCGCCAGTTGCAGTGTTTTGCCATGGCAAAGGTACATTCATACCAAAAAAACTGAAAATCATGGTAGGGATAGTCATGATAATGGTGATGGAGGTCAGTACTTTCATCACGGAGTTTAGGTTGTTGGATATGACAGAGCTATATGCTTCCATGGTTACATCTAAAATGCTGCTGTATACGTTTGCCATCTCGATTGCCTGTTTATTTTCGACGATGGCATCTTCTAGCAATTCCTCATCCTCTGGATATTTTTTTACACTTTCCAAACGCATCAATCGCTCCAATACGAGTTCGTTAGCGCGCAGAGAATTGCTCAAATATACCAGAGACTTGTCTAAACTAAGCAATTGGAACAATTCTTCGTTTCGTGTGGACTTATGTAATTCTTGCTCAATTTTTCCGCTGGAGCGCTCCAACATGCGCAAATATTGCAAATAATAAGTGGCATTGCGATATAGAAGCTGAATGATAAAACGTGTTTTTTTGTATGTGTAGAATTTTTTGATTTTGCCGCTACGGAAGTCTTCCAATAAAGGCATCTCCCGCAGACAAATTGTAATGATATATTTTTGTTTTTTGTCGCCTAAAATGATGGCCATTGGCACAGTGCCATATCCGTCCTGACCATTTTCCACTTCTCGATATGGTACGTCGATAATAATTAAGGTGTAGTCGTCATCGGCGTCTACACGAGCTCGTTCATCTTCGTCTAATGCTGAGATCATATCTTGCAATTCAATTTCAAAATGCTGGCTGACGTCCTTCACTTCTTCTGCAGTGGGGCTGATCAGGCAAACCCAGTTGCCGTCACAGTAGTTGGTGATCTCTTCCAGACGGCCGGTTTCTTCTGACGTTTTATAAATGGTTTTCACAGTAAATTCCCTCCTGTGACTCACCATTGCCCCAATTTAATGGCACAAAAATAGTGAGTCAGAATGATTCAATTGTTTACAGTTTTTCGCTCGACTGGGCCCAAGATCCATCTAACTCACATCCTTTTTGTACATAGATTCCCATTATTTTTGTCTATTTTCGTTAAATTTTGACAAAGCGTTTTGTACTCTTTCTATTTTAAAACACAGCGTTACAATAGTCAAGAAAGCTTTTTTAAACTATGTAGAGGCGCTAAACATTTGTTCTTTGGATAGTAAATACTCATGAAAAGTTTGTCTGATGTTTTTCAGTCCAGAGTATACAGAAAAAATGATTATAATTGTAGCGGTTAGCTATGAATAGGTGTTTGGCAAGGTTCTCGAAGAAGTAAAATAATATAACAAAACCGAAGCCACAAAAGCGTAAACTTCGGTTTTTTGTACCACACTTTGTTGTTAAGTTTTAAGCGTGAAATTTACTTTGCAGGTACTCATGGATGGATTGCGCTGCTGTTTTACCTGCTCCCATAGCCAAAATGACAGTGGCTGCGCCGGTAACAGCGTCGCCGCCAGCATAAACCCCTTCTTTGCTGGTAGCCATACCGGCGTTTGTGATTAAGCAGCCGCGATTGTTTGCCTCTAATCCGTCTGTGGTGCTGCGCAGCAAAGGATTGGGGGAGGTTCCCAGAGACATAATTACAGTATCTACAGGTACTGCAAAATTGGAACCTTCGACAGGAAGCGGTCTGCGACGTCCAGAAGCATCGGGCTCGCCTAACTCCATCTTTATGCATTCAATAGAGTTGACATTTCCGTTTTCGTCTCCATGAATCTTTAACGGATTGCTCAATAGCATAAATTCAATGCCTTCTTCTTTTGCATGATGGACTTCTTCACGACGTGCCGGAAGTTCTTCTTCTGAGCGGCGATAGATAATATATACGTGTTCTGCGCCAAGACGCATAGCGCTTCGGGCGGCATCCATAGCCACGTTGCCGCCGCCGACAACGGCGACGGATTTCCCTTTACGGATAGGGGTGTCATAGTCATCTCGGTAAGCTTTCATTAGGTTGATTCGGGTTAGGAATTCATTGGCGGAATAAACACCAGACAAGCCCTCTCCTTCAATCCCCATGAACATTGGCAGCCCAGCGCCAGAACCAATAAACACAGCCTGGAAATTGTATTCTTGAAATAATTCGTCGATGGAAAGAACCTTGCCAATTACCATGTTTGTCATAATCTTTACGCCCATTTTTTCTAAATTTTCTACTTCCTTTTGCACGATAACTTTAGGCAGGCGAAATTCGGGAATTCCATAAACTAATACACCGCCGGCTTTGTGAAATGCCTCAAATACAGTAACTTCGTAGCCAAGTTTAGCTAAATCTCCGGCGCAAGTGAGACCAGCAGGACCAGCCCCGATTATGGCGACTTTAATACCGTTGGAAACAGGTTTTTCGATTTGATGGTTGCCATGCTTCATATCCCAGTCGGCTACAAAGCGTTCAAGCCGACCAATTGCAACCGGTTCCCCTTTTATGCCGCGGGTACATTTGCTTTCGCATTGTGTTTCTTGGGTACATACACGACCGCAGACAGCGGGCAGAGAACTGGTTTCTTTAATTACAGCACAGGCTTCCGCAAATTTTCCGTCGGCAATCAACTGAATAAAACGAGGGATTTGTACATTTACCGGACATCCGGCTACACAGGGCATTGTTTTACAATTCAAGCATCGTTTTGCTTCGTCGATTGCCATTTCTTCTGTATACCCTAATGTAACTTCCTCAAAATTTCTTGCTCTCACATTAGGATCCTGTTCTGGCATTGGATTTTTTATGGGGGACATATTAGCCATTGTTTGCACCTCTCAGTCTGCAATGTTCACGGTCATGCGTCTCCTGTGTTTTATTGACGGCATTTCTCCGCATGAGTTCATCAAAATCTACTAGATGCCCATCGAAATCCGGGCCATCCACACAGGCAAATTTGGTTTCTCCGCCTACAGTTACCCGACAACCGCCACACATCCCCGTACCATCAATCATAATGGGGTTCAAACTGACAATTGTTTTGATATTTGCCGGTTTTGTAGTTAAGGACACAAATTTCATCATAGGAATGGGACCAATGGCAATTACAGTGTCATATTGAACACCTTCATCCAGTAATTGCTGCAACTTTTGCGTTACTAAGCCTTTTTCACCATAGGAGCCATCATCGGTCATTACATAATAATGCTGGGAGACAGCTTTCATTTCTTCTTCAAGAATAACAATGTCTTTCGAGCGGAAGCCAGCAATGACATCTACTTGTACGCCTGCTGTATACAATGCTTTAGCTTGTGGATAGGCGATGGCACAGCCGACGCCGCCGCCAATTACACAAACTCGCTGGGGGTTGTCCAATTCGGTTGGGAGTCCCAGCGGACCTACTACGTCCTGGAGAAATTCGCCTTCTTCCATTTCACCAAGCATAATGGTAGAACGTCCAACAGTTTGTACAATCAGGGTGATAGTTCCTTTTTCCCGATCATAGTCTGCAACTGTGACAGGCACTCTTTCGCCCTGTTCATCAATACGAAAAATAACAAATTGGCCTGGGAGTACTTTCCTGGCAATAAATGGCGCGTCTACTTTTACCAGTACAACGTTGTCGTTAAGTTTCCTTTTTTCTACAATTTTGTACATTTTCGTTCACCTCTTCATTTTTTTGAAAACAATTGTTTGTTACGACAGTCGTGCATTGAGATGACTGCTTTAGACATCTTAAAGGTTACAGTGTAACGGAGAAAATTGATATTTTGGCTGTGTGCATGCTCCTTTCCTGTTTGAAAAAATTATAAGAAGAATTAGTTTGATATATTTATTATTTACTTTTTTCTCTGTTTAATCAATAGTGAAAATGATTTTAATTGATAGCAATTTATAGAGATAAGGTATTATAAACTTTGTGAAGGATAAGGTAATATGAAGTAAAATTTGGACCTTATGGAAAGAAAAAAACGTTGATAATTGTTTGTGAAGTTGCTGTTGATGGGAAGTTTAAGGGTTGTGCGGGTTATTACAAGTAAAAATATGGTAAGTATACGTGAGAGATTGCTTGAATGTAATTTCCTTGGAGCGTGGTTGCAGCAGGTATATTTTTCATATTTTTTCACAGACTAATGATGGAAAGGGTGTGATCGTATCAGAATACCAATGCATATTGGGATTATTCCCGACGGAAATAGACGATGGGCGAAACAGGCCGGAATGGCGAAGCAGGACGGCTACGTCTATGGATTGTCGCCAGGACTGGATGTGCTGCATCTGGCTAGGGCGGCCGGGATACAGGAAATTACGTATTATGGTTATACTACTGATAATTGCGGACGGCCGCCAGAACAGGTAAAAGCCTTTTCCGATGCTTGTGCCAGGGCGGTGGAGATGATTGCGGAAGAATCCGTGTCGTTGTTGGTGGTCGGCAATGTTGATGGACCGAGTTTTCCTCAATCTATCCGGCAATATACAACGCGAACCGATCTGCATGGCGGAGGCATTCGGGTTAACTTTCTGGTGAACTACGGCTGGGAATGGGATATGGCAGATTTGTTATCGCCGGGTAGGGAGCGTTCCCGCATTTGTGCTGGGCTGCATTCTCATGATATCTCACGGATTGATCTGGTGATTCGCTGGGGCGGCATGCGCCGACTATCCGGTTTTTTACCGGTACAGACCGTATATGCCGATTTTTTTGTGGTAGATCGGTTGTGGCCTGATTTCCAGCCAGAAGACTTTTATGAAGCCTTGCGCTGGTATCAGAAACAAGATATCACGCGGGGCGGTTGATTGGGAAAATGCAAATATATAAAGATGCAAACAGATGTCCACACGGCAGAACGATATTATTCCATGATTGGAACAGTTTTTGTTGTTTTTGAAGTAGATCTCATGAAAAGGATATCATGTTCGCTACATAAGATATTTTGGGCGGCGAATGGACAAAAATAACGCCGAATCGGTTATCACATGGTAACCAGATTCGACGTTGATAGTTTAACAATTATGTTTTATTTTTGCCTTTTACGACAGGCCCAGGTCACGCAAGCGGCACAGTTGTGGCCGCCATTGCAGAAACTGTTGTGTTCACCGTGCGGATATTCAGGCTTTTGCCACTGGTTGGACCAGCCAATGATAGCAGTGATGCTTTTTACCGGGTTCATCAAAAAGTTATCGCTAAGCTTGATTTTTCCTTGACACTGATTTAAAAAAGCAAAAACGTCTGCCTGTCCAGTTAGAGCCCAATCTCCATAGCCTGGGCTATAGCGCAGCGTGGCATATAATCCACGGGATAAGGCTTGCTGCTGCAAATACTGACAAAAGGCCTCAGCTAGCTGCTCCACTGCGTGAGAACCTAGATAATCAGCAATCGCGCTGCGATAAAGCTGGCCCGATTCAGCAGCTCTGTGGGCTTCTTCCGGCAAAGCGGGACCAATGGTCAATGCCATGATAGTGGCTCGTTTACATTGTTGCAGACCTTTACAAACATAACAGCTGATAATACACAGCTCATCGTTTCCTAGGATCAAGTGATCACCATCGTTGCTGCGGATTGGTTCTTCCCGCCAAAAAATTGCTGGCGTCACCAACTGCCACAATTCCTGCAGCAATTCCGGTTCATCCGGGCAATCGTGATGACTGGCAATAAAGGCTTTTGCGTCAAAGGTAAGATGAAATTGCTGTAAATGATGTACAATTCCCACCTACAACACCTCGATTAATTGCTCAGCCAGGTGATATTGTCGCATAGGGAAAATATGAATTCCGGCCACATGGGGCTTCAATTGCTGTACTAAATTACACAAATATTCCATACCGCCTGCTGCGCCGTCTTTTTCCAAAATGGACACCATTTCATCAGGGACATGAACACCCGGCACGTGCGCATTGAGGTATTGGGCTTGCTTTACACTCTTTAATGGCATAATGCCATAGATAAAGGGCATGTCTGTGTTGGCGGCAATGGAAAAACGCTCTACTTGTTCCAGACTATATACAGGCTGGGTCTGGAAAAACTGCACGCCATGGGCCATTTTTTCCTGCACGCGGGCTGCTTCTCTGCTCACGTCCTCCGTGCCGGGATTGGCTACCGCACCGATAAAAAAATCGGTGGCGTTATCCAATGCTCTGCCATAATAATCCTGCCCTTGGTTTAATCTGGCAGCCATCTGAGCCAGGCCCTTGGAATCCACATCAAAAATTCCGCTGGCTTCTGGATGGTCACCAAGTTTGGGGTCGTCGCCTGTTAGGGTCAGGATATTGCGTACACCTAAAGCATACGCTCCCAGCAATTCAGCCTGCAAGCCTAATAAATTGCGGTCCCGGCAGGTTAAATGAAAAATTGTTTCCAAACGTAGTCTATCCTGTACCAAGGATGCCAAGGCAATGGGGCTCATCCGTAGCTTTGCAGTAGGACTGTCAGCAATATTTACCGCTGTCAGCTGGTCGGCTAAATCATGAATGGCTGTGAAAACTGGCCATGGGTCTGCGCCCCTTGGCGGGTCAACCTCCATGGTCACTACAAATTCTTTTTGCGCTAATTTTTCTCGGAGCATGACGCACCTTCTTTCAAAAATTCATCCATCAATTTTACAGTCTGCACCGCATCGCGGCCAAAGCCATCGGCGCCGACTTCCTCTGCAAATTCTTCGGTGATGACTGCGCCGCCGATAATTATTTTTGTCTGTGGGGATTGCTGCCGCAGCAAGGAAATTACGCCGGGAATCTCCTGCATAGTGGTCGTCATCAACGCACTGAGTCCCAAAAATTCAGCTTTATATTCCAACACTGCTTCTATAAATTTCTCTGCCGGTACATTCTTCCCTAAATCCACAACGCGATAGCCATGATTTTTTAACATGACAGCCACCATATTTTTGCCAATGTCGTGAATATCGCCCTTCACGGTGCCAATTACCAGCGTGGCCTTCTGAAAGTCATCTCCGTTTTGCAGATGACTTTCCAGCAATTCAAAAGCCTGCTGGGATACTTCGGCACTGCGCATTAGCTGCGGCAAGAAAAAAATGCCTTTTTCGTACTTTTCCCCCACTTCATTTAATCCAGCAATCAGGCCATCGTTAATAATCGTCATGGCCTCTACGCCATCATCCAACAACGCTTGTACCACCTTGTCAATATTAGAGCTGCCCTTTACTACCGAACGGGTAACTAATTCCAAACTCGGCGTTTCATTGACCACAACCGGAGCCGCCACAGCAGCCTGCGTACTGTTCAACTGCAAATAATTCTCGGCATTTTCATCACGGCCTACCAATAGCGCCGCGCTCTGCCAGGCATTTTTCATCATTTCATCCAGCGGATTGATGATGGACAAATCCAATCCGTTGCCGATGGCCATTGCCAGAAAAGCGCTGTTGATTTTGGGCCGATTTGGCAAACCATGGGATACATTGCTGACGCCAAGCAGCAGATTAACGCCAGGCAGTTCTTGGCGAATCAGGTTCATAGTGCGCAGTGTTTCCTGCGGACCATTTATATCGGTACCTACTGTGAACACCAAACTATCCAGATAAATATCCTGTCGTTTTATACCATACTGCTCGCAGGCAGCCACAATACGCTTGGCTATTTTCAACCGTCCTTCTGCCTTGGGCGGAATACCAGTTTCGTCTAATGTCAATCCTACCACCGCGGCACCATAGCGCTTGGCTAATGGCAGAATGTTATCCAAGCTGGCTTGTTCCCCATTGACCGAATTGATTAATGCTTTTCCTTGATATTGCTTCAAGCCTCTTTCTAATACTTGGGGATTGGTGGAGTCCAAACATAGCGGAATACTGGTGCTTTGCTGCAAAAGTGTCAAGACATCGGCCATCACCTGGGTTTCATCAATGCCGTGGGTACCTACATTGACATCTAACACATGCGCGCCGGCTTCGACCTGCTGTTCCGCTTCTTTTTCTATCATGGCCAAATCGCCGTCTCGCAAACCCTGTGCCAATTTCTTACGGGCAGTGGGGTTGATACGCTCGCCGATCATCTTCGGCAGTGTGTTGCCGCCAATCTCGACAACGAATTCTCGGCAGGATAACCGGCCTAATGGCTCCACCCTGCGGCTTCGCAATACATGATTCTGTACTGCTGCTTTCAGGCAGGCAATATGCTGCGGTGTTGTACCGCAGCAACCACCCATGAAAGCTACCTCATAAGGCAAAAACCGTTGCATGGTTTCAGCAAATTCTTCGGCCTTTAATGGATATTGCACTTTGCCGTCCACCAGTAACGGTAAGCCTGCATTGGGTTGTACCACCAAAGGCAGTTCCGTATATTGTGAGAGCTCTGCCACGACCTGCTGCAATTCATCAGGACCGCCGGAGCAGTTGCAGCCGATAACCGCTGCACCCATTGCTTCCAACGTAACGGCAGCCACTGCGGGACTGACACCGGTTAAGGTGCGTCCATTGGTGTAGGTCATACTGCATATAACGGGAATTTTACGTTCTCCAGCATCCAGACAAGCCAGCAATGCGGCTCGTATTTCACCCAAATCACTGAAGGTTTCCAACAGAAAATAATCTGGCTGTGCAGATGCAATGGCATCTGCCTGTTCTCGATAAATTGCGTACATTTCGTCAAAGGATGTATTTCCTACCGGCGATACAAAATGTCCGGTAGGTCCCAAAGAAGCGGCCACCTGTCCATGTCCGGCTTTTAGACAGGCAGTTCTGGCGATTTCTATAGCCCGGCGGTTGATTTCCTCTACCTGTTTTTCCAGGTGATATTCCTGAAGTTTCAATCGACTGCCGCCGAAGGTATTGGTAATCACAATATCCGAGCCGGCCTGCAAATAATCTCGATGTACACTCTCTACCACATCAGGCATGGTGAGGTTTAGCTCCTCTGGACTTTGCCCCGGCGCTAAGCCACGCTGCTGCAGCATGGTACCCATTGCGCCGTCAAAAATAAGTATTTGTTCTGCACCCATTGCCTTCTATTCCTTTTCCATTTCTGATAAATCATATGGTGTTTCCTGATATACGTAATAATTGAGCCAATTGGCAAATAATAAATTGCCGTGACTGCGCCAACGCACAACAGGTGCACAGGATGGGTCATCGTTTGGATAATAGTTTTTAGGCGGCGCAATTGCAGCTCCACGATCGAGATCCCGCCGATATTCAGAATCTAATGTTAAGGGATCATATTCGCAATGACCGGATACAAACACCCGATGCCCGTCCTTACTGGCGGCCAAATATACGCCAGCTTCCCGTGACTGCGCGATGATTTCTAATTCATCTACTTTAGCGATATCTCCGGCACGAAATTCTGTATGGCGGGAGTGGGGGGCATAAAATACATCATCAAAGCCGCGCACGATAGGGCGTTTGCAGAGAACCTCGTGCTCGAAGACGCCAAACATTTTTTCCGGCAGGGCATATTTGGGCACGCCGTAATAATGGTACAACGCAGCCTGTGCGCCCCAGCAGATAAACATGGTGGAAAAGACATTTTGGTCGGCAAAATCAAAAATTTGTTTTAATTCATCCCAGTAATTGACTTCCTGAAAGGACATTTGTTCAACTGGTGCGCCGGTAACAATCATGCCGTCATATTTTGTATGTTTAATTTCATCAAAATCTTTGTAAAAGGTTTGCAAGTGTTCTTCCGACACATTTTTACTGACATGGCTGGCCATGCGGACTAAATCTACTTCCACCTGTAACGCCGTATTGCTAATCAGCCGCAAGAGCTGCGTTTCCGTCACGATTTTTGTGGGCATCAGATTGACAATAGCCAGCTTTAACGGGCGGATATCCTGTGTTCTGGCACGTTGCTCGTGCATCACGAAAATTTGTTCATTGGTCAACGTTTCAGTAGCAGGAAGCGCTGCCGGTATAATCACGGGCATAATGAAAAAACCCCTTTCACGTAAAAGTAATAGATAGTCTTGTTAAATCTGTGCCAGGGCCTGTTCCAAATCCGCGATAATATCGTCGGCATCTTCAATCCCTACAGAAAAACGAATAAGATCAGGCGCTACGCCGGCTTCTTTCAATTGTTCCTCGGTCATTTGACGATGGGTGTGACTGGCTGGATGCAATACACAAGTGCGTGCGTCCGCTACATGGGTTACAATAGCGGCCAGCTTTAATTTATCCATAAAGGAAACAGATACGTCACGGCCGCCCTTTAAACCAAAGCACAACACACCACAGGTTCCGTTTGGCATATATTTCTGTGCCAGCGCATGGTATTTGTTGTCCGGCAGATCCGCATAATTCACCCACGCTACTTTATCATGATTTTGCAAATACTGCGCAACCTTCAGTGCATTTTCACAATGACGGGGCACACGCAAATGCAGCGTTTCCAGACCTAAGTTCAGCAGGAATGCATTTTGTGGAGACGGAGTTGAGCCCAAATCCCGCATCAGCTGTGATGTGGCTTTGGTGATATATGCCAGCTTGCCGAATTTCTGTGTATAAACAATCCCATGATAGGATTCGTCTGGTTCGGTAAGACCGGTGAACTTATCATGATATTTTTCCCAGTCAAAGTTGCCGCTGTCCACAATGCAGCCGCCCACCGATGTTGCATGTCCGTCCATATATTTGGTGGTGGAATGGGTCACAATATCGGCGCCCCATTCAATAGGCCGGCAATTGATAGGAGTGGCAAAGGTATTATCAATGATTAGAGGAACTCCATGGCTATGTGCCAGGTTGGCGAATTTTTCAATATCCAGTACGGTGAGTGCTGGATTGGCAATGGTTTCTGCCACAATGCATTTTGTGTTTGGACGGAATGCTTTCGCCAGATTCTCAAAGGTGTCATCAGGATCGACAAACGTGCAGTCGATGCCCAGTTTTTTCATGGTAACACCAAAAAGATTGAAGGTTCCGCCATAGACAGCGCTGGAGCAAATTAGATGATCTCCTGCGCCGCAAATATTTAGTACAGCGAAAAAGTTAGCGGCCTGTCCTGACGAGGTAAGCATCGCAGCAACGCCGCCTTCTAAGGCTGCAATTTTAGCAGCTACCGCATCGGCAGTAGGGTTTTGCAAACGGGTATAGAAATAGCCGTTGTCTTCCAAATCGAAAAGACGGCCCATTTGCTCGCTGGTTTCATAAAGAAATGTAGTGCTTTGATAAATAGGAAGTACGCGCGCTTCCCCTTTTTTGGGCTCCCAGCCGCCTTGAATACAAACAGTTCCTGCTTTGCAATTTTTCAAATCCATTGTAATTCCTCCTAAGTAGTAATATTGAATAACAAAAAGCCATTTTCTGTTAGATAGAAAATGGCTTTTAGATTACAAATCGTTATACACTCCATTATCTACCAGACAGATTGTCTGCAGGATTTAGCACATTTCCAGCTATGCTGGCTGTTGCCGGGCTTCACAGGGCCAGTCCCTCCGCCGCTCTTGATAATAAAGACTTGTTTATTTAATTGTTTTGCTATTATAGCATAAACGATATCCTTTGTAAAGACTTTTTTATGCCCGGGCTTTCCATTTAGATACGATAGTCAAGGCTTCGTATTCCTCGCGCGTCATACCCAAAATCCATTGATCAATGTACTGTCCGTCAATAAAGGTATGTTTGCGCAGTTTGCCTTCTGCAGTGAAGCCAAAACTTAATGCAGACTTCAGGCCCAGACGATTGTTGTCATTTACCTTTGAATAGCATTTTTCAAAGCCAAAATGGTAGAATACAACATCAGCCAATACAATCATTAAATCTACCCCGAAACCAGCCAGACGATTTTGTTCATCGCCAATGCCTAACGCAATTTCCGCATGGCCGTTTTGTCGGTCGATATCTTTAATCGACGCAATACCAATAGGTTCACCGGTACGTTTATTTTTAACTACGAAATCTACCCGTTCTGCGCTGGGGTCTGTTACGTCTTTTGTTTGGCAGATCTGATCTTCAATCATATCCAAAGAAACGCTCATGTAACTGTCATACCAGTGCCGAAACTCCTTATTCATAAACCACTTCTGGAAGTAATATGCATCCTCTTTGGCTGGCTTTTGTAAAACTATTTTTCTTCCGGTAAACATTCCTGCCACCTCCAATGCCTTTCTGCGATAATTATCATTATCTTTTATTTTATCCCACAAAAGGCCGCAGGTCAACCATTTCACAGCTAGAATTGTCTGTGGGGAAAAGTTTTTTCTGTGACAGTTTTATGGATTCATGCTATAATAGCCATAATGTCAGATGAAGTAATCGTAAATGAAGTGAACAGAGGGAGGCGTTTTCATGTCCTTTCAGGAAATATTGCAGCATCAGGCTATGACAGACGCATTAGCCAAACAAAATATTATAGAGCCCACAGCGATTCAGCAGCAGGTGATTCCTCTTTTATTAGAAGGACGCGATGTCATTGGACAGTCATATACCGGCAGCGGAAAAACATTGGCGTATTTGTGCCCGACACTGTTAAAAATAGATGAAAATGCAAAACAATTGCAGGCATTGATTCTGGCGCCGACCCATGAGCTGGTCATGCAGATTTATCGACAGGCGCAGCAGTTGATTCGGGATGGGCAGATGCATATTGGCTGTCAGAGTATTATCGGGGAAGCCAACATTAACAATCAAATTGTCAAGCTGAAAGAAAAACCACAGCTTTTGGTAGGAACACCGGGACGTATTCTGGATTTAATCAAAAAACGCAAAATTAATTGTCAGACAATCCGTACTGTGATTATTGATGAAGCGGATAATCTTTTGGACAATACCAACCAACAAACCATGCAGGATATTATCAAAAGCATGCTGCGGGATCGTCAGCTGGCGGCCTTTTCTGCTACCATCAGCAATCATGCTATGGAGCTTTTGCAGCAGACTATGCAGGATGCCGCCGTTGTGAGGATTGCAGAGCAGGCAAAAATGAATCCTCACATCCAACATTTTTATCTCATCAGCGAGCAGCGTGAAAAGTTTGTACAACTGCGCAAGCTTCTGCACGCATTGGATGAGGAAGCTCAGCGTATTCTTATTTTTATGAATGACGGACCTGAGTTGGACTTTTTGGTGGATAAACTCAACTATCACAAAATTCGTACCTACAGTTTGCATGGGATTGTATCCAAAGAAGAACGGCAAAAGGCGATGGAAGAATTCCGCAAAGGGAAGATTAAAGTGCTGGTATCGTCAGATTTGGCAGCCCGCGGATTGGATATTCCCGATATTACCCATGTGATTAATATGGATTTCCCCGCTGAGCCCAATGAATATATTCACCGGGCAGGACGCACTGCCCGCGGCGAACGGCAGGGGCAGTGCTACAGTATTGTCAATCCGCGGGAATTGGCGGCACTGCGTATTTATCAGCGGGAATTCAGCATTGAGATTGCACCGGTTCATTTGGTAAAAGGAAAAATTCTCTCCGGCGCAGTGAAGGAATTTTATAAGGACCCCAACCGCAAAAAGAAAAAAACAGACGGGGAAAAAACAAAAAAGCAGACCGAAAAAGGAAAAAATAAAAAAGGACAGAGTCCCAAAGAACAGAACAAAAAGGAAACTTATAAAAAAGAGCAGCAGAAAAATAAAGCATATTCTCATCAAGCAGACAAACAAAGAAATGAACTTCCAAAGAAAAAAATGGCAGGGCCAAAGAAATCAGGAAAGAAAAATTGAAACATAAAAAATTATTGAGGGGCGCGCATATAGCGTCCCTCAATTTGTGTGCGCATTGACAAGGCCAATGCCCTAGCTTATAATTGGGGTTACAAACAGCATTATGACCTCATGTCTGTGCCGCAGCAGAGATGGGGATGAGAGAATTCGGTGGGAATCCGAAGCAATACCCGTTGCCGTATGTATGGGAGTTTGCGCTCGTGGCGTGAGCCGGTCATTGGAAGCGATTCTGAGAAGGCGGAGCAGCAAACGCAGGACAAACATTGTCTATACCATAATAAGCCGGAAGACCTATAATGCTTATAAGGCTTGCGTCAGCATGCTCAAATTTATCTGTGGAAAAAGTCGGGCCATGGCAGATTTGCAATCTGTTGTGGCTGTTTTTTTTGAGCGGCTGCGCCAATATTCAAAATTTGCGGGAGTACAAAGGAGGATTTTTTTGATGGGAAGAATGTGGAGGAACCAAAGGCAGCTGAAAGCAATTTGCGTGTTGCTGATTTTGGCGATGACTTTGGGATTGTTGCCCGGCGCGGCATGGGCCGAGGGGAACGAACTGGCGGGCAGCGGAACGGCGGAGGATCCCCATCTGCTTGCTGATGCGGAGGATTTGAAAACATTTCGTGACATGGTCAATGCGGAGGATTCCAGCAGCTTGTGCGCCAGACTGACGGCAGACATTGATTTGGGAAGCGAGGAATGGACGCCGATTTATTCTAAAAGCGGCTGTGAAAAAGATTATGTGACAACTGCCTATGCGGGTGTCTTTGACGGGGACGGGCACACAATAAGAGGGCTGTCAATTAACGCAACCACCGCAAATCAGGGCTTGTTCAGCGTAATCAACGGCGCTACTGTGAAAAACCTGAACGTGAAGGGCAATGTGACCTCTACTAAGGGCTATGTCGGCGGAATTGTCGGAAAAATACAGCAGGGAAATGTTGAAAATTGCAGTTTTAGTGGCACTGTGACCACAGATGTGACAGGAAGTAATGGATATGTGGGCGGCATAGCAGGCTATGCTGGCAACAGTACGACACAAACTGCGCGTATTTCTGGCTGTGTCAATACCGGCAGCATCACAGGCGGGGTAGCTGGCGGCATTGTCGGCTATGCAGTGTACACAGAAATTGAAAGCTGCTATAACACCGGCGCAATCAATGGCGCGAGCCGTGCAGGCGGCATTGCCGGACAGTTGCAGAATAATTGCACCGCAACCCATTGTTATAATATAGGCACAGTTTCGGGAAGTACAACTGCCGGCGGTATTTGTGACTTTTTATATAGTTCGTCTAAGTTGAGCGATTGCTACAGTAAGGACGTTATCTCTGGAGCCGGTACGGAGAATACAGAGAACTGCGGCGCATTAGGCGATGCCAACACATTGCTGAACAAATTAGGCAGCGCTTTTACTGCGGACAGCAATGAGATCAATCATGGCTGGCCTGTTTTGAACTGGCAGGCTGCCGGTGGGAATCTGCCGCCTGTGCCAAGTACAACAGAATCTGCCATTTCCATTGTTTCTTCGCAGGGCAGCACCCTTTGGGCACAAGCGGGGGACAGCCATCTCACAATGCTCACGCTGAAAGCGGAATGCAGCAATATGGATGAGGAAATACCAGAACTTTATTGGGACATTGATAATTCAAAAGCTGCTGATGGTCAGATAGCAGAAAATGACCAGACTGCCTATACCGTGACTGCCAAGCAAGGTGGGATTGCGACAGTCACTGTTACCGCTGTGTATCAGGGAAAAGAATACACGGACCGGTATACAATCACAGTAATTCCTGCTTTCACGACAACGGAGATTGAAAATGTAAACGATGCTTACCCAGGCAATATTGCTGTGGGCCAGACTGTAAAAGCCGTGTTGCATGTGCAGGGCGGCGATGTCTTTGACGGGGCGGCATATCCCGGTTTGGAATTAAAATATCGGTGGTATTGCGGCGAAACGCCTGTTACTGCCGGCACTGCGGAAGATACCTGTTTCATTTCCGATGAATTTGACGAATGGGACAAGCTGGGCGTAGAAATCAGCTGCAATGGCAAAGCGATTCACGACTATAGAGATCAGCAGACGACAGTGCGCAGTGCAGACTATGGTGTACTGTTTCCGGTAGCAAATGATGAAAACTTTTCCACATCAAGGGATGTGAAAGAGGACAATGTGACATTGCCCAAAAGTCATACAGTGAACGGTGTTACCGCTGGCATTGTCTGGGGCAAGTTGGAAGGAATCAACTTTACTGCATATCGTGACGAGGAAATAAAGGCGTTGCTCACCCGTCCGCAGGAGGGCACAAAAGAGGTTCCGTTGGCAGCGCAGTTTACTTATCAGAGTGCGTTTATCAATCGCAATGTGACAGTTACTTTGTGGTCCGATGAAGCGTTGGGACAGGAACCAGTACAGCCAGGACAATCCTTACAGGATGCTGTGACCGCATTGGGCGCTGATTACAAACTGTATCCTGTGTGGGGTGAAGATGAAAATATAAACGAGATGCTGAAAGCTGCATTGGCAGCGAAAGGCTGTGCCGATGTGCAGGTTGCTGTGAAGCAGGTAAAAGAGGTTCATGGCGGTGCGGGAATTGGCGAGGATGGCGCTATCACCTATTTCTATGCAGACCCTAACACCACGCCGGCTATGAAAATGGGCAGCTACAAGGTGACCTTTACCCTGTCCAAGGGTGCGGAGACGTTGGATTATGAAGATGTTCCGGTGATTCTTTATTGGGACGTGGACAAAGTAAAAGCGGCAATGAGTGCTGAAATTCTGGACAAGGTGGATATTGATACCACAGTGCCGGCCACCAAGGATTTTGCGCTGCCGAAAATTGTGGACGATAAAAAATGGACGCTGATTTCCTGGAACAGCTCAGATGATGCGGTGATTGCCATCAGCGAGGAAAATCAGGGCATGGCGGATACGCTGTTTGCACCTTATGTGGCCAAGGTAAAGCAGGGCGATACAGACAAAACCGTGACATTGACTGCTACCTTTACGTTCCAGCTTACCAATGATGTGACGGGGCAGGAACAGCCTATCACCATGACCGAGGTATTCACCGTAAATGTACCGGCATTGGATGGCACGGAGCAGGAGCGGATTCAACGGGAATTGCAGGAGAAGCTGGAACGGGGCTTTGCGGCCAAAGGGCTTACCGATGCAGTGACCGGAGAAGCGTTGGTTGCCGAGAATGGCGTTTACACAGCCAGTCACGATATCCAATTTCCCACGACAAGAGATTTTGGCGTGGATGGGAAGCTGTATCCCATTGGCATTACCAGCAGCAATGAATCTGTGCTGAAAGCGCCGGATGTAAACAATGCCGCTCGTGTGGAGGTATATCGCCCTGGTGTGGGAGAGCGTGACGCTGAGGCAGTTGTTACGGTAACCATGCGGGATAAAAACACAAATGTTACTGCATCAAAAGAATTTTCCATTCGAATCAAGGCGCTGACACAGGCGGAAATTGATGCAGAACTGGCATTGATGGAAAAAGTAAAGGCAAATTATTTTGAAGGCATAAAAGGAGACAACGCCACAAAGGACAATGTACGTACCGACCTTGCTCCATTTCAGGAAGTTTATGAGGAAAACGGTCAGTTGGTATGGGTGCGAGACAGCAAAGAACGTGTAGGCCACGGCATTGTTCCAACTCCTATTGAAGGCTGGGAAGAACGGGAATTGTGGAGACTATTCAAGTCCAGCAATGCCAATGTCATCAGCCACGAGAATTTATTAGTGGACCGCCAAAAAGAGGCCAAAGCTGTCACCATCACCAGCTATTTGTCCAGTGAAACCTTAGGGCGGTATGGACAACTGTATCAGGAGCATCCCGAACAGTATCCCCAATATGCGCAGCTGGCAGATTTGTATTATCAGGAAGTGACCACTGATACAGTAGCGCAGCCTGCGCAGCGGCAGACACGTATGGCCAAGGCCGCAAGCAACACAATGATTGTGCGGGGTATCAGAGATCCAGAAAGTGCAGTTCCTGTGGAAGAAAAATTGGATGTTGCCTTTGCACTGACCGGTTTAGACGGGGAAACGTGGATTCTTATTACATTTTCTGACCTAGAGGAAAATCTCACCGTATATGATTTATTTGAACAGGCACTGACGGAGCAAGGCTACACATGGGAACGTCAGAAAGGAACCTATGTGGTTTCTGTCACTACACCTGATGGAGAAACGCTCAGCGAACTGGATTTTGGCAGACGATCCGGCTGGATGTATCGGGTAAACGGTGTCCTTCAAGACGTTTATATGGGTGCGTGCCCATTGCACAATGGAGACAAGGTGCAGGTGTTTTATACCAAAGATGCCAGTGAGGACGATCCCAACTGGACGTGGCCTTTTGAAGATTCTACAGGTGCTACGGCCGGCGGAGGAACAACCAATACCACCGTGACCAATTCAGTGAAAACGGTGCAGGTTGTGCAAAATGAGGAGAATAGCACCTATGTTATTACACTGCCGACTGGGGAGCAGAAGGAATCTCAACTGGTAACGCTTCCTGTGGGGAAATCGGGACAGTTGGTTGTGATTGTCTATCCGGATGGCACTGAAAAAGTAGTGAAGAAAGCAGTTGTTGAAAATGGTCAGACAAAATTATTGCTGGACACAAATGCTACTGTGAAGTTAATGGATTACGCCAACAATTACAGCGATGTGGCTGACGGCGCCTGGTATAATTCCGCAGTGGATTTTGTAACGGGACGTAAATTATTTTCCGGTATGAGCGACACGGCCTTTGTGCCGGACGTTGTCTTTAGCAGAGCAATGGCGGCTACGGTGCTGTATCGTTTGGCAGAGCCAGATGCAGAAGCATTGGACAATCCATTCCACGATGTAGCAACGGAAGCCTGGTATGCACAGAGCGTAGCATGGGCAGCCAATACCGGTGTTGTAAGTGGCTATGGAAATGAAATATTCGGTCCGGAAGACAGCGTGACCAGAGAGCAGTTTGTGGCCATGTTGTATCGATTTGCAAAAAGTGAGAATGGTAATTTGGAAAATAACGGAAGCTTGCAGCAATTTACCGACGAGGACACGGTGTCTGACTGGGCAAAAGAGGCAATGACATGGGCGGTTGATGCAGGCATTATCAACGGTTTGTCGGATAAAACACTGAATCCGTCGGGCATTACCACCCGCGCACAGGCTGCAGTGATGCTGCAACGTTTTGTAGAATTTATGGTACAATAAGCTAAAAAGAACCTTCGCAGGAGCGATTCGCTTGGAAAATGACTCCGTTGTAACAGATGCAGAAACATGCTGCTTGTGTATGGCCTGTACTACAGTTTGTCCGAAACATGCCCGTATTCTTCCGCCCCCCTTGCAGGAGAAAATGCAGCAGATGCTTGGCGTATTAAAATCTGTCCGCAGAGAAAATGAATATTTTGTATAAGGTGAAAATGGAAATAGATTTTAACAATTGCAAAAGTTTCAACGATTATATTGAACAGCAAAACAGTGAAAACCAAATATAGAAATAGCACCCGATCATGAAATCATTCTGGTCGGGTGTTTGCTTGTGCAGTGAAGACAAAGTGATGGAGAACTATAGCGTTATGTTTAATCAAGTGGAAGTGTCAGAAGAGTAGGCTTTTATGGGTGAAGTTAAAGCTTCAAAAAAGAATTTGTCATTATTCGTGCAAAATGATGATAAATAATACGAGATACTCGTGTATTTTGGTGTGAAAAATACAAATAAAATCACTGATTTTTACATGAATACCTGTTATGCTATGTAAAATACTATCTTTAGGAGGTGGGCGTATGTATCGAAAAATAATGAAGTTTTTGGAGACATGGAAAGAAAACAAACACCGCAAACCGTTGATTTTACAGGGCGCAAGACAGGTAGGAAAAACCTATTCTATTTTAGAATTTGGTCGCACATACTATGAGAATGTAGCCTACTTTAATTTTGAAACCAATCCTAAACTGAATGCTACTTTTGAAGAAAATATCAGTCCAGAATATTTGATTCCGATTTTATCACATATTGCAGGACAGACAATCGTTCGAGAAAAAACGCTGATTGTATTTGATGAAGTGCAGCTTTGTGAACGTGCACTTACATCTCTAAAATATTTTTGTGAAGACGCTCCTGATTATCATATCATAGCAGCAGGTAGTTTACTTGGAGGAGCTGTTAACAGAGAAAAATTCTCTTTTCCTGTTGGTAAGGTAGACATGAAAACGCTTTATCCAATGGATATGGAAGAATTT
>DKVF01000024.1:83655-84043 GCA_002491065.1 Peptococcaceae bacterium UBA7185
GATGCATTTAAGATTTATGTTTCCGATTTGGGCTTGCTTTGTGCCAAGAAGGATTTAGTAGCAAATGATGTTCTTTATATGGTAGAAGAGTTGAATGACTTTAGGGGTGGAATGACAGAAAACTATGTGAATGTGCAGCTTACTATAAATGAGTATCGAACTTATTATTGGGAATCAGAGCGTGGCGCTGAAATTGATTTTGTGATTCAGCGTGATGGCAAACCAATTCCTATTGAAGTCAAGTCCGCTGATAACACCAGAGCTAAAAGTTTGAAAGTTTATATGGAAACTTATAATCCTGATTATGCGATAAAACTTTCTACCAAGAATTTTGGTTTTGAGGATAAAAAGAAGATAGTTCCGCTCTATGCTGCTTTTTGTATTTGAA
>DKVF01000059.1 GCA_002491065.1 Peptococcaceae bacterium UBA7185
TTACAGACTTTTTTTCACAGACTCCAATAAAACTCAGAACCTTTTCTATGTAGTTTCTTATCAAATCCCAGAGTTTCTGTATACTTATTCTTATTTACTCATCTGTCATCCCACATAATAATTATTCTAATAAATTCAATAATATTATAACTCTTTCACCCGCTATTTTTCAAGTGCCTGCTCAATTATATTAACACTTCGTTTCCCTTTGTGCTTCTAAATTGAAGAACAAAAAGCGATATGACTCATGCATTTGAGTCATATCACTTTTTTCTCTCTATCTGTTAAGCATTCTCTTCTAAAGGCTTCCGCAGTAAATCCATCGCATAAACCTCCTGCTGCACCGGCATCTGAACCAGCTGCTGTGCGTGAGGGGCTACTGTAATCTCCTCTCCATTTTGGTCATACATTTCTGTAATTACCTGCTGAAACCAACCATACTTTGGACTGAAAAATTCGACCTTATCTCCTACTGCAAAATGATTGCGTTGCTCGATAGTAGCCATTTCTGTCTGGGCATCATAGCTCTGCACCACGCCAATGAAATCATAGGGCTTGATATAGCGGGAACTTTCCAATGTCAGCGCGCCGTTTTCCGGTTTTCCGAAATAAAAGCCCGTTGTGTAGGGACGATGGCTGACTTTTTGCAGCTCATCCAGCCAAAATTGCAGTTCTCCGCTGACTGCCGCGCCTTCAAAGCAAGCGTCAATCATGTTGCGATAAGCGCGGGTAATCGTAGCCACATAATAAGCGCTCTTCATCCTGCCTTCTATCTTCAAGCTGCAGATACCCGCTTCGATCAATTCAGGCAAATGGGGCAGTAAACACAAGTCCTGCGAGTTAAAAACATAGCTTCCCCGTTCATCCTCCTGAATGGGATAAAACTCGTTGGGCCGTTTTTCCTCCACCAGATTGTAATTCCAGCGGCAGGCCTGCGCACATTCACCTTTGTTGGAATTGCGGTCGGCCATATAGCTGCTCAAAAGGCACCGCCCCGAATAAGAGATACACATTGCACCATGTACAAAGGTTTCCAATTCTACATCTACTTTTTCCTTGATTTCTTTTATTTCCGGCAAGCTCAATTCCCGCGCCAGCACTACCCGTTCAGCGCCCAGCTCTTTCCAAAACTGTACGGCAGACCAGTTTGTCGTATTGGCCTGAGTGCTGATATGAATGGGCAACGCCGGTACCTTTTCCCGTGCCAGCCGCAGAATCCCCGGATCAGAAACAAGAATGGCATCCACCTGCAGCTGCAACAGTTCCTGCAAATAGGTTTCCATTTCTACAAAATCCTCATTGTGCGCGAAGATATTGACCGTCACGTAGACCTTCACGCCGCGGTTATGGGCAAACGCAACGCCCTCCGCCATCTCTTCCTTGCTGAAATTGCCGGCAAAAGCCCGCAGCCCATACTGTTTTCCGGCAATATATACCGCATCGGCGCCATACTGCACCGCAAATTTTAACTTTTCCAGTGTGCCGGCAGGCGCCAGCAGCTCAGGTTTTTTCATGAATACACGCCTCACTTTTTACTTTACCTTTCGAATGATTGCCACACCGTCACCCAACGGCACCACGCTGCACTGATATCTCTCGTCCTCTTTGAAATGCTCCAAAAATGCCTTCATGCGGTACACCATCGTTTTCTGCCGATGCCGCGGATACTGTAAATCCACCACCCAACCGTTCAGCAGTACATTGTCCGCCACCAGCAGGCCGCCTGGTTTCAGGATATCGTCCGCTGCAACCAAAAATTCGGGATACTGCCCCTTAGCTGCGTCCATAAAAATCATATCGTACTGCGCTTTCATCTCAGGAACCAGCTCTCGCGCATCTCCCAAACGCGCGTCAATTTTTTCCGCCACACCGGCTCTCTGAAAATATTCCAACGCCATGCGATGCCGCTGTTCCTGCAGCTCAATGGTTGTCAGTGTCCCCTTCGCCATGGCGCGGGCCATATATATCGCAGAACAGCCAATGGCCGTCCCGATTTCCAATATTGTTTGCGGTTGTACCAGTCCGGTAAGCAAATGCAATAGATACCCTACCTCCGGGTCCACAATGGAGACGTAATGTTCCTCCGCAAAACTGCGCATTTCCTGCAAAAGAGCATCCTCCTGGGGCAATAAACTGCGCAGATACAATTGCAAATTCAAGTCTAACACATCTTTCATACTTGTCCGACTCCCGTCTTAATATCCATACTTATCGCGATTCTGCAAATGTTCCTCATAGGTTTTCGCAAATACATGACCATTATTGTCTGTTTTATTCCAAAGATAATACAAATAGTCTGTCTGGTCAGGCTGACAAGCAGCCTCCAAAGATTTTTGCCCTGGATTGGAAATAGGTGTAGGCGGCAATCCCTGATGCAAATAGGTATTATATTCCGACTCATATTTATAATCGGAAAAACGCAGCTGGGTTTTCCGTTCAGGCATGGCATACAGAATCGTGGCATCACATTGCATCAGCATATTCTTTTTCATACGATTCAAATACACCGAAGCAATGGTGAAACGTTCTTCATCAAATTTCGCTTCCGATTCTACCATAGAGGCCAAAATGACCGTATCATACGCAGACAAGCCGCTCTCGTTGGCGGGCAGTGCTTCCCACACCTGCGCAAAGCGGTCCAGCATCATCTTAAAAATTGCTTCCGGCGCGGTATGCTTCGCCACAAAATAGGTATCTGGAAACAAAAATCCTTCCAGGCGATGCTCCCCATCTGGACAACCCTGCAGGAATTCATAACCGCTCACATCATAGGTGCGCACCAGATTCCAAAACACATCTGTTTCCATCAGCTCTGCTCCGGCCAATACATCGGCAATATCCCGCAGGGTATACCCTTCCGGGATGGTGACCCGCACCAGATCGCCCACACCGTTCAACAGCTCATTGACAATGGTTTCTGTATCCATCGCCGGACTCAGCTGATAGCTGCCCGCCCGAAGCTTGCTGCTGACATGATGGGACTTCAAATAATATTTGAAAGCCAGCTCATTTTTGATCAATCCCTGCTCCTTCAGCTTTGCAGTAATCTGATTGGCATTCTCTCCCTGGGACACCTGAAATAGAACTGTGTCCTCACTGGCGGCATCCACCGGCGCCGTATCATGTAAAACGCCTGCAAAGATTGCCGCTGCAATCACAACGAGCAGTCCGAACCCAATCAGATAGGTGCGCGGACCTGGCTTCATCTTTTTTCGTGTGCGTTTCTCTGTCCTTGACATAAATTCCTCCTGTTATCCTCTCAGGCCTGTCCCCCTTTTGAAAAGACATACCTGCCAATTCCATGCAACATCCTCTGTCTTTCTTCTTTTCTCTACAAAAGAAGCTGCCGCAGGAAATTCCTGAGCAGCCCTCCGCCGTCCTCAACGACTTGCTTTTCTCTGCTGCTGCCAGCGCTTGCGGCCTTCCCTGTCCGCTAACAACGCCATACTGTCTGTATCCAGCGCATCAGCGTCAGAAAAAGAAAATTCATAGCCCAGCGCTTGAATCTCACTAGAATAAGAAAAGCCTCCTTTGAGCTTCTGTACAATGGAATCCAAAATCTCATACAATCTTTCCAACTCTGAATCTGATAAAGCTGCAATCTGTTCTTCCAATTTTGTCATCTCTGTATTCCCTCTTTTCTCTGTGCTACTTCCACAACGATTTTTACAAAGTGCTCCAACGGTCAAAAGGCCAATAAATCACCTGGGCTTTCCCGATGATGAGCCGTTTCTCTACAAACCCCCAGACCCGACTGTCGGAGCTGTGGTTTCTGTTGTCACCGCACATAAAATACTGTCCCTCTGGGACCTCTATGGGACCATAGTCTTCAAAAACCAATCCTTCCGGCAAATAAGGCTCTTCCACCAGCTGCCCATTTACATACAGCTTGCTGTCCCGAAATTCTACCGTTTCTCCCGGCAGACCGATGCAACGCTTAATGTAATCCTTTTTGGTATCCAGCGGATATCTGAACACAATCACATCGCCCCGCTTTGGTCCCTCAAACCAATAGCTGAAATTGGTCACAATCACTTTGTCATTCACTTCAATGGTCGGTACCATGGATTCCGAAGGAATCCAAAAGTTTCCCACTACAAATGTTTTTATCAAAAAGGCCAACACCAGCGCAGTGACTATCACTTCTACCATTTCCCTCAAAGAAGATTTCTTTTTCTTGTTCTTATCCCTTCGGCTCAAGGTAGCCTCTTCCCCAGTCTCTTCTTCATATCTTGTGTCCGTCATACTGTATTCGTTCCTTCCCTGTTTCAATCTTATTTCTGTAAAAACCCTTCTAGTCTTTATACTATACCGTAAAATCAGAAATCGGTCAAATAAAAATATTTCTTAAGCCTCTGTATATTTCAATTTAGTGTATTTGCAGTGCGCTGAAATTTGCAGTCCCGTAGAATGATTAAAGGATACCTAACTTTCTCAGGAATTCATCAAAAACAATAATACCAAAACAAACGCATTGACATTTATCCTGTGAAGCTTTATCTTTATGATAGTTCTACCAAACTATACGCAAAATCCCCTTCGGAGAACGCCAAAGAAAACCAGCAGTAACATAGTTCTTTTGGTAAAATATTTTATTCTTTATAAATTTTCTTTTTCATAACAAGCTACACAACTCAACAAATCCTTTTTCGGAGTGATGTACAAATGATGGTCTTTGATGAAAACAATCTCACAGTAGAACAATATCTCCATCTGCGCCAACAAGTGCGCTGGAAGCCTCTCACCCTGCCGCAGGCACAAAAAGCCTTGGACCACAGTCTCTATGTGCTGGCAGCTTATCACGATGGAGAACTGGTAGGCATGGGCCGTCTGGTAGGCGACGGCGCTGTGATTTGCTATATTCAGGACCTCATTGTTGTGCCCAATATTCAGGCTCATGGCATCGGCTCTATGCTTATTGAGCGGTTAATCGCTTATGCCGCTTCTCTGGGGATCCCTGATACGACAATGATGCTTGATTTGATGTGCGCCAAGGGTCGGGAAAGTTTTTATCAGAAACACGGCTTCATCGCTCGTCCCACTGAAGATTTGGGCCCTGGTATGATTCAATATCTCCAATTGTAAGAAAGGGGTTCTCCATGAAAATACAAGGCATTCTCTTTGATTTGGATGGCACTCTGCTTAACACTAATGAATTAAATTTTCAAAGTTTTGAATATGCATTAGATACCGTGTTACACACCACTGTTTCCCGTGATATACTTACGCAAACTTTTGGTAAACCTTTACAAAGCATTATGCAGGAGTTGGGCGGTCCCCAATGGCAAGAATTGCGTCAAGCTTTTTTAGACTATTCTCACATCCATGAAGAACTGATCTCTCTTTGTCCCGGTACGGTGGAAGCGCTGGCGCAACTGCAGGCATTGCATATCCGCATGGCACTGGTCACATCACGGCTTCGTCAAAGTGCGCTTCACGACTTAGAGCTATTTCAATTGACACCATATTTTGACACATTCATCACACCGGAAAGTACAATACACCACAAGCCCCATCCTGAGCCTGCACAAAAGGCTGCTCTGGAGCTGAAGTTATTGCCTGGACAGACCATATTTGTCGGCGACAGCAATCACGATCTGCAATGTGGCAAAGAAGCAGGCTGCCTGACTGCGGCAGTCACCTATTCCCTGCTTGACCCTGTTCTACTGCGGCAATGTCAGCCTGATTATCATATTGAAGATCTAACCCAGCTAATCGAAATCATACAACAGGAAGCATAGCTTCTCTCACAAAAATTTACAATCTTTTTTCCTGTTGCCATACCAGATTAAAATGCAACTCAAAATCACCTTTCCTTTTGCAAATGTTTCACGTGAAACATTTGCAATTTTTTCTCTATGCGAAGCAATAACCGGCAGAATTTTTTCTGCCGGTTATTGCTTCAGTGCCTATTTACTTTGAACTCTCAATTTCTATTATGCATTACAAATTGCTGTAGCCCATGAGATACTCGTCAATTTCTCTGGCCGCATCACAACCTTCTTTGATAGCCCACACCACCAAAGATTGGCCGCGATGCATATCGCCAGCAGTAAACACCTTTTGCTGATTGGTGACATAATGGGCATCTGTCGTTTCCACCCGTCCTCGTTCATTCACAGCAACATTAAACGCTTTGGTCACTGCCAATTCGCAGCCCACAAACCCTGCTGCAATGATGGCAAGCTGACAATCCACCTGCCACTCGCTGCCTTCTATGGGCTCCATAATCGTCCTTCCTGTCTGGACATCCTGCACTGGGCGCAGCTTTTGCAATACAGCACCGCAAAGCTGCCCTATTTCGTCTTTCTTAAATTCCTTCACAGTCGTCTCATATAATCGCGGATCCCTGCCGAACACAGCAATGCTCTCCTGCTGACCGTAGTCGGTCTTCTGGACGCGGGGCCATTCCGGCCAAGGATTGTCCTCCTGTCGACCCTCCGGCAAAGGCGGCATCATCTCCAGCTGCAGCACACTGCGCGCACCGTGACGGATACTGGTCCCAACGCAATCATTTCCAGTATCGCCCCCGCCAATGATCAGCACATCCTTGCTCTTTGCCGATATATAGGTGTTTTCATCCTGCAGTGTGTTGTTCCACAACGCCTTCGTGGTCGCCTTTAAAAACTCCACTGCGAAATGCACGCCCGCTGCATCGCGGCCAGGAACCTGCAAATCCCTGGGCTGCGTGGAGCCGCAGGCTAACAGCACTGCGTCATATTCCCGACACACCGCAGCCGCCTGCTTTGCTGTGTGTACACTATGATTATACTGAAAGCGAATACCTTCCTGCTCCATCTTTGTCACTCTGCGGTCAATATATTGCTTCTCCAGCTTCATATTGGGAATCCCATAGCGCAGCAGACCGCCCGCTTTGTCATCCCGCTCTAGGACAGTCACCAGATGTCCCCTTTGATTCAGCCGCTGGGCAGCAGCCAGCCCTGCAGGACCGCTGCCGATCACAGCGACACATTTTCCCGTGCGGGGAATATTCAGCTGGGGATGCATCAAGCCTTCCTCATAACCATATTCAATAATCGCCCGCTCATTTTCCTGTACCGTCACACTTGCCCCGTGCAGAGAACAGGTACATGCCTTTTCACATAACGCCGGACACACTCTGCTGGTAAATTCGGGCAGAGGGTTAGTTTTCAGCAGACGCACCAGCGCCTCTTTATAATTGCCGCGATAGACCAGATCATTCCATTCAGGCACTAGATTGTGCAGGGGACAGCCCACTACCATTCCGCCAATGGGCACCCCTGCCTGACAAAATGGTACACCGCAGTCCATACAGCGCGCACCTTGCTCCCGTTGTTCTTCCTCGGTCAGCGGCGCATGAAACTCATTGAAATGTCTGATGCGCTGCAGCGGCTCCTCCGCCTGGCTGACTCTGCGTTCAAATTCTAAGAAACCGGTGCTCTTTCCCATGGGTTCCCTCTCCTCTCATTTGATTAAATGCCACAACTTCCGCCTGTTCATGGCTGAGCCCTTTGCTCTTATACTCGTTAATCAGATCCTGTACCCGTTTATAATCATGGGGAATAATCTTTTTAAATTTGGGCAAATAGACTTCAAACTGCGCTAGAATCTTCTTTCCTTTAGCAGAGCCCGTTGCCGCTACATGCTGTGTGAGCAAATCCTGCAGCTGATGTACATCGTCGCTGCGCTTCACCAACTCCAACGAAACCAGCTCCCTATTGAGCCGGGCATATAAATCATTCTTTTCATCCAGCACAAATGCGGTACCGCCGGACATTCCAGCAGCCAAATTGTTGCCCGTTGCGCCCAGAATCACGACACAGCCGCCGGTCATATATTCCAGACCATGATCGCCTACACCTTCCACCACCGCTATGGCACCGGAATTGCGCACGCAAAATCTTTCACCCGCTACGCCACTGATAAAGGCTTTCCCCGAAGTCGCGCCGTACAAAGCCACATTTCCGATAATAATGTTTTCATCGGCGGCAAAGGTTGCCTCTTTATGCGGATAAACCATGATGGTACCGCCGGATAAGCCCTTGCCCATATAGTCATTACAGTCTCCTTCCAATTCCAGCGTTAAACCCTGAGGAATAAAGGCGCCGAAGCTCTGTCCGCCAGATCCGTTACAGCGGATATGATATAATCCTTCCGTCAAGCCATGTTCTCCATACAAACGGGTGATATGAGAGCCAAACATGGTGCCGAAAGCGCGGTCTGTATTGCTCACTTCCACATTTAAAGACGCCGGCTTCTTTTTCTCCAGATAGCCTTGCAGCTTCTGATACAAAATCCGTTCATCCTTGGCAGAATCCAATTGGAAATCATACACTTCTTTAGGCTCAAAATGCACATTGCCACCGGAAGCCAGCAAGCCCTCCAGCTGCACCTTTCCCTGACGGGAAAGCAACGTGTCTTCACGCACCCGCAAAAGGTCTGTGCGTCCTACCAGTTCGTCTACTGTGCGAATGCCCAACTGCGCCATATATTCCCGCATTTCCTGCGCCATAAACTGCATATAATGCATCACATGCTCCGGTTTCCCAGCAAAGCGCTTGCGCAGCTCGGGATTTTGTGTGGCAATCCCCACAGGGCACACGTCCTGATTGCACACCCGCATCATCACACAGCCCATGGAAACCAAGGGACCGGTAGCGAAGCCAAACTCCTCCGCGCCCAAAAGCGCTGCAATCACCACATCACGGCCGCACATCAATTTGCTGTCTGCCTCCAAACGGACCCTGCGGCGCAGACCACTCTTCAGCAGTGTCTGATGAGTTTCGGCAATGCCCAGTTCCCACGGCAGGCCCGCATGATGAATGGAATTGCGCGGCGCAGCGCCCGTTCCTCCGTCATAGCCCGACACCAGAATGACCTGCGCGCCGGCCTTGGCAACGCCGGAGGCAATGGTACCTACGCCGGCTTCTGAAACCAGCTTCACATTGATATCCGCCTGGTTATTGGCACATTTCAAATCATAAATTAATTGGGCCAAGTCTTCGATAGAATAGATATCATGATGAGGCGGCGGTGAAATTAAGCCCACGCCGGGCGTCGAATGCCGCGTATGGGCAACCTCTGGATACACCTTGTTGCCGGGCAACTGTCCTCCCTCTCCTGGTTTGGCTCCCTGGGCCATCTTAATCTGTATCTCCTTGGCGCTGACTAAATACTCTGATGTCACACCGAATCTTCCCGAAGCCACCTGTTTGATGGCGCTGTTGGTGTCCTTCTGGAACCGGGAAGGGTCCTCGCCGCCTTCCCCGGTATTGGATTTGCCTCCCAGCCGGTTCATGGCAATGGCCAATGTTTCATGGGCTTCTTTGGACAGAGAGCCAAAGGACATGGCTCCCACCTTGAAGCGTTTTACAATAGACTCTACTGGCTCCACCTCTTCCAGAGGAATGGCTGTTACCGCATCGCTGAACTCCAATAAGCTACGGATATGACTAGGTCCCAATTCCTTGGTGATCATGCGGGAGTAAGCCTTGAATTTTCCATAATCATTGGTACGCACCGCACTCTGCAGCATGTGTATCGTCTGGGGATTGTACAGATGTTCCTCTTTTCCGCTGCGCGCTTTATGCTGACCTGCACTATCCAGTACCGGGGATACCGGCAGACCCAGCGGATCAAAGGCCCGGCGAAAACGGTACTCTACATCCTGCTCAATATCCTCTAACTCCAACCCGCCAATGCGGCTGATAGTATTGGTGAAATATTTCTGTACCACGTTCTGTCCGATGCCCACCGCTTCAAAAATCTGGGAACCCATATAGGACTGAATGGTGGAGATCCCCATTTTGGAAGCGATTTTTACAATACCATGGAGCAACCCGTTGGTATAATCATTGGCTGCCGCGTAATAGTCCTTGTCCAGCAAATCATCCTCAATGAGCTGACGAATGGAATCCAGCGCCAGATAAGGATTCACCGCGCTGGCTCCATAGCCCAGCAGCGTGGCGCAGTGGTGTACCTCTCGTGGCTCCGCGCTCTCCAAAATCACAGACAGCGACATCCGCTTTTTAGTGCGCACCAGATGCTGCTGCAATGCAGACACCGCCAACAGAGACGGAATGGGCTTGTGGAATTCGTCCAGCTCCCTGTCGGAGAGAATCAAGATATTCGCGCCGTCCCGCACCGCTCTGTCCGCTTTCAGGAACAATTCGTCAATGGCCTCTTCCAACGACATATTGCGGTAATAAATAATGGGAATCACCGCCACCTGAAACCCTTCTACGTCCATATATTTAATCTTCAGCAAGTCGGTATTGGTCAGGATTGGATTGCGCACCGCCAGAGATTTACAATTTTCTGCATCATCCTCCAGAAGATTGCCGTCCGCGCCCAAATACACATAGGTCGAAGTGATAATCTCTTCACGGATGGCATCAATAGGCGGATTGGTTACCTGGGCAAAAAGCTGTTTAAAATAATTAAAAAGCGGTTGAGGCTGCTGTGACAACAACGCCAACGGCGTGTCAGCGCCCATTGCATTTACCGGCTCGTTTCCCTCCAACGCCATGGGCCGCAGGTAATCGTTGATATCCTCATAACTATAGCCGTAGACCTGCTGCAACTGCTGCAGCTCTGCCTTTCCATAAGTAATTGTCTTTTTATTGGGAATCGGCAGTGCCGACAGCTCCAACAACTGGTCCTCCAGCCATTCCCCGTAAGGCGCCTGTGCAGCATAATGATTCTTCACTTCTTCGTCGGAGATGATTCGCCCTTGCACAGTATCCACCAGCAACATTTTTCCTGGATACAGCCGTTCCTTCCGCAAAATCTTTTCCGGTGGAATATCCAACACACCCACTTCCGAAGATAACACCAGATATCCGTCCGTCGTCACATAATAGCGGGAAGGACGCAGTCCATTGCGGTCCAGCACCGCGCCCATCACTTCACCGTCGCTGAAGAGGATAGAAGCCGGTCCATCCCAAGGCTCCATCATCGTGGCATAATACCGGTAAAAATCCTTGCGGTTCTGCGCCATATTCCGATCATTATTCCATGGCTCTGGGATGCACACCATCACTGCCTTGGGCAAGTCCATGCCCGACATCAAAAGAAATTCCAATGTATTATCCAACATCGCCGAGTCGCTGGTCCAATGATCCACCACGGGCAATACTTTATAAACATCATCGCCCAATACCGTGCCATGCATGGTTTCTTCCCGCGAAATCATCTTGTTTACATTGCCGCGAATGGTATTGATTTCCCCATTGTGCACCATAAAACGATTGGGGTGCGCCTTCTCCCATGAAGGAAAGGTATTGGTCGAAAAGCGGGAATGTACCAGCGCAATGGCTGATTTGAACATGGGATTTTGCAGATCAGCATAAAAGGTGCGCAGCTGGCCCACTAGAAACATCCCTTTGTAGACAATGGTACGGCTGGACAGCGAACACACATAGGTCTCGCTGTTGGCTTTCTCGAAAATGCGCCGCACAACATATAGCTTCCTGTCAAAAGGCAGTCCCATCTCAACCCGCCGAGGCTTTTCGATAAAGGCCTGATAAATCGCCGGACGGCAATTCAGCGCCTGCTGACTGAGTACATCATCATAGGTTGGCACTTCCCGCCAGCCTAGAAAATGCAGTCCTTCTTTTTTCACTACCATTTCAAAGATTTTTTTCGCCTGATTGCGTTTCAGCTCATCCTGGGAAAAGAAAAACATTCCCACTGCAAAACCGCCGTCCTCCGGCAGCTTGAGCTCTGTGATCTTCTGCGCAAAATAATCATGGGGCAATTGCAGCAAAATCCCTACGCCATCACCAGTTTTACCCAGCGCATCCTTCCCCGCTCTGTGCTCCAAACGCTCTACAATAGTCAGCGCATCGTCCACCGTTTTGTGGGAGCGCTCTCCCTTCAAATTCACTACGGCACCAATACCGCAGTTGTCATGCTCCAAAGTCGGACAATATAAATCCATCTGGGGCTGTGTCGTCCCGTTCCTTTCCATTGGTTTTCCTCCTTCCGATGCCGGTTGTGTTTATGATTGTGCACAAATATATTTATGCTACAACACAGGCATTGTTGCTCTATTATATAGAATCACCAGCGCAAAGGTCAACACTATTTGCACATGTATGCAAAATACCTGAAAGCAAAGCATTTTTTTGTATTTTATATTTTAAATACACTTTTTATACAAGAACCAATACCCAAAGAAAAAACAGAATTACCGGGCTTTGGCCCGGCAATTCTGCTTCCTGCAGACACACCTTACAGCATGACTGTCATACTGATTTTTGCGCTATTTTTTCAATCGCCGTCTTTCTCATCTTCTCGCTTTTATCTTCCGCCAAAAAGACTAAACAACACATGGAGCGCCAGCGATGGAATCAAAGCCACCGCAGCAATGCGGTGATACTGCAGCCATTTCCCACCCAGCTGTTTGCGCTTTTCCGCAGTCATTTTCAGACAGAATGCAGCTAAAAACGCCAATATCCCTGTAAGTACCTTCTTTTTGCATAAATGGTGAAAAAACAGGATGGACAGCACGCCATGTATCAGCGCCACAAGGAGCATCCCTTCCCCCCATTGATGATGCCGTTTTCCCCGAAACTGCTGTAATAACTTTTTCTCTCTGCACCCTTTTTTTCGCAAAAGCCATGTGCCAAAGGAAAGTACCGTCAATATGACGCCAATCCACCCCAACCAATGTACAATCATCGTTACACGTCCCTTCATGCATTCTTCTTTTGTCTCTTGCCTTTATTGTAAAGCAAACACACTTGTGATACAATAGTTTCACAACTTATAGTACAGAAGGTGAAAAAATGTTTCACGTGAAACAGGAAAAACGCGCGCTGGCTTCGGCCAACCTCATCTATGAAGGTTTATGCCAATGTATGGAGCAAAAAGAATTTGCGCAAATCTCCATCCAGGATGTCCAAACTGCTTCCACTGTCAGTCGCTCCACATTTTATCGTCATTTTGATTCCCTGACGGACGTATTATACTGGCGCTGCAATCAACTGTTCCAGCAAATGTTCTCTGATTTTCAACTTTCGACAGCGGATGACCCATACCATTTTACCCACCATCTTCTACAGTATTGGACAACCCATACACAAATCCTGGAGCAGCTTTTACAAATCCAACGTGCCGACCTGTTTTATCGTTGTCATATGGACAACCTTCCTCTGTTTCAACAAACAGCTACACCCAGCATGCTCCCCGCGCAATATCAGGACTATTTTATGGCACTGCGCACCGGCATCTTATTAGGTGTCCTCACAACCTGGCTGAAAAACGGCAAACAAGAATCTGTCGAAGAACTGCTCAACATTCTCAAACTGTGTACGCAGTTTATTCAAGAAAGCGAACTCATCATCTAAACTGCGCTCCCTGGCAAATCTTTTTTACCAGACCTTTCCAAAAGCTTTATCTTCCCAAACAAAAACTGTTACAGATAAATTTGTTACCTGTAACAGTTTCTCTATTTCTCTATTTTTATCTGATAAACTCATACCGAAATGTTTATCAGATGAGACGACATTTTTATTTCCCACTCCTAGGACAAGCTGAATCACTATGAGAACGTCTGTATTTCGCAGCAATTTTCTATAAATATTCCATAATAAAAGTACCATATCCATTACAAACTTTGTTTGGAAACACTATTAAAACTTCATTTTATAAAATCCAGAGCATTTTATTGTTGATCCTGCATGCACACCAAATCAGTATTTACGTCAAATCCATAAAAACTCTCTATTCTTTTATACTGCTTTCTATTTCTGCCGGGGAAGTGCCTGATACTTCTCCACCTTCCGTCGGTACAACGCCTGAGTAAAAAGGCCTGTCCGCTACAAACCACAAGTGTCCTATTTTAAAATCCTTGCCACCATCCATGGTAAAGTAAATGCCCTCTAAATCGGCTATATTCTCATAAATACTGCGGGCAAAATTATAAAAGAGCAATCCCCCTGTGCCTTCTTCTAATTGCAACGCCCCAATACTTTCCGAATCGAAGTCAACCCACACAGCTTGGTCCTTTTCTGTCACATCATTAATCTTCAACATGCTGGGATATGCACCGCCAATCACCAGCTGGTTATAAGCCTGCACCACCCGTTTGGCAGATAATTCATCTTTGGGGATTTCCGCCACCATGACAGCATTCAAATTTTCTTCATCATTCTGCTGCTCCTGCCCCTCACTCTGTGTCAGGGCATCCAACTCATTGGACAGATATAACGTAATATACATTGTATCTTCTGTCTGTTCCTGTACTGCCTGCTGACCTGGTTCATTCTGTTTGCCCGATGCCTGTGGAGTTGTCCCACAGCCGACAAGCAGCAAAACGAAGATACCAAGTACCAGAAGCACATATATGCCACGTTGCTTTCTCATTGTTCCGCCTCCTAAACACCATGAAACTCTTTCCCTTCTAGTATGCTTTTCCTTGATGAAAATGTCAACTAAAAAATCCATTTTCTGCAACAATTCATGGTCTTCTGTGTAAGGCAGATGAGAAAAAAACTTCCTCAAGCAGTTCTCTTATAATAGTCGCTTCGACCAGAAAAATTTCTTTGTCCCTTGGCACTATCAGTGACATGCAGCATATAGACCACCGTGCTTTGTGTTTCCCCTTGGATTTTTCGATTCACCCGCTCCCAATAAGAGCCCGCCTGAAATTCCATGACATTCAGCTTCATCAGCGCATACAGTAGCATACCGCTGCACAGCAAGCAAAAAAACGCCATACCCAGCAAATTCACCGCACCATTTCCCTCTACCAAAGAAAAGCCAACACCTAGCAAAAGCACCATTATAAACGCCAAAACACCATATTTCCTGATTTCCTTTTTCATCACATTCACAGCTCCTTTTCGAATTTATGTTCTATTTATACTATACAATACAAACTTTTGTTCGTCAATATGTGAATCGAACATTTTTTCTATTTTTATTCTTAGTTCTCCTTTCTCGCTATTTTCGCTGTATTGTTGTATAATAGAAACTACAAACAGAAAGGAGCTGTTTCCAATGGGGAATGAGCAAATGATTGCCAAAATGCGCCAGATTGAAGATGCCCTGCCGCCGCTCTTAGAGCAGCTGGTCATTTTGCAAAAAAAAGAGACGCTTCCCAATGATACCATCACAAATTATTACCAAATTCCTGACGGAAAGCGTCCTCCAGGATATCTATGGATTAATTACAACAAAGAAACAAAGGAAGTATTAGCCGCAGAGATGAACGTCAACTTTGACTGCCTGATCGGGCTCAACCGCAGCCCTATCGAGCTGAGGCTTCTGGCCAACCATGTGCTCCAATACCTTCCTTAATCATCAAAAGCGTGATTGCACCCGCCACAGGTACTATCACGCTTTTTGGTCAGTGCTAATGCTGCACAATAATGGTCACACCATTTTCCAAATCATGGGACATTGCCTTCAGAATGCGGCTCAAGAGCAGCGCTGTGCGCTGCAGTTCCGCCTCATCCTCCACCACAAAAATACTGTTCATGCCCTGTACCTTGTCGGCATAGCGCCGCGGTACAATAGCCGCTAAAATCGTGTCCTGCATCAATCTGCCGCCTTTCTTCCGATGGTATTGGCCAAGGGCTTCTGTACCGCGCTTTCCAGCACCGGAGTACGCTTCGCCGCCTCTATCACACATTCAACATCCTTTTCATTAGGCAAAAGGAAAATGCCCAATGCACCGGTTTCCATATTTTTGCGGGCCGCCGGCGTCCATTCCTGTTCACCCACTTCCAGCTTATTGCCCACCAGCATAGAAATATCATGCACCAGAGCCTGCCTCTGCCCCAGATTGTTCAAGATCGAGCGGCCGTCATCATCATAAGGGTGCAGCACGATTCCCACACCCTCCCGCAAAATCTTTTCCCGCGCTTCTGGATCGCCCACATTCATCAATACAATATCATCTACATAGAGCAGCGATTTCTCAAAATGCAGTTTTCCTTCCGTCACGCGGGCAATACCGCGGATAAAGCTCCCCCGCATGAGAAAGCGGGCAAACAAGATCATCACCAGACCTGCCACAGCACCCAGGCCCACGCCCCCGTAAATGGTGGCGCCGCTGGTTACCAACGATACCAGCATGACCAGATAATTGCGGGACTCAAATACCTTGGCAATGCCCTCAATATAATCCAGTCCCCGCGGCACCAGCGTGTTTTCCTCCAATTTCATAAGGGTTTCCCTCTCCATATTCCGGATGTCACGAAACTGCTGAGCACATAACACCAAAAATGTAATTGCAGTATATTCTTCCTCCAGCAAAGCTGGCAGCGCAATGGAGGCCAAACTGGCCGCGATTGCGCCCAACGATAAATGAATGATATAGCCGTGGGGATAAGAGGGATAATTGCGGTAATCGGTCCGCAGCATATACAGCCGAGCCAGAAAACCAGCAACCATGCCCAATATTACTGCTTCCGTATACGTATTCATATCAGTCCTTCTTCAAGGAACCGCGACTGACCCATACAAAACCCAGTCCGCCCACAACAGCCAGCACAATCAACCACAGAATAGCTTTGCCTATTCCGCCGTTTTTTTCCTCCTGCTGCTTCGGCTCCGTCTCCTGTACTCCCGCTGCCTCTGGCTGTTCTGCTTCCCCATTGGTTTTCAGCCCTAAAAATTGCGGCAATGCCTCCGCAAATTCCCGCGCGCCGACCTCCGCCTGCTCCAGAGAATTGGTATGGGTTCCCACCTCCAACAGGATGGAATGGGGCGCTAAATCCTGATTATAATTGCCCTTGGCCATAAAAATAGACTTAATCAGTCCTGGCTTCACTTCATCATAATACGCCTTCATCTTCTCTGCAAATTCGATATTGGCTTCACTGTTTTGATTTTGCCGACCCACCACCAGACGAATCTGTGTGGCAGCCTGTCCGTCAAATTCCGTCGCATAATATTCCGGGTCGGGGACACCGTCGCGGTGTACATCAATCATGGCAGCAGGACCTTCCTGCAAAAGCTCCGCTGCCGTTTTTCGCGAACGCTGATAGGCATTGACATCATGAGGATCATGAATATTTTCACTGTGAATCACCTCTACCCCCTGATCCTCCAGCACCTCCACAATAGAAGTGGCCACATCCAAAATATCTCCCCCGCCATTTTTACTTTCCGTGCCCGAGGTGGGCACATAGCTCTCATCACTATGAGTACAATAAATGGCTACAGAGCGAAACGGTCCGCTCTGGCTACTCACCACCTGGGCAGTATCTTCCAAGCTTGCCAATGCCTGCTCCGTTTCCCTTTGCTCCAGAAGCTGACACCATGCCTTTTGACCATCCACCTTTTTCACCTTATAATGCTTGTTATCCCCAGTGAGCAATTCATCTCCGGGATACACCTTGCGGCTCATATACTCAATGGCTTCGCCGGTTTCCTCATCGTACAGCGTATAATAAGAACCGTCCATCTGTTCATCCCCTGTCTGCATATTATTTTCCCAAACCGGCATGAGTGTTCCGTTCTGCTGCCACTGCACAGTCAGATAGGTAAAAATACACAAACAAAGTACGCTCAAAAGCGCTACAGTCCAATTGGCACGTTCCCGGCTAAGACGATGATTTTCTCTATCCATGATGCTTATCTCCTTTCATCCCTGCAGCGCGCAAATTTTCTAGTACACTGGGGTCCCGATTTTCCTCGCTGGGCCCTCCCTGCAAACGTTCCCTGCCTTCCCCAATCAGCTCAGCAAGGCACACGGCCAGCACGCCGGAGAGCACCACCGTATCATACATGCCGCCTCCGCCGAAATGTACCAGACCCGGCACCTGCTGCCAAACTAGATAGATGCCGTGGCTGAGATCAAAAAGAAGCACGCCCAGCACAGCGGCCACAAAAGCACCCTTGCGGGAACGGCCAAACAAATAACCTACCAGTCCTGCGATAATTGGATACAGATAAATAATATCCACCGGCAGCGCATATTCATCCGTTACAAAACGGCCCAAAAGCCAAATCGCTGCCATGGTGAGTACCGCCCCCAAAAGAGAGCGCAGCCTTTCCTTTATAGTGCCCGCCTTCACCCATACATAAATGGCTACCGCCAAAGGCACCAACGCACCGCCCACATTCATCCGCACCGTCAGTACGTCAGAGCGATACAGCGTAAGATTGATAAAGCTTCCCAGGACAATGGCACCTAATACCAATAGCGCCGCTTTATCGCTCATGTGCATACGGTCCAGCACACGTTCCGCAACGCCGAAAAAAATCAACAATGACAAACTAAGTAAAATCAACCGTCCAATGGTAAATCCCATTTTCTACATCCTCCTTTTGCTGTTTCATTTCCCTAGTTTGTCCTTCATCCTTACTTTTATACCTGCTATCACTCCAGCAACGCAAAGGCTTCAATGAGTACAGAATGTTCTGTTAATTCATCCATATAATCAAACCAACAAAAAGGAATATACATGTAGCCCTGCGCAGTGGGACCCTTGGCGCCTTTTCCCCAGCTCTGCAGCACCTGCAGCAGCCTGCGCTCCAAATCATAATTGACCGCCACCATAGAGTGCCCACCGATGCGGATTCCCGTCCGCTTCTCTGGAATCACGCCGTCCTTCGTTCGAAAAAAATCCGTATAAATCACCATAGAAAAGGCCACCGGTTTGCCTTCCGCCAAAGTCTGCAAGATTTCCTCCAAAGAATCACAGCGCCGGTAAGCATGAATGCAATATTTTTTCGCCTGCTCCAGCAACCGCTGACTTTTCCTGGGAAATACCTTATTGCAGTTGCGTGCATTGCTGGGATATAAATATTCTGAGCAAACGCCCTTATATTCCAACGTCTGCATAGAAGCCTCTAGCGTGCTGCCGCGCATGTCATTGGGCAGACCGTCAAACAAGCGATTCATCTTATAGATAAACAGTCCGGAAAATTGCATGATCTGACCTGTTTGCTGATAGTGTAAAATCATACGGGCATTGGCCGCAGCCACACCTGTGCAGATGGGCAGCCTCCCCTGATGCACTACTGGCAACGGCAACACACCTACACCACCCTGCTCAGGCAAACAAAGGCGATTTCTCACCATACAGGGAAACCGCTTCTCCTCTGCGGTATCTATAGTATTTGTAATTACCACACCGGGTACAATACCAAAACTCATAAATTCATCCTCCTGCCGTCTATTGCCGTCAAATAATGAGATATTTTCATAATGTATACCTTCTATTTTTCTCAAATAATTATGCTTCTGACCATAGTATATGAAATTTTCTTGCAGATTGCATTGCATTTTTACCTTACTTGTGCTATATTAATGAGATTAAAAGATCATGTAAACAAAGGAGAGATATTTGTGGGACGTATTCACAATATTGAAGGCAAGAAAAATAAGATGGATTCACTGCGCTCCAACGTGTTCACTAAACACGCGCGGGCAATTACCGTAGCAGCTCGTGCGGGCGGAGGAAACCCTGACTATAATGCAGCATTAAAACTGGCAATCCAGAAAGCCAAAGCCGATAACATGCCCAATGATAATATCAACCGCGCTATCAAAAAAGGGACCGGTGAAGACGGCGGTGCCAACTACGAACAGATTACATACGAAGGATACGGCCCTGGCGGCGTGGCAATGATCATTGAAATGCTGACCGACAATAAAAACCGTGCAGCTAGCAATGTACGTTATTATTTAGACCGCAACGGCGGCAATCTGGGTACTGCCGGTTCTGTAAGCTATATGTTTGAGCGCAAAGGCATGATCTTAGTCGCAGCTGATGACAACGTAAACGAAGATGAACTGATGGAAGCTGCCCTGGAAGCAGGCGCCGAAGACTTTATCACCGAAGAAGACGGCTTTGAAATCATCACAGCACCAAATGACTTTATCGCAGTGCGGGAAGCATTAGAAGGAAAATATAAATTCGTGCATGCAGACATCACTATGTTGCCTTCCACTTATACTTCCATTGATTCTTCCCTACAAAAACAGATGGATAAACTGTTGGACGCTTTAGAAGAAGACGACGATGTGCAGAATGTGTACCACAACTTGCAACAATAAGTAGCCATAAAAATAGGAAGTACAAGAAGGCATCCTCCAAATACTGAAATGATTTGGAAGATGCCTTCTTTTTGTATCTTTAAAAACTTATGATTTTAGGACAAGCAAAAAGCCGAAGAGTATGTATCTTCGGCTTCTGTAATGTCTTAACGACGTACTTCTTTGATTCTTGCAGCTTTCCCAAAGCGTTCTCTCATATAGTACAGCTTTGCACGTCTTACTTTACCATGACGCATTACTGTAATTTTGTCCACGCGTGGGGAATGGATTGGAAAACATCTCTCTACAGCTACGCCGTAAGCTACACGACGTACAGTAAATGTCTCGCTTAAACCGCTGCCGCGACGTTTAATGACTACGCCTTCGAAAGCCTGAATACGTTCTTTGTTGCCTTCTACTACTTTTACGTCTACGCGCACGGTGTCACCAGGTCTGAAATCTGGAATATCAGCTCTCAACTGTTCCTGTTCAATACTTCTAATAATATCATTCATTTCTTTTCTCCTCCTTCCCGCTAGGCGTTCTTATCTTAGCCTCTCTAAAACAGCGGACCGCCCTTCTCAAAACATGAATAGTATATCAGATTTTTCCACCCATAACAAGTCCCATTATTTATAAAATATGATTATAAAATATATTTTCGCATTATTTCTTTTCAGATTTCCTCATGCAGCAAAATGGGAAAACGGTTTGACTTGCGGCGGGATTTGTGCTATCTTAATTTGCAATCCTTTTTATATCGGTTTCACCAGAAATCGCTTATTTTTACCTCATCAGGTTATATAAGAGGTGACCCATAAGCGTTTTATTCTTATAGGAGGTTTGTTATGGTATTTCGAGAAATGAGAAGAAAAAAACAGGCGTTGTCCCAACAGGAAATTGCCCAGATTCTGCAGCAGGAGACATCCGGCGTGCTTGCCCTGATTGGTGACGAAGCGTATCCCTATGCTGTTCCCATCAGCTATGTATATGACGGGGAAAAGCTCTATTTTCACAGCGCCAAAAGCGGGCACAAGCTAGATGCCATCCAGCAGAACGCCAAAGCGTCTTTTTGTGTGGTTGCAAAGGATACTGTCGTTCCGGAAGAATACACGACTTATTTTCAGAGTGTAATCGTCTTTGGGCAGATACGACTCATCCAAGACGAGCGCGCAAAAAGAGCAGCAATAGAGAAACTGGCGGGCAAATACGCGCCGGAAGCTACCACCATGGAACTTGAACAGGAGATAAATCGCGAATGGAATCCGCTTTGTCTGCTGGAAATGACCATTGACCACGTCACAGGAAAAGAGGCAATCGAACTGTGCGGAAAAAACAGCAAACACCATAAGCACTCCCACACCTTAATGCACTAAACTTTCCATGAACCATTGCCTAATAAGAATTTACTATGCCCCCTTCTCTGTCTTGTCTAACAGGTCCAAGGAGCCATATCCAGTGATATGAAATATCCTTGCCCGTGCTGGCACACCGGACATTGCTCCGGCACCTGACTGCCCTGATGCAGATAACCGCAATTAGTACACATCCATACGCTGTTTTCGCCATCTCTGCGAAACAGCTTGCCCTGCTCCAGCAGCTGTGCGATATGCTGGAATCGTTTTGCATGGCTGTGTTCGATCTCTGCAATCATCCGGAAGCTGGCAGCTACCTTGGCAAAGCCCTCTTCCTCCGCTATGCGGGCAAACTCTGGATAAGCCTCCTCAAATTCCTGCATTTCATTGTGATGGGCCATTTTCAACAAATCCAGCAAATTATCTGCAAGGTCCACCGGATAAGAACCATCAATAACAATAGTCTGGCCTGCCGCCTGTACCAAATGGTCATAAAATATCTTCCCGTGGGCCAGTTCCTGGTTCGCTGTAAACTTAAAAATCTCGCTGACCACCTGCAGTTTTACATTGTCAGCCTGCTCCGCTGCCAAAGTATAGCGATTGCGCGCCTGACTTTCACCGGCAAAGGCTCTCATCAAATTTTCTTTTGTTCTGCTTTTCATAAAATCCACAGTCATCAAAAAACCTCCTCTAAATTTTGAAAATACCCTTTTAAAGTTTTGTTGTCTTCCTCTGCCTTTAGTATGGAAAAAACTAGACATTTTTATTCTTAGTTTTTAATCTAGTTTAGGAAACTAGATTGACGAATGTTCATATTTAAGTTAATATGTTATAGAAGGAAAGAAGGGATTTCATGTCAGAAGCAGAAGAACAACTACGAACCTGGATTAAAGAGGTAGAGCAATACCACCTGCCGCTTTGGGAAGAGTTACCGGATATAGAGTTGTATATGGACCAAGTCATTACACTGATTGAGCGCTATTTGGCGCCGCTGGTGGGACAGACTGACAATAAGGTGATCACCTCTGCCATGATTAACAACTACGTAAAACTGAATATTATGCCCAAACCTAATAAAAAACGCTATGAACGGCTGCATATGGCCTATCTTATCGTCATTACTATTCTCAAACAGGTGCTTCTCATCCCTGAGATTAAAAATGGCATTTTTTTGCAGTCCAGACATTGTTCTCTGGCGCAAGCCTACGACTTGTTTTGTCAAGAGCAGGAAAATGCTTTACATACCATGGCTTCCAAATATCTGACTGACTCTGCCATAGAGCCCGCCGTGATGGACTATCCGGTAAACCTGAATACATTGGGACTGCACATGGCCTGCACTTCCTTTGCCAGCAAAATTTTTACAGAAAAAATTATCATTTTGCGCATGGAGGAACAAAATCATTTAGAGCAAAAAAATTGAAGAAGGTGTTTATATGTCTACCGATAAAATTGCAATTCTTATCGACTCCGGTACCGACGTACCGCCAGCCTATATTCAGCAGTATCATATGTTTGTTGCGCCGCTGCGCATCATCTTCAATGAAGGAGAATACAATGACGGCATTGATCTCACTGCATCCCAGCTGTATCAGCGATTACCCCGTGAAGTGCCCAAAACGTCTCTGCCCAGCGCAGAGCTGGTATTACAGATCATTGAGCAAATCCGCTCCGAAGGATACAACAAAGTATTGGCAGTCACCATCTCCAGCGGTCTCAGTGGAACCTATAACATGCTGAACCTCTTGGCAGACAACATTCGCGATTTGGATATTTATGTTTATGATACAAAAAATATCGCCATAGGCAGCGGTTTCTCCGCTATCCAGGCAGCAAAATATATTGAGCAGGGCATGGACTGGAAAACATTAAAATATACAATGGAAGCGGAGACTACGAAATCCAAGGTATTTTATTGTCTGGACACTTTGGAATATCTGCAAAAAGGCGGCCGCATTGGTTTGGTCACCGCTATGCTGGGCACTGCGCTAAATCTCAAGCCTATCATTTCCTGCAATACAGAAGGTGTTTATTATACTGTAGCTAAAGTGCGGGGCAGACAGCAATCCTTGAAAAAAGTGCTGGATATGGCTGTACAATTTGCCGACAACTCTAAAAAATACAACGTCGCTTTAATCGGCAGCGGCTTGCCCGGCTTGAATGACGCCGCCTCCATTCGCGACCAGGTACTGCAAAAACTGCCGTTCCGCGATACCTTAATTGAAGGAGAATTGGGCTGCTGTCTGGGCGTTCACGTAGGCCCTGGGTTAGTAGGCGTTGGCGTTCAAATTCTAGATTAGCTTTCCTGACAGGCGATAACACAACGCCCAGCATCTTTATCAATAAGCCAAACATTACAAATAAAAACAACAAACTTTTGAAAAAAGCAGTAAGTCGGAAAAAGACCTGCTGCTTTTTTTGTTCTGTCACACCAACCCGCAATTCTTTGATAGAATATTTTGAGCATGCTTCCAAATAAGAACTGTGCTGATATTTCCCTACATCTTATCTTGACATCCAATAAGTAAAGTGATATATTTATCACATTAAGAGCGAAATATATCACTTTACTTGGGAGGACTTTTTATGCTGCACAAACTTAACTACCTGGGTTTCTTATCTCTTTTAGCACTCATCGCAGTGTTAGGGTGGACAACTGGAAACACTGGCTTGTATGGTTTTCTGGGATTTGCCTACTATTTTCGCTATTTCCGGGTTATTCCCGATGAATTATTCCTGCTCACTGTCCAAAAATCCGCGACATTGGCTTTTATGGCAGAAATGATTCTCCTTGTGCCTTTTATGTTTGCCTCTTCCTGCCTTTATGACACTGCCCAGGCCATTCCCACTGCCTTTGGACTAAGCTTTGCAGCTGCCGTCTTCACTTTCACCGCTGCGCTTATCATTTTAGAATGGAAGGAGCAAAAGGGCTCAGAAAATGATTAAAAACCGCATAAAAGAATATCGGGCAAAAAACAATATGAAACAAGAGGAACTGGCCAAATTGGTAGGTGTCCGCAGAGAAACCATCGGAAATCTTGAAAAGGGAAAATATAATCCTTCCTTGGTTTTGGCATGGAATATCGCCAAGATATTCGGCGTTCCTATTGAAGAAATCTTTACTGTTGAGAAATAGAGGAAAAAGAGAAAATTACAACTCCCCCCTGTGCTACGCTTTGTTACATAGAGGGGCAGAACACAACCGATTCTACATTGCACATTTACATTAGATTTTTCATTGTCTAACCGGCGGCTTTCAGTTACAAAGCCACCGGTTTTTAATATGCCTATACCGGTACGATAATGCCCAGCGATACCAAATAAAAGTAGCATTCCTTCACCGGTTCTCCCAATATCTGCTCCACTGCATAACGATACAACTGAATCTGTCCACCATAGCGCTCCAAAATGAGATGGGTTTGTTTTTTTCCCACGTGGTCGCTCTTGTAATCCACCAATACCCAACCGTCTTCTTCTCGCCACAGACAGTCAATGACGCCCTGCACCAGAACGTTTTTGCTGCCTTCCGGCAGAGATTCTTCCAGAGCATGGCTATCCAGCGCCACGATAAAGGGCAATTCCCGATATCTTTCCTCGTCCTTCGCCGCTAAGAAACGCTGTCCTAACGGCCCTTGGAAAAAATCCAAAATGCCCTGCAGGGGCAAACCATCGGCAGCACCGGCGGCGATAAATTTTTCCGTCTCCAGCTCTTTGAGCAGACCTTCTAGATAAACCGCATCAATTTGCGCTGTCAAATCTACTTTATTCAAAATTAAATGCAGCAATGTCCCTTTTTCTGCCGAGGTCAGACCCTCTTTGGCGATCATCGCCCCCGGTCGACTGTCAAAACTAAATTGCAGTGACTCTCCCGCTGTGTGGGGATTAAACCTCTGCTTCAATTCGGTCACAGAGGACTGGGCCTTTACTGTGCATAGCGCCGGTTGGGGATACTGCCAATCCAGCTGCTGTGCAATGGCCTGACGCCACTTTCCTGAAGTAGGAAAGGCTTTTCCCGCTTCTATATGTTCACACAGAGGTGCTACCAGCTGTTCCTCCCGTTCCTGGAGCATGACGGTACCCGTCGGCACATATTGCACCTGCCACAGAGGCTCCTTGAGCTCCATGGGCAGCAGCCAATCCAAATAGCATCGGGCGTCCTTTCCCGTCATCTGGCTGCGCTTTTCCGGCTCCCCACAGCTGCCGATGAGATACAACCGCTCTCTGGCTCGCGTCATGGCCACATAGAGAATGCGTTTTTCTTCCTGCAGCAGGGTCTCCCGTTTTTTTTGGGCGATAACCTGCTGTGCAATGGTGCGGTATTTGATTTGCAGTTCTTCATCTACCACGGAAAAGGCCAAGCCATAGTTTCTGTCCAGCAGAAATTCCTGCTGGGTGTCCTGGAAATTGAAGCACCGGCCCATTCCTCCCAAAAATACAATGGGAAACTCCAACCCTTTGCTCTTATGAATGCTCATAATCCGCACCACATTTTCATTGTCGCTTAAAATTCGCGCCGGCTCCAAATCAGCTTGATTTTCTTCCAGCTGCTCTAAAAATCGCAGAAAAAGAAAGACACCTTTGAAGCTGGTCTTTTCATAGGCGCGGGCTCGCTCATAAAGGGCACGCAGATTAGCCTGCCGCTGAACGCCCTCCCGCAGCGCGCCTACATATTCATAAAAACCGGTGTCCTTATAAAGCTGCCAGATCAGTTTACTTAAATCCAGCTGCCGCGCCAAACTGCGCCAGCGTTCCAGCCGTTCCAAGAAAGCCCTTGCTTTGCACTGCAAATCTGGCGCAATCTGCGGTGACTCACTCTCCTGGGCGCCCTGCTCCAGACAATGATAAAAATAACCTCTGGGCGCCAACAATCGCAGCTGAGCCAATTCTTCCTCATCAAAATGAAAGAAGGGCGCTTTCAGCACCGCCAACAGCGGCAAATCCTGTAACGGATTGTCAATAATATGCAACACAGACAGGATTATCTGAATTTCCCATGCGGAAAAATAACCGTCACCTGTATCTACCACTGCGGGAATGCCCGCCTCTTTTAAAATACGGGCGTAAACGGCGCCTACCGTCTTGGGCGCCCGTAGCAGCACTACCATGTCCCGCCAAGTCACCCTCCGGTATTGCTGCATCCGTTTGTCATAAACCAGCGCCTTTTCCTGCATCAGGTGCTGCATTTGCTGACAGAGCAGGAGCCCTTCCTCCTCCATGGCAGAAAGAGGCTGTTCCGCATCCTCCTCTGCATCTTCCTCAGGTTTGGTAAGCACCAGCAGCTGAATTTGTTCAGGGATGTCCCCCTGCCCCTCTAAAGGAGCGGGATAGTCGGCTCCGTACACCAGCGCCGCCTGCTCGTCATATAACAAATCACCGTTTTCGCCGGTCATCAGTTCTACAAATACAGCATTGACACCGTCCACAATATTGCGGCGGCAGCGAAAATTGCGGTTCAAATCCAAACGCTGCTTCTGTGCCTGTCCCTCAGGGGAAAAGCTCTGATATTTTTCTGAAAACAGCTGGGGATTAGCCATGCGGAAGCCATAGATACTCTGCTTGACATCACCCACCATGAAAAGATTTTCTTCCCGGCTCACGCCCTGCAAAATTGCTTCCTGCAGATCATTCACATCCTGGTATTCGTCCACCATCACTTCATAATATTGCCGCTTCAACTCCATCGCCAGTTCACTGAGCTCCACACCCTCCGCTGTCTCTTCATACAGCAGTTGGAAGCAAAAATGCTCCATATCGTGAAAATCCATGATGCCTTTCTCTGCTTTTTTCTGTTGAAAACGCTCTGAAAGCTGCAGCGTCAGCTCCACCAACAGCCGATACACCCATTTCTGACCAGCTATCTCTTGGAGCTGTTCCTCTCTTGAGCGACTGAAATAGCCCTCCTTCAAACCTTCTATCAATTTTTTTGCGCCATCGCGACAACTTACCACCTGTGCTTTGGTTTCCTCATCATAGGTACCCTTTTTCGTGCGCGGCAAGCTTTCAAATTTTCTGCTCCCGAGCTTCTCCGCCAGCGCATCCCAGCCTTCTGCCAGCGCCGCCAACAGCTCACAGCTCCAGTTATACTCCTGCTCGATATGAAAGAAATATTTTTGCAGCCCCTCGTCGGTGCCAGCCAGCTGAATAGCCTGCATGAGCAAATATTTCGCTCCGCGCAGCTGCCGCGCCACATCCGGCGCCGCCAAAGCAAACCAGTCCGTCAAGGACGTAGTCTCCAGTTGTTTCAGCCAGTGCTGCGGTCTGGCCATGCTCTGCGACATCTCATAAAGCTCCAGCAATACCGCCCGCAGCTGTTCATCCTCTCGCCCACCGTAGCAGTCCACCAGAGCGATAAATTCTGTCTGTCTTTCCTCCCTGCTGTAATATTCCTCCAACAAATCGTCCAACGTTTCCCCCAAAAGCAATTGGTTTTCCGTCTCATCGGCAATTTTCATCTGGGGGTCTAAGCCCAGGCGGAAAAAATTCTGCCGCACCAAATCCAGACAAAAAGAATGTAGAGTGGTAATCTGCGCTTTGGAAAGCAATAAGCTCTGCCGATACAAATGCTCTGACATAGGATTTTCCAAAAGCTGCTTTTGAATCGCCGCGCCGATGCGCTCCTTCATCTCGGCAGCGGCGGCATTGGTAAAGGTCACCACCAGCAGCCTATCCAAGTCCACCGGATGGACTATATCGCTGATGATCTGAATAATCCGCTCCACCAGCACCGCTGTCTTTCCCGAACCTGCTGCCGCAGCCACCAGCAGGCTTTTTCCCCGCAGTTCAATGGCTTGCTGCTGTTCTTTCGTCCATGTTGGCATCTTTTTTCTCCCCCTTCTCCTGTTCTAAACGGGCCCAGATTTCATCCCGCTCCAACAACGGCAATTCCTCCCAATAGGCACTTTCGTTCACCGTTTGAATCTGACAAATAGTCTGATATCCACAATATTGACAGCCTGTAAACTGTCCTATGCGGCAGGGCCGCACTGCGATATCACCCTGATGAATCTGCTGACCCAGCTGGACAATGATTTGCTTCGTATGCTGCAGCAATAATTCCAGCTGTTCCCGGGTCACCACAGTATTGTTGCGCTTTCCGAACAGCGCCAGCGGATCCTCCAGTTGGGCAAAAGCCTCTGCATCCTCCATATAGGGCGCTGCATCCTTCAGCAGAGATAACGGCAGCAACGTGCTGCTGCCCGTAGTCAAATCCCGCTGCGCCAGTTTCAGCGCTTTCATATCTGCCACCAGTAATCCCTGGGCTTTCACCTCTTTGTCATGCAGCTCCTTGGCTTTCTCCACACTTAACGGCCCGTCGGCACTGAGGACACTGCTGCGGAAGAAATAATAGAGCACGCCTGCCGGTAATACCCTTTCCCCCTGGGGCAACAATCGCTCATAATACTGCAGGGCAACCTGCAGATAGCTCAACAACTGAATTTTCAGGCCATAATAAATATCCGTCAGGCGAAGCCCTTGGCTTCCCGTCTTGAAATCAATCACCCGCAGATAATGGATGCCATCCTCCTCTGCCTGCTCAATTCTGTCAATTCTCCCCTGCAAAAGGAGACTGCTACCATCCTTAAGCGTGAGCCTCCACGCAGGCAGCTTACTCTGGGCCATCCCAAAATCTGCCTCCAACGCGATGGGCACAAAATCCCCTCTCCGCCCGTGCTCCAGCAGCATCAGAGCCGAGCGCTCCAAGGTCTTTTGCAAACGGCGGCGCAGATAGCGGTATCTCCCTGTGCTGAGCAAAATTTCATTCTGCATCTCAGGCGCCAGCTGCTCCACAATCATAGCCATGATGTCCTTTACCTGCCCAGAGTCCAGTCCCTGCCAGCTAATCTGCCGCTCCAGCAGATAATTGCTGAAGCGCTCGATAGCCGCATGATAAAACTGCCCCACATCTACAGCTTCCATCTGATAAAACTGCCGCTCCTTCAGACGCAGACCGTAGGTGAGAAAATAATTATAAGGACATAGCCGGTATTTTTCCAGTGCCGACACGCTCAGCCGCAGCGGCTCCCCATAAATTTCCGTGCTGTGCAGCGTGCGCGCTGCCAGCTGTTCCTCATGCTTCAGGCTGTCGCATACGCTGTCAAACAGCGCCGTGGGATGATCAACAAACCAATTGTAAAGCTCCGCCCAGATCTCCTGCGTTTCTTCGTTCTCCGGTTTGCGCAGATGGGCTCCCAAAAGCCCCATAGCCTTTTCCGAATGATTCAGATAGGGCAGCACCTCCTGCCCCTCTGCCGGAGGCCACTGCACAGCTTCCTCCTGCAACAGAGGATACAGCCGGCGCAGTCTTTCCACAATACCTGAAGGACGCAGGGCCTTGCCATCCTCATCGCTCAGAGAGTAACTCAGAATCAATTCCTGGGAAGCTCGCGTCAGCGCCAGATAAATCAGCAACTGTTCCTCATAAAGCTGCTCGCCGCTGTCAAGCGACAACTGGATACCCATCTCCCGCAGCGCCTGTTTTTCCCCGTCGTTGAAAAAGCCGTCCTGGGTCACCTTGGCAGGAAAAACGCCTTCATTCAGTCCCAGCACGAAGGCCACCTGCAGCTTACAGCTGCGAGAGTGCGCTAAAGCGCCGATGAGCACCTGATCCAGACTGTTGGGCAAGAGTCCCAAGTCCAAATTGTCAAAGGCGCTCTGCAAAATCACGGCAAACTCCCCGGCAGTCAGCAGCGTATCCTGCAATAACTGACTCATCTGGTCAAAAATCTGAATCACATGATCCCATATCTGTTGATGCAGCTGAATACTTTCCAAAAGGCCATGATCATTGGCCTCCTGGCAAAGCCGGGACAACTGCTGGGGTACCACGTATTCATCCAGCAGCGTATAGATAGCTTGTATGAACCCATCCGCCGGTTGGGGCTGGGCCAACGCAAGCTGGAACCTGCGTAGCGGTCCGGCAATCTGTCTGCGCAAAGCGTTGAGCTGCTCCAGCAGTTCGCCATTCCCATTGCCGTACTGCCAGTCCTCTTCCCGATACCAGGCGCTGCCGCGAATACCATACTGCAGCACATAGTTTTCCAAGAGATCCAGCTCCTGCTGCCCATAGGGTAGCAGTGCTGTTTTCAGAAAGCGGAACATCCCCTGATAGGACCAATTGTTCTTCAAAATATCAAAAGCTGCCAAAATCAGCTCTGTCAGCGGATGTTGACGCATCGCTTCCTTGTGGTCCACAAAATAGGGAACCTCATAGTCCGTCAGCACCGTTTCCAGCAAAAGTTCATATTGATCTCCCCGCGTAAAAATGCCAATCTCCCCATAACGATAACCCTGTTCGCGGCAAAGCTGGCGAATCAATCTGGCCGCAGCGTCCACTTCTGACATCCGGTTTTGTCCACAGAGAAGCCGCAAATGCTCTGGTTTTTCCTGCCATAGGGTATTCCCGATGGAAAAATAATGCTGCTCCAAAAATGCCAAATCAGCAGCCTGTTGCCAGCGCACCGGTCGCATGCACCGATCCTCCCGCTGCTCTACATTTCGCTCTGCCGCCATCTGCCTCAGCCGTGCTAGGGTTTTCCCTGTGCTGTAAAAGGCCGTTTGTCTGCCCAGTTCTGCATGCTCTGGATCCGCAGGCAACACGATATGCACATCGGTCTGCTGCATCAAAGCGCCCAATATGGCATACTCCTGGGGCGTAAAATCATAAAACTCGTCCACCCAAAACTCTACGTCCCTAAAAAGCTCCCGTTCCTCCAGTCTTTTCAGAAGAAGCTCCAGCACATCCTCACTGTCCAGATAATCCTGGACCAAAAACGCTTCATATTGCAAATAAAGTCGGGACAGCTCCTCCAGCTTACAGGCAAAGGTTGTCTTGGGAAGCTGGCACTGGGCAACGGTGCGCTCCAACTGTTCACTGCTGATTTGATAGCGCTTCAGCTCCTGCAGCATCTGCCCAATTTTCATTAAATATCCAGAGCGGTCCACCGAGCTGTTCAGAAATTCATACTGTTCCTGGTGCTCCTGTAATAATCGCCGCAAAATCAAAAGCTTTCCCAAATCGTCCAAGTGCTGATAAGCCAGGCCGCCAGTCTGCTGCATCACCGTGCGCGCCAAACGCTGAAAGCTGAGAATCTCCAAGGTCAACACGCCGGACAGACCGTAGGCGTTGATGAGCTCATACTGATAAGTAAAGGTTCCCTGCTCCGGTACCATAAGAATGATTTTTTTTCGCGGCTGTTTCCGCAATGTATCTGCCACTGTGCCCATGACGTAGCTGCTTTTTCCGCTGCCCGCCGGACCGAGAATAAATTGTACCGTCAAAAGCATCCCCTCCTCTGTCATAAATACTCACTTTATGCACTATTATAGCATGTCCTGTTTTTTTGCGATACGTTTTTCAAAAAATTCCAGCAATACATTGAAATTATTTCCAATATATGGTATTCTAATAAAAATCGCGTCGCATGGAGGTTTTATTATGTTAGCCCAACTAAAAAGTACCGCACTGTTAGGATTATCCGTTTATTTGGTAGAGATTGAGGTAGACGCCGCGTCAGGGATGCCGGCGTGGGATATCGTCGGACTGCCGGATACAGCAGTCAAGGAGAGCAAGGAGCGCGTGCGCACCGCCATCAAAAATGCTGGCTACGCTTTTCCGCCCCGCCGCATTGTTGTAAATTTAGCGCCCGCCTATCTGCGTAAGGAAGGCCCCAGCTTTGATTTAGCCATTGCTATTGCCATTTTAGCTGCTACCGAACAGCTGCATTGTAGTAATCTGGAACAGTATCTATTTTTGGGAGAATTAGGTCTAGACGGCTCGCTGCGCCCGGTAAAGGGCGTTCTGCCCATCTCGCTGGAATATTGTCATAGCAGCTATACTTTATTAGTACCTGCTGCCAATGGGGAGGAAAGCGCCATTGGCGGCACTGTCACCTATGGATTTCATCAGCTGCGGGAAGTGGTCCACTTTTTGGAAAATCCCCAATCCCTGCAGCCAATCACCGCCCAACCACCTGATTTTTCCCAGCTGACGCCTGCCCAGA
>DKVF01000048.1:0-4511 GCA_002491065.1 Peptococcaceae bacterium UBA7185
TCCCCGGCGTAGCGCCGCAGAGCCATCCACTGGCGCGTAAATTCATACTGCATGAAGCGCTGCAGGCCCATTTCGTCGGAAAGCTCCTGCCGGGCCTGAGTAAGGGCCGCTTCCTCCCGGAAGCGATACTCTCTGGGCCATTGGGGCCAGGGCCTGCCGTCGAAGCGGCCCTTCAGGGCCATGAACAGGCTGTAATCCTCCAGCCAGTCCCGGTTTTCCTCCAGGAAGGCCCGGTAGTCGTCCCCGGGCACGAAGCGGCTGTAGGCCAGTTTCAGGCAGCGGAAGCGGCTATTGTAAATGGCCCCGAAATCCACCAGCTTGGGGTCATCGCCCCAGAAGAAGGAATCGATCTCCGCTTTCGTCAGCAGCCCTTCCTCCGCCAGGGTGTCCAGGTCGATGAGGTAGGGGTTTCCGGCGCAGGAGGAGGTGGACTGGTAGGGGGAGTTGCCGTAGCCCGTGGGGGCCAGGGGCAGGATCTGCCAGTAGGACTGGCCCGCCTTTTCCAGAAAGTCCACAAAATGGTAGGCGCTCTTTCCCATGGAGCCGATGCCGTAGGGGCCGGGCAGGGAGGTCAGGTGCATCAAAATTCCGCTTTCACGCATGACGTTCTTCTCTCCTAAACAATAATATTCAGCGAATGGATATGCTCAAAGCCGCCGCTGCGGCATTAAGTTGAGAGTCAGAGCTTTTTTATGCTCTCTCTGGGGAGGACGGTGAAGGCCACCGCCTGGTGGCGGGGGGGCTCCCCCTGCTCGATGGCGGCAAGGAGAATCTCCACGCTCTTTTTCCCCAGCTCCTGGCGGGACTGGACCACCGTGGCCAGCCGGGGCACCAGGAAGTCCCCCAGGGGCAGGCCGTCGAAGCCCATGACGGACACGTCCTCCGGCACCCGCAGCCCCCGGTCCCGGAGGGCCCGGATGGCGCCGATGGCCAGCACGTCGGCCCCGGCGAAGATGGCGGTGTAATCCCGGCCCCGGTCAAGCAGCTCCATGGCCGCCTGATAGCCGAAGGAATAGTTATATTTGACCCCCAGATAGTCTTTTTCCGGGTCGAAGGGGATCTCGTGGGCCCGGAAGGCGTCCAGGCAGCCCTCGTAGCGCAGGCGGCTGATGTCGGAGACCTCCTTCATGCCGCCAATCAGGGCGATGCGCCGGTGGCCCAGGGCGATGAGGGTTTCCAGGGCCTGCCGGGCGGCGGTGCGGTCGTCCACGCAGACGCTGGAGAGGTTCGCGAAGGGCAGGTTCCCGGCGGCGCTGGTCACCAGCACCGAGGGGACGTCCACAGAGGAAAAATCCTCCAGAAAGTTCTTCTCATTGCCCCCCAGAAAGAGGATGCCCAGGGGCTTTTTCTCCTGGATGAGCTGAAGGGCCCGGTGGACCTCGTTTTCGTTTTCGTCCATGTAGTCCACCACCAGAGAGTAACGGGTGGCGGCCACCTGGGCCTGGATAACCTCCAAAAGCTCGGCGAAAAGCTCGTTGCGGGTGCCCTTGATGACCACCAGGATGTTGGTGGAGTGGACTTGCTTGAGCTGCTTGGCGTTCTGGTTGAGCTGGAAGCCGCTCTCCCGGGCGGCCTCCAGGATGGCCTGCCGGGCTTTTTCGCTGACGTTGGGCTGATGGTTCAATGCCCGGGACACGGTGCCCACGGCGTAGCCGGTTTTGGCGGCCAGGTCTTTGATGGTCATGAGAGGCCTCCCTTCGGCTCTGGAATCGTTTCCAGAATTTTTCTTGACACCTATTCTAGTAGAAAACGGCGGAAAAATCAAATCCTATTTCGCGGATTTTAGAAAGTTCTGCGAAATCCACAAGACAGGCGGGAGTGGTTTGTACAATTTTTGAAGGGGAAAAGGAAAGCCGCGAAAAAGGCGGGTGTCCGTAAAACAGTAATTCTATGAATTATTTATTGCGGCATCTGTCAGGCGGGATTGGTAACATGAAAATGAGCGATACTTGGTCAAATAGACTGAGTATCGCTTATTTTTTTTCCTTTTGAAAATAGAATGGACATATTACGACTTTTCGACTACAATAGGGGAAGAATCAGGCAAATCCCCATTCATAAAAATTATTTGAAAAATTTTCGAGCAATTGGAAAAAATCGCTCATTCCCATGCCCTTATATTATGAGGGGTAAAACAAATCGTGAGGTGATGAATATGAAGAAAGGCAACCCCTATAGCTTTTATGTGGTGCTTGCGGACGGAATTATAGAGATTCCCCAAGACAGCAACCTTTCCTGGATCACGCTGTTCTACGCGCTGCCCAAGGAATTGGTTGAGAAACGTCCAGTGTATCTGGAATTACCCCGCAACATTCACCAGTTGCTACACTCAGAGAAGTATCGCAAATTGATTCAGTTGGATTCCTTCCTGGAACTTGTTTGGGACTGCTACGCTTGGGCTGCTTGGCAGTTCTTTCAAGTGCCAGCCAAGGGTGGAACATATCGTTCCATCCCCGGAGACTGGTCAAACTATTCCGGAGACTTCCCACTCTGGCGGCTGTCCTACGAGATCATCAAGCATTTCCGGAAGAAGTTTGAAACGGACATGGAGTGGAGTTTTCAACGTTTGTTCCTTATGGGCAGCAACGTGGAGCTTCCTTGGCTAAGTTACAAGCATTTCGGTAATATGGTGGGTAACCTTACTGATATGATCGTGCAAGAGCAAAACTGGCAGCCCATGATTGATGAAATTTGGAACAATCGCCAGGTAGCGGACTATTCCGGCAAGAACATCAACAAACGGGATTTTATGCGCTCTTGGGATCACAGCCGCACCGCAGAGCATATTTCCCTGGAGGATATGCTGGAGAACGGCACGAACATTGACGGGGAGCAACTCTATGAAATTCCAGACCCACGGAGTGAGTTTGAAACCGAGGTACTTGCCGAGCAGACTATGGAGCAGTTTAAGGATAAGCTGACTGAACAGGACAAGCAGATTTTACAGTTGCGCTATGAGGGTGACTCGCTGAAGGAGATTGCTGAAAAAGTTGGCTTCAAATCGCCCAGCGCCGTCAGCAAGCGCATTGAGAAGTTGGCTTCGGCCTATGAGGATTTCGTTTCCGAGGAGTACAGTGATTTTCTCGACAAGCACACAACTTAACACAAGGCATTCAGGCAGTCACGAGTTTTCGTGGCTGCTTTTTTATGCCGAAAAGGAGGATTTATGAGTAGAGAACCCTTTGAAGCACTACCTGATGTAATGGATGCAAAGCAGCTTGCGGCGGCTTTGCAGATTTCCAAATCAGGGGCATACAGTCTGTTAAACAGCCCGGATTTTCCAACATTACGAATCGGTGGTCGCAAGCTGGTAATGAAAAATGACCTATTGGAATGGTTGAAAAGTCACACGAACAGCAAAGGATGAAATTCACGGTCAAGAGTTGAAAAAATCGGAAATCAACCGATGGGGTGCGATGAAACATACGCCCTATCATTTCCGGCGTTTACATCCAAAAATCATACCACTTTCCCGGCTCAAGAGCCGGGAAAAATTTATGAAAATCAGGAGGATTTATGAAAACAGGGCTTACCAAGAAGCAAAAGGTCACTGAGGTCTATTACAACGCAAAAGACCCCACCGCAGAAATCTATACACACGACACCAGCCTCAAAAAGCGGCTGGTTGCTTATGCTACGAAATATCCGGGGCTTTGCTGTCAGACTGATGATGACGAGCAGGGCGGCTTTCGGTTTGAAATCGATAAGCGCAGGCTCAGTATTCGTTTGACTGCACCCTACAGTGAGGAACGACGGCAAGCTGCAAGAGAATGGGCGCAGAAAAACGGGATTGCTAAGTAGTAGAATAAATGTGAAGAAAGGACATTTGCCTATGGAAAAATAAAAACAGGAGGTAGCAATTTGAACATTTACGGGTACATCCGTGTCAGCAGCCGGGATCAGAATGAAGATCGGCAGTTGATTGCGCTGAGGGAGGTTGGAGTGGAGGAGAAAAATATCTTCCTGGACAAGCAGTCCGGCAAGGATTTCAACCGCCCACAGTATAAGAAACTGCTGCGGAAACTGAAAAAAGACGATCTGCTCTACATCAAGAGCATTGATCGTCTGGGGCGCAATTATGAGGAGATTCAAAACCAATGGCGGGTGCTGACCAAAGAAAAGGGCATTGACATTGTGGTGCTGGATATGCCCCTGCTGGACACCCGCCGAGGGAAGGACCTGATGGGAACTTTTCTCAGCGACATCGTATTGCAGGTGCTGTCCTTCGTGGCAGAAAATGAACGGACGAACATTCGCCAGCGGCAGGCAGAGGGTATTGCGGCTGCAAAGGCCAAGGGGGTTAAGTTTGGCAGACCAGAAAAGAAAGTGCCGGATGACTTTGGGGAAATTGTGAAAGCATGGGGGCAAAAGAAAATGCCACTTGCAGAGGTTTTGAGGCAATGCGGTATGAGTGAAGCGACTTTTTACCGCCGCTTGCGTGAACACAGGTTACTTTTGAACCTCAAAAAGGGGTGATTGCATAAAAAGCTGTCAAAAAGTGTACCTTTTGA
>DKVF01000048.1:4872-18053 GCA_002491065.1 Peptococcaceae bacterium UBA7185
TGTCAAAAGGTACACCTTTTGATAATAATTTGCAATTGTAAAGGAGAGAATGAGAAATGAAAAAATTTTTGTCAGTGATTAGCATAATCCTGCTTGTCATCCTGATTATGACAGGATGTGGCAACGGAGGTTTAGAGAAAAAATTGGCAACTTCTTGGTACTTTGCTGACGATGACTCTCCAATTTTTTCGTTATATACCGATGGTACATGTACAATCCCAGGTGAATATGGCACTGGAACGTGGGCGCTTGTAAATGACAACCAGCTAAAAGTGACGAGCTATTATGGAGAATCTCTGGTGCTTACTATCGAGAGCATAAATAATGGGGTCATGACGGTTCAAGTCGATGGTGAGACTGGAAAACTCTACGATTCACCGCAATAAGTATTGTTGTTTTTTATCGACAATGTGTATTGATAAAGGGAAGCAATTCCAGAAAACAATCGCACAAGTAGATCCATGTTCCGGTTTACAAGAAATTGACACCAAATTAAGTCCTGTACAATTGGACACACGAGCGGCGGCTTGGTATTTATAGCAAAAAGCAGAAGAACAGCATGCATTGGCCCGTTATGTTATGATGCGTGATTGGATCAGGAAGGATATTTAAGGAAGACCCACGATACAATACGGTGCTTGGACGATTTTTTAATTAAAGTTTTGGGCAATAGTTTGAACAAAGTAGGGAGGAATCATCTTATGAACAAGAATCGAATTCTGGTAACACTTATGATATGTGCGCTGGCATTTACACTCTGTGCCTGCGTTGGAAAATCCAACGTGACTTCCATTGAAGCTGCAAAATCGAAAAATGCCGCGAACCAAGAGAAAAGCACATTTGAAAGAACTTCACCAACTGAGGCAACAAAACCGGTACGCTCAATCCCAGAGCATGGCAGTGCTACGCAGTGGAAAACCATCAGCGCAGGCAGTGAGCACACCATAGGCATAAAATGTGATGGCTCGGTAGCGGCTACGGGAGAGAATAGAAATGGTCAATGCGAGGTCAGTGACTGGCATGATATCGTAGCCGTCAGTGCAGGATACCTCCATACCATAGGTCTAATGGCCGATGGCACTGTGGTATCCGAGGGAGGTAACTACAATGGCCAGTGTGATGTCAGAAATTGGCGAGACATTGTAGCTATCAGCGCAGGAAAATATCATACTGTGGGGCTAAAATCCGATGGGACTGTAGTAGCCGTGGGAGATAATTATTATGGTCAATGTAATGTCAGCGGCTGGGGGAATATCGCAACCGTCAGTGCTGGATTCGGTCACACTGTAGGCTTGAAAGCCGATGGTACCGTAGTAGCCGTGGGAAAAAGTGATGATGGTCAGTGCGATACCAGTAGCTGGCGTGATATTGTAGCCATCAGTGCGGGAGGATACCATACCGTAGGTCTGAAAGAAGACGGCACCGTGATGGCCGTGGGAAATAACGAGAATGGCCAGTGTGATATCAGCGGCTGGCAAGATATTGTGGCTGTCACAACAGGAAATAATTATACTGTTGGCCTAAAGGCGGATGGTACTGTGGTGGCTGTAGGAGGTAATTGGAGTGGTCAGTGTGATGTCAGTAGTTGGCGGAATATTGTGGCCATTACTGCGGGAGAAGGACATACCGTAGGTTTGAAAGCTGACGGTACCGTGGTTGCTGTTGGATATAATGACGGAGGGCAATGTGACGTCGGTGGCTGGCAGGATATCAAGCTGCCCAGCTAAAGGAAGGAGAACTGCAGTGTTTCTTCATAGCTTTCGGAAGTCGGAATCTGAAAATGCTGCAACCCAAAAAGGAAATCACTTTTTACAATAATTTGAACAATATAGGGAGGAATTCCAATGACGTTTTGGAATAACTTTAGCCAAAAGGCCTCTGAAACTACCGCAAAAGCAGTACAAAAGGCAAAAGAAATGTCAGATATTGCAAGGCTTAATTCGATGATTTCTGAGGAAGAGGCAAAAATTAACAACAACTATTATCAGCTCGGCAAGCGCTATGTGACCATGCATCCGAATGACCACGAAGAAGGATTTGCTGGGATGATTGATTCAATTGCGGAAGCAGAAGAGAAGATTAAAAACTATCGCCAGCAGATTCAGGATATCAAAGGTGTTGTCCGCTGTTCGCAGTGCGGTGCAGAAGTCCAGTCGGGCGTTGCTTTTTGCAGTTCTTGTGGTGCGCCCATCCCCAAAATTGAGACGCCCGTACCTGATGATTCCATCAGGTGTGAAAGCTGCGGTTCTATAGTCAAACGAGGAATGCGTTTCTGTACATCCTGCGGGAAGCCAATTTCCGAAGCTTATTCAATAAATGAAGCTGATTCTCCCGCCGAGATACATACTGAGGAGGACACCCAAAAGATATGCCCAGCCTGTGGCGCAAAGATGGAGCCGGATCTCGCGTTTTGTACGGAATGCGGAACAAAATTGAATTAGTTGGAGGAAAGACTTATGTTGAAGAAAAACCTGGCACTTCTTATTGTTTTTCTGCTGGCAGTGTCGCTGCTTACAGCCTGCACCGTTGACGAACCGTGTATGTACTGCGATCAAAGCCCATCAAAGGAGTACAAGAAAAAGGACGGAAGCGCTGTATATGTCTGCGAGGACTGTAGTAGCACATGTATGCTTTGCGGTAGGGAAAAAGCGACAAAGCATTATGAGAGCCTTCTTGGCATTGTATTTGTATGCGACGATTGTTACAAAATGGCAACCAGATAAAATTATTGGGAGGAAAACGATATGCAGAAAACAAAACTTGGTATTTCGGTTGGGTTGCTTGGAGCAGCAATTTACTTTATGGGGTTGTTCAGCGGCTATTTGGTAGTGTTTGTTCTTGCCGGATATGTTCTCCTGTGTGAAGAAAACAGCTGGCTGCGAAAATGTGCGGTAAAAGCAGTATTCGTGATGGCAGTTTTTTCATTGACGGTTGCTGTGCTGAACCTTGTCCCTGACATTTTCAGCTTTATAAATAACATCTTTTCTATGTTCGGTGGCAGCTTTTATGTGCCATTTATCTCTAACTTGATTAACGCTATTGTGGTAGCACTTAATTTTATTGAGAAGCTGCTTATGATTGGACTGGGAGTGAAAGCCCTAAATCAAGGAACGATTGCTGTTCCCGTCATTGATAAGCTGATCAGCAAATATATGGGCTAAAAAGGCCAAAAGGGCAGTGGATGATGGGGCTACTTATCCGCTGCCTTTTTCCTATATCGGAGGATAAGAAAATATATGGCTAAATTCTGTGGAAAATGCGGTGCCAAGTTGGATGAAGCAACCGGGCTGTGTCCGAATTGTGATGCCGAGAAAATAAAAGAAAGTACCGTTCAAGAGGAAAAGATTGAGGTTCAGAAACAGAAACGGGAGACAGTTCGAGCGTTTAATGAAAAGAATGCGAAGGAGAAAAGGAAGGCAGAGAAAAAGAAGAAATGGGCGAAATTGACCACTGGACAGAAGATTCGTAAATTTTTCCTGAAGCTTGCTTTATGGTTGATTCTGCTTTTTGTTATTGCCGGTGGTATTATCGGAGGGCTTTCATACATGGAGATGCTCGATATTCCTCTTTTATCTAATTTTAATAAAGACACAATTCTCGAAACATTAAACGAGAGAGCTGTTGTGGTTGAAAAAACAGACATCGTTATGGTAACGGGCAATGAAGGAACGGCAAAGATTGTTGTGCAATTACCTGATTATGAGTTGCTGTTTAAGGGAGCCTATGCCTCCGATAATCCTGATCAATATTTAGTTGGATCATTAGCTTTGGGAAAATATGGAACCAAAGAATATGAAAGAGTTGCAACAGTTACCGTAGAAGGCGGGGAGACAACCATCCACTCGGATGAGGTTGTGCATCAACTTCTCGAAGAAGCTCTAATCAATGCAATCAATACTCTATCGGAGGTGGAATAATGAAGAAGATATTCAGTGTATTGCTTGTTATCACATTATGCTTCTCTGTACTTCCGATTTCAGCGTTCGCTCAAAACGATGTTAATGATTATGTGGATGATGAAAAAGAATTTATCGTTTTGAAGTATGCAAATAACGAGCATATGTTAGATACACTATTCGGCAGCGACACAGCTATAGCATACTGGAGTATGGTCAATGATACTGAAGAAAATGGTTTCTTGAAATGGTCTATTGAAAAAGCATCTCAGATAATTGGTGAATATCCGGATAAACAGGATTACGCCGAAATACTGGCAAATCTGATAATGATGCAAAGTGGCGACATTGCGGAGCAAGTACAAAGCCAAAGTCAATATGACGATCTCAAAGATGGTTTTGATTATGCTATGGATATTGTAGACATTGCAGCAGATTTTGTAGGTGGTGCCAAGTTACTGGAGACTATATCTCCGATTATTGATGTTGCAACTGGTGGTGCAGAAGTCATCATAGATAATGTTGAACAAGCAAAATATTATGAAACAAGTATTAGAGATTATGCGCAGTCAAAGTTGTTTCTCGAAGCTGTTCACAATTATGCTGAAAACGAAGAACTCCGTAGTGCAGCTTCCTCATTGCTTGTGGCGAATGATAAATTGTTGGAAAGCAGACTTGAATATCTGAGTAGTTCAGCAGCTACTTTGGCTGATTATGAAGCAGAATTTTTCGTTGAAAACCTGTCATTTGCTTTGCTTAAAACGGCTGATATATACCAGTCAGACGAAACCGTAAAATGGTATGTTGATTGTGGTGAAAAACTGAGCGATTCAATAGGGGCTATACTCTCTGCTGGCACTTATGCATTTCATATGACTATGTTGGCAGGCAACATTGGCTTTGGGACATCCGATACATTCAACCGTTATCAGGAAATGAAAATCGTTTCCGATGTTGCTGGTGCAATCGTAAAAGCAAATAGCCAAATTGTAATTCCGAAAAATGCAGGCGCAGATTCCGTGCTGACTGATATTCAGACAAAGTGTGACTATTATAAAATGTTGATAAGCACTCACGCCAGGGGAGAATATCTCATTTATCAACTGCTTGTTAATGATGCAGGCCTCCTGTCTGATTTCAGAGTGCTGTTTGATTGTTTCAAAGAGCCGGAAGAAACTACAGATAGCTGGTATGCAAGGCAGATAGGTTGCATGACTGATTATTATGATATTCTCGAAGGAATGTTTGAAGCCTCAGATGACGATGTACCGCATGGCGATGAAGCAGATGTCCCTGATACTTTGAACGGAAGGGAAGACTGGGATATTGACGCAGAACTTCCGGAGACATTTTTCAGTATTACGTCAAGTCTGCGTGTCGGCTGGGAGATTATGCTACAAAACGATGGCTCCTTTGACAGTGTTTTAAAGAATCCAGATTGGGGTTCTCAAGGAGAAGCATACCCAAATGGAACCTGCTATATTGCAAAAAGGTCTGGAAAGTTTACAAGCTTGGAGAAGGTTAATGATACGACTTACAAAATAATCGTTGATGAAATCGGGTACACGGAACAGGAAGGGCAAACATATATCGAAGATGGTATCCGCTATATTGTCGAAAATGAATTGCCCATCGATTCCGGAGATGTGTTCTACCTTTACCTCCCCGGGACACTGCATTCAGACTTCCCCCAGGGGCTAGTGGACTCTGTAAACAATAATGGACGCTATTCCATGGACGATATTACGCCGACCTCCTATGTCCTGTATCATCCGGATGCAGAATCCGCAGGGTACGAGCTGGTATTTATAAGTGAACCAGATGATAATGCGATGGAAAAGAGCATAAGGGAAACAGCTAGAAATATTGACATGGCCTCAACATTGGGGTATTCCAAGGTGTGGGAAATTTATGACAATTCGGGGCCAAATCCCTGGGTGACCGCACTGGCGTTCCAAGAGAATGGCATTTTTTGCTGCGGAATAGGGCTGCCTATGTCGGAATGGTCGCTTATGTTTCAGGGAAATTATGAAATAGAAGGTGACAAGATTATTTTTCATTATGCCATAAATGGAGAGAAAAAAGAGACAACATACCAGACTCTCTGGACGGACAAGGTTTTTAGACAAATATCCGAAGAAAATCTGGTCATTGATCATCCCACCGGCACAGAATACCATTTTGAAGAAAGTACTGATCTCACGGCAGCGGGACTATTCTATCAGTTGGAGCTATTTAAAAGTGGACCACTGGAGGGATGGGACTAGAGGTATATTCGGGTAGCAATTACCCAATGCTTCCTGCTTAACCAAATTAAGCTCTCAGATTTAACAATGTAAGGAGTATTCAAAATGGCAAAATATTGTGGAAAATGCGGTGCCAAGCTGAATGAAGTTACCGGACTATGTCCGAACTGTGATGCCGAGAAAATAAAGCAGTTAGCCGAGAAACATACCGAACCGCCTAAAGAGGTTGAAAAAGAACCGGAAATACATCAGCAGCAAGATACGCCGTTGAGCAAAAAAGAGGCAAAAGAGAAACGAAAAACAGATAAAAAGTCTGCCAAAAGAATTAAAAAGGTTCAGAAGAAAGCCGCAAAAAAAGAAAAAGCGAGAGAGAATCGGGCAAAGCTGACCACTGGGCAGAAAGTGCGAAGATTTTTCCTGAAACTGATTTTGTGGTTGATTTTGCTTTGCGCTGTACTGTTCGTGGGATATAAATATCTTATCAAACTGGATATTCAAATCAGCGAAGAAAATCTACGGTATGATGAAACACAAAGCTGCTACTACTTAGGAGATCAATTTACAGGATTTTCCGGTTCAATTACAGGTACTACTTTCCTCATAGATGATATCAAATATGAAATTGCTGATGCTAATAGTATTGTTGTTTCCGGTGGAGAGATTCCTTTTAATGGAGACATCTGGACGATTCCACATCCCGGCATGATGATTGGAGTAAATACATTAAGAGTATCTGCTTCAATGAAAATAGGTAACACGGTCAGCCGCACAATCACGGTTGTTAATACAAGTGCAGAATATCTGGATAATACCACTGTAAACATAAACGACAGCGATGGTGATGGACTAATCGACTATTATGAAGATATTTATAAAACGGATCCCAATAATCCTGACAGTGATGGCGATGGCTTATCCGATTACGTTGAGTGTGTTTACACTGGAACCGATCCCACTCTTTACAGTACAGAAAATGATGGCATATGCGATGCAGATCGTGACTCTGACGGAGATGGTTTGTCCAATATCGAGGAAATTCACTTGAACATAGACCCAGGCGCTCCGGATTCTGACGGCGATGGCCTAAGTGATAGCGAGGAGTATTCTACCTACTCTACCGACCCATTATCTGAAGATACCGACGGTGACGGTGCGACCGACGCATGGGAAATTGCGCACAATTATGATCCGCTCGTATATAACAAAACATTTGAAGTCTATCAGGAATCCACAGCCAGTGGTTCACCAGTATCTGCCGAAGTTACCTTGATATGCGACGGCAATCCTGAAGGGCTATATATTGAACCCATATCGGTTAAGGACTTATTGGATGAAACAATGGTGGGGTATTTAGGGAGTGCTTACTCTTTCACTTACGGTGGTGAATTTTCGAGTGCTACCATTACCATGACATTCACCCCCGAACTGTTGGCGGATAATGCAGAACCGACGATTTATTACTACAATGAGGAAACGCAGCTTTTAGAAGAATTGGAAACAACGATTGATGGCAATATGGCCTCAGCCACGGTTTCTCATTTTTCCACGTATATTTTATTGGATCGTACTCAGGTTTCCCGCATCATTGAAGAAGATATTGTTTCCCCGCAGGAAGCCGAAAACAGGATAGTTAATATTGCGTTTGTTGTAGACTATTCTGCAAGTATGAATGATAATGATCCTGAATATATGCGACTTGAAATTGTAAAGGACTATCTGTCGAAATTGCGGGAAAATCAAGATTCTGCAACATTGGTTCAGTTTGCAGGATATGCAACCACACTTGTTCCGCTAACTTCCGATAAAGAAATGCTCATCAATGCAGCGGGGAGTATTTCAAATACGGGATCTGATAGTTGTTCTTATGGCGACGCTGGTACGAACGGAAGTGATGGCCTTAGACATGCGCTGGATGAACTGAGTACAAATGAAACAGCAACATATCGGTACATTATTTTTCTGACTGACGGCGAGGATACAAACAGCAGTTACAGTTATGATGATATCGTTTCTGAAGCCATCGAAAAAAATATTATCATTTACTCTGTAGGTATGGGCGATTGTGACGAAGAACTTTTATCCAACATAGCAACTGCTACTGGTGGAACATTCCATTATGCTTCTACTGTTAACTATGACACCGATGGAACGTTATCTTTGAAGGATATCTTTGAAGAAATTGAAAAGGAGACCGTGGACTATTATGCCGATTCCAATAACGACGGCATTTCGGACTACTATACAAGACTGATATGTGAAGGCTTGCTTACAACAGGAACTGGCGCAAATCCATTTGGGAATCTATCATACGATGAAATTCAGTCCGGAGGCTGCGATTACGATGGTGATGGTTTGGCAAATGGCGAGGAAATATCCATCTCACAATCCGGAGAAATGATTTACCTGAAGTATCGTTCTTCCCCAATTCTTCCAGATACCGATCACGATGGTTTCACTGATGATATAGATGGGCGTTGCCTTCTCTGGGATGTTGGAGACAGAGACCTTGCTGTTTTTGCTGATCTCACGTACATAGATGGATCTTCTTTAATCGGGAAAATGTATAGTGTCGAACAGATTGAAAAGGAGAGAGCGGAAGGCATTGGAAAAGTCATTAGTGAATGTAAGGGGAAAGTCGTTTGGGTTGATGAACCTATTCTGAAAAGCTGGGATATTGTGGATAATGCGAATTGGCTGTCAACAGTTGATTTTTTTAGTGCTACAGCTTTCAAGTGTCAGGACAATATTGTTATATCCTACAGAGGAACCGATGAAATTTCCGAATTGCTCCTTGATGATGTTGCCTTCTACGGATTATGCAATCATCATACCGAAGAGGTTCACGCACGCAATTACGCACGAAGAATTGTGAGAAAATATCCAGATTGCAATATTTACATTACCGGTCATTCTCTCGGTGGATACTTGGCGCAAATAGGAACAGCGGAATTGCTGGAAAATACTGACATCATTCCTAAGAGAGTTGCTTATTTTAATGGAATGGGGATGAATTTCATCGATTATCCAGGCGTTACCCATTTGATCAACACAGATAAAATGGAAGTTGATTATGGCTTAGACAGTTTTTTCCATCTAACTGATATGACAAACCTTACAAATTATGCTTTAACAGGGGGCCTTATCAGTTATGAGATTGAGGGCGATATTGTTTCTGCTTTGGGAACACATTGCGGAAAGGAAAAAAACTTTAAACCAGCGGAGACGGGCAATGCAGAAAGAGAAGGAGAAAATGAGCTCTCTACTTTACTGGAAAATGTGCCCACTTATATTCTTAGCGTCATCACTAAAAATAATATTCCTGCGTATTATAGCGATTACAGTGCCGAATCAATTGTAGAATACATTAAGCTAACCCATCTTATGTACAGCTTCTATTATAACCTCGATCAAGGGACACGTTCCGTTACAAAGTAAGGGGGGATACTTTTATATGGCAAGTAAATATCGTCAGCACACCGCATTCTTTTTTCTTGGGTTCATTTTCATTTTTATCACACTTATGTTTTTGTGTGACGCACTGTTTTCGAAGCACCTTTCCTATTTTTTTCCCTTTGTAAGCTATGGCGGAACTTTCAAATGGCGGTATTTACAACTTGGAAAACTAAAAATATCCTTATACTGGTCTGCACATATTGTAGGTATTTGGGCAATGTGCATCGTTTGCGTAATGAGGAAAAACGTGTGCAAACTCAGTACCGGAAAGGCTGTTGCAACCGGCCTTTTGTTAGCATTCTTTGGGTTCGTTGGAGCAAAAATACTATTCATCATTGAAAATATTAGTTGTATTCTCCAAAACGACATACGCATAGGCTTGGGCGGAGTATCGTTTTTTGGAACGGTGTTCTTCATACCGCTTGTGATTCCTATTATTGGGAAGCTGATGGGCGTAGATGCATTGTCCTATTTAGATTATTGTACACCCGCAGGAATAATTATGCTTGCCTGTATTCGTTGTGGGTGCTTTATGCGTGGATGCTGTCAAGGAATAAGAATCTGGATAGACTTCAATCCCGTCATTTTTCCAACCCAACTGATGGAATGCACGTTAGACCTCTTTTTGCTTGATTACATACTGGGTTTGGAAAGAACTCACAAGTTTGAAAAAGGAAGATATATCATATTTATGGGACTATACGGAATAATTCGCTTCCTTATAGAATTTCTAAGAGACACTCCAAAAACTTTATGCTTCATGTCAAACGGTCAATGGTTTTCAATCATTTGTATTTTTACCTTGCTTTTCTACCTGTTGGTAAAAAGAAAGGCAAGAAACAGGAATTACACTGGAAAGAATAATATCAGGGAGGAAAAATAATGTACTGTGGAAATTGTGGAAAAGAGATAACGGACACCACTATTTTCTGCCCGGAATGCGGGGCCAGAAACGAAACTGCACGGGTGCAGCCTAAGTCAACCAACCCCCAAGCGAAAAAGCCTGTGAAACTGGGCATCATTGTCGTTGTAATAATTGCGTTGACATTCATCGGAGTAAAAGTATTCTCTTATATTCAGAGCATTCCTTCTGAGGAAGAAATTCAAATGGCGGCAAACAATTTACGAAATGGGGCGGTTGTTGCCAGCGACGGGAAGTGGATTTATTATAATAATGATGGCTTGTGCAAAACACGACTGAAAGACAGTTCAAAAAAGTCTGTTGTCTCCAAGGATATTTGTGCCGAGAATATGTTTTTCATTGGTAATAATCTGTATTACTATACTTTCCCCGGGTATTATGTATTAGATGGAGATAAAGGTACGGATTTGGGGCTTAGCGTATTTGCAAAAGATTGCATCCAGTATGACGGCTCAAAGTTCTATGTCACAGGTATGGCCAATTATGAGGATGGCGGAGTGTATTCCTGCAAAGCGGGAAACACCAAGGAAGGGAAAAAGCTTTCTGGTATTCATCCTACCAGGCTGCTTTTGCAGGGGGAATACCTGTATGTAATTAGTGGTTTTAACTCTATTGACGATATTCCCAATGAGAATTATGGAACCTGGAGAATGAACAAAAATGGGAAGGGGCTTATCAAGATTTTCGATTATTGCCCTAACTACCTTGTTTTCTCTGGCGATAAAATGTATTACACAAATGAGGAGCAAACGATCTGCTCGGCGGATCTGGACGGATCGAAAGAAGTTATCTTTGAAGGTGCTGTTGCCAATAGCGGATTAAATGTGTCTAAGGATTACATTTTTTACATTGCATTCGACACGCACGGGATTCAACGAATGGACAAAAATGGCAGCAATAAGGTGACGCTGAATTATGCTAAGAGCGGGAAACTCAATATAGTTGGCGATTGGATTTTCTACGAAAAGCAAAACTATGACTATGTCTATGAAATCTACATGATGCGTTTCGATGGAAGTGAAAATCAGCCTTTAGAAGGCGGCATTGACTGTGCGGATTATCTGACAGATATTTTTCCGGTAATACTCCGGGATTCCAACATTGGAGACTCTGTTATATTCGGAAAATATGAACAGGATAATGATACATCAAATGGGGCAGAGGACATTGCGTGGTTAGTGCTGGACAAACAAGATGGGAAGGTTCTTCTCCTAAGCAAGGACGCATTGGATTGCCTGCCCTATCATCAGGGATTCGAGACAACAACCTGGGAAACCTGTACCCTTCGTGAATGGTTAAATGAAGATTTTTTGAATGAAGCGTTTTCTTCAGAAGAAAAGAGAATGATTTCATGGACAACCGTGAAAGCAGACAGAAATCCAGGATATAACACAGACCCCGGGGACGACACCCAGGATCAGGTATTCCTGCTAAGCATCCCGGAGGTAAACAGGTATTTCGAGTCCGATAGTCAGAGACAGTGCAAACCTACGCCTTATGCTGTAGCACGGTATGCATATGTCAATGAGGCCAATGACTGTTGCAATTGGTGGCTGCGGTCGCCCGGTGAAGACAATGCCCTTGCTTCCGATGTTCAATATGAAGGCAACGTGAACGAGCCTGGCTATGTCATTGTCAATAGTTTAGATGCAGTTCGCCCTGCAATATGGATTAACTTGGAATCTTGACATGATGACCTGTTGAATATATGTCCTTTGCTTTTGCATAAAAATAGTGAATGGCTGTAGGAGCCATGGCAGTCTTATAGCATATGCTAAAGTGGTACGCATGCTTTTATAGGGGCAGCCTCCTAGGAAAACATGACATATTACCGTAGCCTCTCCAAGGGCGCACTTCTATACGGGTATTCTCCCGTATGTGCGCTCTGCGAGACCGAACAGCCTGGACACCTGAATGTCCGGGCTGTTTTGCGTCACTACGTTCCGAACAAGGGGCTGCACCCCTTGCGCCGCTATGCGGCTATCCTCAACTATCAAGTTTGAAAACCCTATATTGTCAACCAGACCGTCTACTAAAAATGTAGGCGGTCTTTTTATATCTATCAAAATCAAGGAGGTCATTCATTATGTCAAAAAAGAAAACCATCCCGGAGTTGCAAGCGAAAATTGCCGCCAATGAACAGCGACTTGCCCAGCTCCAACACAAACAGCAGCAGCTTACAAACCGTATTTCCTACTGTGAGAAAGGCGAACGACGAAAACGGGCACACAGGCTCATCACCCGTGGGGCCGCCGTGGAGAGCGTAGCTCCACTGGTCAAGGATTTAAGTGAAACGGAGTTTTACGTTTTTGCGGAACAGGTCTTTGCCCTGCCAGCAGCTAAGGACTTGCTTGCGGAAGCGGTCAACGCCCACAACCAGGCTGAGAAGAAGGAGGAATGAGTATCGCACTATTTCATTTTCATGTAACCCAAATCAAGCGAAGCGCCGGACAGTCCGCCGTGGCTGCTGCCGCTTACCGTGCTGGTGAAAAGCTCCACAGCGAATACTACGGCGAGGACAGCGACTACACCCGCAAGGGCGGCGTAATCTGTTCGGAAATCCTGCTGCCCTCCCACGCTCCCCCGGAATATAATAACCGGGAAACGCTCTGGAATGCTGTTGAAAAAGTGGAACGTGGTAAGAAAGCCCAGCTTGCATACAGC
>DKVF01000048.1:18361-21923 GCA_002491065.1 Peptococcaceae bacterium UBA7185
ATTGCCTTGCAGAACGAGTTTTCCATGGAGGAAAACATCAATCTGGCAAGGCAGTTTTTGTTGGAGAACTTTGTAAGCCGGGGGATGATCGTGGACTTTGCCGTTCATTCACCGGATAAGGAAAACGGCATTTCCAATCCTCACTTCCATGTCATGTGTCCCATCCGTCCCATGAATCCAGATGGAAGCTGGGGTAATAAGCAACGGCGGGAATATGTACTGGACGAGAATGGTCAACGCATTCGGGATGAGGCCGGAGACTATGTGTTCAACGCCGTCCCCACCACTGACTGGGGCAGCCCGGAAACGCTGGAAGCATGGCGACAGGCGTGGGCAGATTTATGTAACGCCAAATTTGCGGAGAAAGAGTTGGATTGCCGCATTGATCACCGCAGCTATGAGCGTCAGGGTGTGGAGCAGCTTCCCACTATCCATGAAGGCCCAACTGTCCGGGCTATGGAGGCAAAGGGTATTCGTACTGACAAGGGTGACTTTAACCGCTGGATCAAGGCGACCAATGACCGGATTCGCAATCTGAGAAAGAAAATCTCGGCATTGCTTGATTGGCTGAAAGAAGCCCATGAGGAATTAAAAAAACCGCAAACTCCCAATTTGGCACAAATCCTGGGTGAATATTATTCTGAGCGCAACGCTGGAGCGTGGAGCCAAAGGGCAAAGGTTCAAAATCTCAAAGAGTTCAATGAGGTATGCAATTATCTGCTGCAACACAATTTGACTTCATTGGAAGATTTGCAGGAGAGCGTGTCCGCTCTCGATCAGCACATTGCCACTTTGAAGGAAAATTTGCGTGGAAAATCTAATCGTATGAAAGAGCTGGACGAACTTCTCAGAATGGTACAGTTTTACGCCGCTGGAAAGCCGGTTGCTGAGAAGCTGGCTACCATCAAATGGAAAGGGAAACGGGAACAGTTTGCGGAAGAAAATGAAAACACGCTTCGTTTATATCATATGGCAGAGCGCAAATTGAAGCCTTATTTCAAGGACGGAAAGCTACCTATCACATCCTGGCGCAAAGAGCGTGTGCGTCTGGAACAGGAATACAAAGATGGGCAAGCAGAGCTTTCCCCCATCTATGCGGAGGTGAAAAAACTCTGGAAAATCAAATACAAGATGGATCAGATCGTCCATGAGCAAGAGCGGCAAAACGCAGTTACGCAGCAGAAAAAACAGGAAATCGATCACTAATCCCTACACATTTTTAGGAGGCACTTATGAAGAAGGAAAAACAATTTGAACATGAAATCGACCCGGGGCTTTTGACGGAGATTGAGGAATGGAAGCAGCAGGAGCATGACGAGCCGACAGGTTACTATTTCTCCTGTACTGATCCCTATCTCAAACCACAACCTCTACCACCTGACCATGTGCGCCACAAATGCTATTTTAACGAGGAGGGGAATCTCTGTGTGAAAAACCTCTCCGCATACTGGATTCCCGAATTGACCATCACGGAGGTCATTCATGGCACAACCTACACAGTCACTGGCAGCTATGAGGGAACGGAGAATTTTGTACGCAAGCTGGAGCGTATCACATCCAAGAAGTTTATCGAAACTCAGGAGGAATCTGAATGACAAATGCCCGGAAATATGATATAATAAACGCAACCAATCCTGTACTGACAGTTGCTCCCTTGAAGGAGGAAACAGAAATGTTAGGAGCAACCGACAAAATCACCGCCCTATATTGCAGACTGTCCCAGGAGGACGAGCGACTTGGGGAATCTCTGTCTATTGAAAATCAGAAGGCTATCCTTTTACAGTACGCAAAGGAGCATCATTTCCCAAACCCGGTATTCTTTGTGGACGATGGCTTCAGCGGAACAAACTATGACCGCCCAGGTTTTCAGAGTATGCTGGAACAGGTGGAAGCTGGAAAAGTTGGCGTTGTCCTCTGCAAAGACCTGTCCAGGCTGGGCAGAAACTCTGCACTAACCGGACTGTACACCAATTTTACCTTCCCACAAAACGGTGTTCGCTTCATTGCCATCAACGACGATTTCGATTCTGCTGACCCCAACAGCGTTAACAACGACTTTGCCGGGATTAAGAACTGGTTCAACGAGTTTTATGCCCGTGATACCAGCAGGAAAATCAGGGCCGTCAATAAGGCAAAGGGCGAACGTGGTGTGCCCTTGACCACCAATGTGCCCTACGGCTATGTGAAAGACCCGGAAAGTCCGAAGCATTGGATCATCGACCCGGAGGCCGCTAAAGTTGTGAAGCACATCTTTGAGCTTTGTATGGAAGGCCGGGGCCCGTCACAGATTGCAAGCCAGCTGAAAGCGGAAAAGGTGCTTACTCCAACAGCATATCAGAAAAGTCATGGTAGAAACCTTCCTAATGCTATCCCTGAAAATCCATGCGGGTGGAACAGCAGTACCGTGGCGGATATTCTGGAACGCAGGGAATACATCGGCTGTACGGTCAACTTCAAAACCTATACTAATTCTATTTGGGACAAGAAGCAAAGGGACAACCCCATAGAAAACCAGGCTGTCTTTTATAACACCCACGAAGCCATCGTCTCAGAAGATGTATTCGAGAAGGTTCAGGAAATCCGGCAGCAACGTCACCGCATGACCAGAAGCGGCAGAAGCAGCATTTTTTCCGGGCTGGTATACTGTTCAGACTGTGGTTCTAAGATGCAGTATGGTTCGTCCAATAACAGGGACTTCTCTCAGGATTTCTTTGACTGTTCTCTGCATAAGAACCACAAGGAGAAATGCGGCGGTCATTTCATCCGGGTCAAGGTTTTGGAGCAGTTGGTTCTGAAGCATATGCAGTTGGTGATGGGGTACATTCTCCAACATGAGAGCTATTTCCGAATTGTTATGGAACGGCAGATGAAGCTGGAAAGTGCTGAGAAATTGCAGATTGCTCACAATCAGCTCAGTCGGAATGAGAAACGCATCGCAGAGTTAAAACGGCTTTTCATCAAGATTTATGAGGACAACGCCAGCGGACGCCTGAGTGACGAGCGGTTCGATATGATGAGTCAGAGTTACGAAGCGGAGCAAAAGCAGTTGGAGATGGAAGTTATTTCCCTGCGGCAGGATATTGAAGTACAGGAACGACAGAACGAAAATATTGAGAAGTTCATTCAGAAAGCGCACAGGTATGTGGGCATTGAGGAACTGGACCCGTATACACTGCGGGAGCTTGTTCATGCCATCTATGTGGATGCCCCAGATAAGAGCAGCGGCAAGCGTACACAGCATATCCACATCCAGTATGACGGCATTGGGTTTATCCCGCTGGAAGAACTTATGAAGCAGGAAACGGCGTGACCGAAGCCACGCCGTCCCTTGAAAACAATACGTTTCCGGCTTTTTCAAAAATACTGTTTTACGGCACCCGCCCCTTTTTTCGGGTGGGCATTTTTCGCAGATTTCGCCGGGAAATCAGCCGTTAAGTTAAGAAAAACTGAACATTTCAACTTGTTCTTGCGATGTATCAAAAATTGGGCGAAACAGCGAAAAGAAGAAAAAGAGGTCGAAAAAAGCAACAAATCCGCATGAAGTATAAAAAACCGCTTGCAT
>DKVF01000022.1 GCA_002491065.1 Peptococcaceae bacterium UBA7185
TACAGACTTTTTTTCACAGACTCATTTTGTTCATAATACTTACTTCCCTTCTGTTGTCTATTGAATAGATTTTCCCAGCTCATAGGCTTGCTCAAGTTCGGGTTTGCCAAGGATGTCGCCTATATCTCCATTGCCCCCTGCAAGAACATGACCGAGATTTTTCCAATTTAAATGTTTCATCAGGTGATCATAATAAGTCAGGACGTCCTCAAAACCGTTTCCTTCAGCCGCCATCAAAAGCGCGCTGGCTCTGTCATGTCCCCGGAGCAAATTGCCGTCCCCTTCTTCCAGCGCAAACAGGCGGTCAATTGCCGTTCTGAGTTGTCCACTCATGTTCCAATAATATAAGGGCGTTGCCAAAACAACCACATCACATTCCTTAACAGCAGGATAGATCTGTGACATATCATCCTTTTGCACGCAGGGACATTCCCGACTGCTATGGCCGCCGAAACAACCTTTACAACCATGAATCTCCATTCTATCGAGAAAAAATTCGGTAACTGTATGCCCAACGCTTTCCGCACCTTCTGTAAACCTCTGAACCAATGCGGAAGTGTTCCCTTTTCTGCGGGGGCTTCCGTTTAATATCACAATTTTCTTTGCCATAGTTTATTCACCCTTTCCCTTAAATCTTTTCTACCAGCGCAGCAGCCTGTTTGCAACCGTCCGTTTTTTCAATGTCCCCCGCGTTCAACACGCCGGGAATCAGCACCTCGCCAACCATGTTCCATTTCAGCAAAGCGGCGGAGCGCTCCACAGGAATGCGGACACCGTCCATTACAGACAAATCGTTTTCCTCGCAGCAAGTAATCAGAGCACATTCCTTGCCTTCAATATCCTTGCCTGCTACGCAGAAAGAAAACAGCTTATCAATAACACCTTTGATTTGTGCTGGAATGGAATACCAATAGACAGGCGTAGCAAAGACCACTGCATCCGCTTCCAGAATAACCGGAGCTATAGAATTAAAATCATCGTCAAAGGAGCATGCTTTCCCTGTCTTAAAACAGGTCTCACAAGCATGACAGCCGCCAACATTTTTCATTGCCGCATCGAAACGGGTAACAATATGTCCCTTTGCTTCTGCTGCCTTGATAAAAGCTTCCGTCATTGCAAAGCTATTGCCATGTTTGCGAGGGCTTCCGGTGATCACTACAATTTTCTTACTCATATAATCTTCCTCCAATTCTGCGGGATTGACTTTCCCTATTGTTGATATTATAATCATAACAAGAATAAGAATAAAAACAAGTACGCACATTTAGGTGCGATACTTACACTGATGTTTGATACTTACTAAAAGGAGAGTGTAGCATGAGCATAGAGTGTATTAAAGACGCCAAGCTGGAAGAAACAGGTTTTAATTATACAATGTCTCTAATTCAAGGAAAGTATAAAATGTTTATCCTTTATGCGTTGATGGGGTTTGGAACTGTTCGCTTTAACGAACTGAAAAAATATTTAGGTACCATTTCTTACAAAACATTAAGTGTTACGCTAAAAGAATTAGAAGCAGATAATCTTGTTCACCGAGAAGAATATCCGCAAATCCCACCAAAAGTGGAATATAGTTTAACAGAACGGGGAAAATCTCTCATTCCCATATTGGACGCAATGTGCGACTGGGGTGAAAACCACCGCATGGTATAAAAGTACTAAAAAGCAGGTGATAAACTGAGCCTATCACCTACCTATTTTGCTAGAAGAATGAGTTTTATAACAAAACACAACTATCATCACATAAGGAAATATTCGTATCGCTGCGATTGGTAGTATTTTTTTGTTAGAACATGACAAAATATAAAAACGTCCGCACAGCGTAAAGCCATCCGAACGTCATAAAACAACAATATATTAAAAACACTTAATATGTGGACTTTCCATCAAGAAATCACCTAGCGACATTTTTCTATTGCCGCCTCTCCATCAAAACACATCTGCTTTATTTTTTGAAGGCTGCTGTGTTATCTTTTAAACGAGCCTTTGCCTCCTCTACCGTTTCTCCATCTCTAGTGAGATAGCGACCGACGAAGGCATTCTCAACCTTTGTGTAACTGGCAACCACAGCATCTTCAATCTTCGTATAGCTGCCGACGACAGTATCCTCAAATTTCTCATATGTGCCCACAACTTTTTTGGCAATTTCTTCATTTGCCTTTACAATTTTAGATTGTGCCATTTCTTTTCTTCCTCCTCTTACTGCCTTTTCGCATTGTAAAAATGCCAAGCAGCCATATAAATAAGCAGACTGCCATTCCGGTCAGTCTATTCATCATCGCCATATCCGCAGCATCCATCGAGCCAAATGAAACAAGCATAGAGCGCTGTAATGTCAGAAGTGATACAGCTACCTCCGCATAACCGATTGTACGGATAGCAATCAGCAGAGGAGCACTGTTCCTGCGCTGCTTTATGGCTCTTATGACTGCCACGGTGATTTTGCAAAAACTGTAGGTCACAATGGTAATCATGACGATCTCATCATGTTTCACAGCGATATTTTGCGAAAGACTGATATAGATCAGGCCAGTCAAAAGAAAACCCATCAGAATCAGCATACCGCCACACAGCTTGACCACAAAATACTCTGCATCTTCAGAATACACAGATTTTCCTCTCCATTGGCAGAGAACAGCAGAAAAGCGCATTGCACTTAAAATGACATAGTACGCCCCCATTGCAACGAACCAAAGGGACTGATTCATCACGCCCAACATGCCATGATAAAAAGCGTACAAAATATTGATCAGCAGACTTACAGAAGCGGAAAATATCACTCTGAACTGCTGCTCTCGAATGAATCGTTTTCCAACTTTTGTTTTCTCTATTTTCCCGACAATAACTTGTCTTACGTTCATGCTTGTAAGCCCTTTGTCAACGGAATTAGGCAGAGCAAAATGACAATACCGATCAGCCCAAGGACGATGCCGATCACCATTTTGTTCCAGACCATGCAAAAACACATACCAATTCCCAATGCCAATGCGCCAACCACACCGACTACTGCGGCAAAAACGGTTTTGGCCGAAAAACGGATAGGCACCTTGTGCTCCATCTTGCGCCAGACAATCACCGTGATCACCCCCAGCAATAATCCTACGCAACCGGATACAATCCCCGGCTGAAATGCTCCCCACTCTGGGATAAGGGCCATGCACATGCCCAACGCAAAAAGTACTACGCTCACCGTTCCCATAAGCATCGCAACAAAACTGCTTTTCTTCATTTGCACACCTCCTCTTTAAAGCAACAGTTGATTGTTTATTACAAGAATAGTATAATGAGGCAGAAAAACAAAAACAATCAACAATATGCACACAAGTGTTGTGTTAAAGGAGATTTTTATGAATACCAAAAATAATAAACGCAAACGGACATCCATGCAGAAAATCGAACAGGTTTTGATAGAACTCCTGCAAACGAAAGAGCTCAATCAAATCAGCGTGTCCGATATTTGCAAAAGAGCAAATCTGAATCGCAGTACATTTTACGCCAATTATGTCGATATCTATGGGTTGGCGGATACAATGCGGGAAAAGCTGGAAGCCCAGGTTGCAGATTTGTACAAAAACGAAATTATGCAGGGATTTAACTCCCACAATTATTTGCTGCTATTTCGGCATATAAAGGAAAATCAGATATTCTACCGCACCTATTTCAAGCTGGGATATGATGAAACCTATCAAATTTTGACTTATGACTACGAGCTTGCCAAAAAACATTTTGCCGATCGCTTCATCGACTATCATATGGAATTTTTCAAGAGCGGACTGACCAAAATGATTAAACTGTGGCTGCAAAACGGCTGCCGAGAAACACCAGAAGAAATGTTTGAAATTTTAAAAAGTGAATACCGAGGACGTGAAGAATTTTTTACATAGCAACCAAAAAAAGAATCTGATACGTCCTCTTTCACTTGACAGATAATGAGCAGGCCTCTCGACTCACCGACATGTTCGCCAATAATCGTACAAAAAACACCGTTTCCATCTCTACAGAAACGGTGTTTTTCTTATGAGTCACTTCTGTGACACGCTGTCTGATAAACCCATACCCATTCCAAAAAATTAGCAGATTCCTTTTGGATTCTATTTTAAGAACTCCACTGATGCTTGCGCATATAGCCGTTCACCAGGCCGCCCAATCGTCCGCTCTCCGCTGATGTCAGCTCCCCCCAGCCAGCCTGTTGGATTTTTTCTCCATAGCCCAGCTGCTGCGCCAACTCCAGCTTTAAGATATCTCTAGTGTAGTAGGTTTTCGTTCTGCCCATAGTATACACTTCCTCTCATCTGCGTTTGAAATTTAATTTCTTTTTAGCATGCGCAAATTGCCAGAGTTTATTCTTTTGAAACATAAAAAAAGGATGGTACCTTGTACTTACCATCCCTCGCCGCAATCGTTTTATTTTATTTCCGATGGTTCCTCCGTCTTTTTCCTGGTATGCTTATTGCCCCGCACATAGCCATGATCCTTCACATATTTATACCAGCTGCTGCGTGCCGTGCCCACAATGGCACAAGCCTCCTGCACACTAATCTCCCCATCAGCCCAACGTTTCGCTGTACGATGAAATAGCTCCCAATCCAGCTGCAGAGGAGGACGGCCGAAATTGTTTTCCGCTGGAACGACATCGCTGCTCCGCACTTTGCGCCGGGAAAACTGCGCCCCATACCGCAAGCTTTCCAACACCAGCTGCTCCATTTCCTCTCCCACGGCGCCCAATTCCTTAAAATGAAGGCTATTCAGCGGCAATGCTCCCTTCAGCACCACCACATCCACACCGACCTCGTGAATCAGCCGCTGCCATTCCGCTGCAATCTGCATCGGCGTGCATCCCAAGCTGGACAAGTCATCCACATAAAGCACATCACCGGAACGCAGCATATTGCACAGAAATACATAATTTTTGCGTTGCTGTTCCCTGCCCTCTTCATCGGAAAATAAAAACCGCTCATCATCCACCAGCGTCAACAGCTGCTGCCGCAAAGCGTCTTCCCCTTCTTCTCCTGTTGATATCCGCATGTAACCGAAATTCATCTAT
>DKVF01000055.1:0-10318 GCA_002491065.1 Peptococcaceae bacterium UBA7185
CTATTTATTTTTCTCCTCTCGGCGGCATGGAGCGATAATATTCTCCCGCCTCCAAAGAAACATTGCGGAATTTGGCTAGCTCACTCACTGTTACCAGCTGATATCCTTTTTCCTGCAGAGCAGGAACTAGTTCTGCCACGGCCTCCGCCGTAGGCTGATAAATATCATGCATCAACACGATATCGCCGTCTTGCACATGACTCAAAATATGTTCTACAACTTTATCTTTATCTTTCACTTTCCAATCGTAAGGGTCCACTGACCATCCGATAATAGGTTTTCCCTCCGCTTTTAAAGTTTCCTGTACACTTTCATTCTTCGCGCCGTAAGGTACTCGAAACAGTGCAGGTGTATATGCATGCTGTTGCTGCAGCGCTTCATCTACGGGACGAATCTGCCCAGTCATTTCCACAGCAGATAACTTGGTCAAATTCTTATGCGCCATACTATGACTGGCAATTTCATTGTGATTGGCCAGCACATTGTCAATAGCTGCCTGATGTGTAGGAACACGATTTCCCAACACAAAAAATGTCGCCCGGGCCTTATGTGCCTGCAATGTTTTTACAATATCCCACGTATATTTTGAAGGGCCATCATCAAAAGTGAGCGCAATCATGGGTTTATTGGGATCTATCCCATAAGGATTGTCATCCGCAGACTCTTCATCAGGCATCGCTTTCGCTGCCTCCTGAGGCTCCTCTTTCGCTTCCTGTTTTGACTCCAAACCTGGTTCGGCAACAGATGACATAGGTACTACCGGTATTTTTTCCCCTACAGTAGCTACCTGCACACTTTTGTCTGGCTGAACGGCGCCGTGTATAAACATCCCTGCCGCCAGCAGCAACACCACACCGACGCTGCACAAAGCGAACATCGCTACTCCTTTTGCCTTTTTCTTTTTTGTTTCTTCCAGCCTGTTTTTTCTGCCTTCCATGTTCTGTCTCCCTTCTGCAAACTATATGAATACAGATAATTTTAATGATTATCTTAATTTTCTATCAACTAATCCTGTGTTCCATCATACTATACCCAGCAATAAAATACTATGGAAAATTGAAAAATAATTCTGCCAATTACAGACAATAAAAGCTATTTTTCTACTCTTATTTATTTAGACGAAACAAACCGCCGAATTGTTTGCAAGATAGAAAAAAATATACACAAAAATCAACCTTCTCTCATACATTATACTGATAAAGCGACAAATCGCTTTGGAGGGAGGAGAGGAACATCATGCAACCAATTACCCAAAACAAAAAACGCATCAAGGTACAGCATATTGTTGGCAATGGCACGGCACAGGTTGATATTGTCCGCAATATCCAACTGCCTGCACGGGCGCGTAAAATTGTCGATATCCACGCCGAAATTGTAGAACTGGATTATGAAATTATTCCTAACAAGGTCATTGTCAAAGGTGCCCTGCATAAACAGATTTATTATGTAGAAGAAGGGGACTATGTCGTCAAAGAATTTACCATCATGCGTGAGGAATTTACCGACTTTGTCCACGTAAACGGCGCACGTCCAGATATGGAGGCCATGTTGGACGGTCACATTTTATTTGTGAACACCAACCCGGCTAACGGTGAATTTCCTACGGATCTGCTCTATCAAGTAGCAGTATTATCAGTAGACGTAAAAGTGGTAGAAATGATGACTCTGGACGTTGTCACCGACTGCTACGGAGAAGGCATCAGCGTACAGAAAGCACCTTTTTCGGTGGAATGTCTGGTAGGAGCTGCCGACAAGCAATCTACGATTTCTGTAGAGCATGTGTTATGCAAACCGGCACGTAAAATCTATGATATGGACGCTGTCTGCCGAGACTTAGACTATGAAGTGCTGCCTGGGCGTGTGATTGTACGGGGTACATTGCACAAGCAAATCTACTATGTAGACGCCTGCGATGATACAGTGCAGGCACAATGCTATGACAATGAATTTTCTGTGGTATTAGATGTACCAGGTGCCAAACCGGACATGGAGGTATATACCAAATGCCGCATGGAATTCTGTGAAGCGAAACTAATGGGGCCGCAGCCATGCAACATGGTAAAAGCTAACGTCATTTTGCAGGTATTTGTAAAAGTGACGGAATTGACCAAGATGAATATCGTCACCAACGTGGAAGGCGCTTTGGTAGATCGGTGCCGCATCCGCGTGGAGGATATTATCGGCCGCAATTGTCATCAGGAAAATGTAAACCAGACCATTGATGTAAACGCACCGTTGGATGTCGAAAATATGTTGGTGAAAAACACCAAAAATATGACCGCCTGCGTGCGCAATGTAAGTTACGAAAAGGTTTGCAACAAAGTCATCATCAAAGGAAGTATCCACGTCCAGGTTTATTATGTGGCGTGCAACTGTGAGCAGGAATTGCGGGAAACCAGCGCCGACATTCCTTTCACCACAGTGGTCAACTTTGACTGTATCAATGAAGACACCATGATTCGCTGTCGGGAACGGGTGGAATACACCGATGCAAAAATTGAAGGCGCACCTTGCGAAACCTCAAAAATTCGCGCCGTAGCCATTTTGGAAATTTGTGTTTGCGCATTCCAGACAAAAGATTTTATGGTGGTAACCAATGTCTGCACCAACGGTACCTGCAACACCGCGCCGCAGATGCCGCAACCCAAGCCCCAGCCTAAACCAACACCCAAACCAGAACCGGAAAAAGAGGAAGAAGTTTGTCCCAAGGGTGGCTACACGTATGAAGTAAAAGCAGGCGATACCCTAGCAAAAATTGCTGCCGCTTTCCAAAACAAAGTCCCCGGAATTACCTGGCAGCAGATTGCCCGTTTCAACAATTTATACGCACCATACACATTAAACATCGGGCAAATTCTGCGTATCCCCTGCGTGGCAGGCAAAGGCTGAATCTAGCGCATAAAAAAGGCTGTTTTAAACAGCCTGAACCCATGGGCAGTTGCCATTTTGGCGACCGCCCGTTTTTATTATCACCCAATCACATATTATCAAAATAGTCCAGTAAGAACTGTACAAAAATTTTTTCTATCTCTGTCAGCCGATGATTATTTTTTAGTAAATATCCATAGGCCAGCGTAACTGGTTCATCCAAAGGGATATAACTGTGTTTCTTTTTATTAAAATGCATCCTGAATTCTTCTATGCTGTATGAGCCAATCATATCATGTTTATTGATCATTTCCAATTGGGCTGTCATGGAATCAATCATAAATTCTATTTTAACCGGAAGGCGGTCAATTATCCGTCCATAGTTGTAGGCTACCACCGGATACCCATAGTCTTTATTGCAATGATATTGGTCACCTATAGCATCTATTATCTTTCTTTTTCCACACATATACAGCTCACTGATATAACAGGATACAAATTGCAAGTTTTCTTTATTTAAATATTGCGCTAAATCCTTCATCATCAAATCCACGTTTAGCAAATTTACAATTACAAGATCAAAATTATCATTGCCACTCTGCAACTGCTGAAATATTTTATCGTGGCTCATCGAAATTACCTGAAGCTTAATTTTGGGATACGCTTCTCCAAATTTCATCATCAAACTTCCCAAAAAAGTATCGCTGAACCGCGGTGTGACCGCTAAGGAAATTTTTCCCTCCACACGTTCTGGATCAGGTATCATATTTATTTCATTGCAAACCGCTTTTATTTTTTCATAGTCGTCTAACATCTCTTGAAAGTACCCCAGCAATTTTTCACCGGTTTCACTTAATTCTGTGCCTTTCGTAGAACGTTGTATCAGAATCACACCCAGCTCCTGCTCCAACATTTTAATGGCCTTACTTGCACCTTGTGGTGAAATATTATATTTCTCGGCGCTTTTATGTATCGAATTCATTTCTACCGCATCTAACAAATATTGAATCTGTAATAAATTCATCGCAAGCCTCCTGCCGTCAGCCATCACATGCATTATTTTCGGGTACAATTTTCTTGTCTTACTGTTTAAACATGAAAAAAGGAGTATTTCTATTATAACACAATTTATAAAAATACTCCTTTTTTAAAAACATATTTAGTCAATGATTAGATTTTATAGGTGCCTTCTTTCAGGATCTGGTAAACCGGTGCACCTTCACATTGTGCAGGAATCGGAATATTCAGCAGAGCTGAAACAGTTGGCGCCACATCCACTTCACGAATCACACGGTCTGTTTCACAGCCTTCTTTGATGCCAGGACCAGCTGCAAAGAAGATTGGAGATACAGTAGTACCAAAATATCCATCTGTCGTGGATAATGCATCACCATGCAAGCGGTTGAATCCTTCCTCCAGGAAGTAAATAATATCGCCGCACCGATCTCCGCTCAAACCTAACAGCGCCGCATCTTTATTCCGCAGGGCAATATTTACAATACGTTTCCCATTCATCCGATAACTATACAAGTCATCGATAATTTTTCTTTCCAGTTCATATTTATCAGCAGGGTCTACAATCCCATGAGGATTCCGACCTTTCAAATTGATATAAATGTGATTTCCGCGGGGAGCAACAGCAGTCGTTTTTTCCCAGTCAATTTCACGAAGTACTTTGCCGTTTTCATCTTTTTTCAGCACGGTATATCCCAAATCACGCATTACACCAACATTCATAACAAAGCCTTCACCCAAATATGGCAAATCGTCTTCTTCACTGCACAGCAACCCGTGGTCGCTAGTCACAATGATATTCCAGCCTTTATCTATTAATGGCAGGAACTGTCCTACGTAGTCATCAGTCTGTTCAAAGATTTCTTCGAGGAAGCCCTGATATACCTTTTCATCATTGTTGCCATATTTTTCTCTGGTCTTTGCCCATCTCCAGCATGGATGTCCAATATGGTCGTGATTATGGATATGGGTAAATACTGCATCATACTGATTTTCCTCAATCAATCCCAACAGCGCTTTTGCCTGCCATTTTTCGAAGCAGTTCCAGCTTGGCAGTGAACGTCTGCTGATCATTTCAGGATAACCACCGCCCACGCCGATTGCATAAGGAACGTAGCCTGCAATATCTACAGTCTGCTGATACAGCGATTGCGGCAGCCAGTTGGATTCTTTTCGCTCTGTTTCAATATCCAGCGCATTCCCGATAGAAATGGTCACATATTCTCCTTTGGGATCCAGTTTAATAATTGTAAAGTGTCTTGTTGTCTTCACCTTTTTATCGCCAACCAGCACTTCTGTTTCTACCAACGGATGATACTCTCCGTCATGAATGGTTACCAATGGCTCTGCTGCTCTCTTATTCTGATAAATCTCTACGCGGTCATACTCGCCATTCTCATTTTGCAGCATCAACCCCGGATACTGTACTGTGCCATGTGCCACAATCGCATGGAATTCTCTTGCACCGGCAGGAACTTCATGGGCCCAATTTTTGGGCTCAACAATTGGGGAATTGTATGTTTGCAGACATTTGTCGCTTTCATTCATTTCTTCCCCTTCTTCATGCTCAAACAGCAGCCATGTTTTTGGCGCTATGGATGTCTGAACGCCTTTTCTTTCTTTATCTGCTCCAGCATTACCTGCACCCATCTCATTAAAGCTTTCCACATACCCGGCATTTGACGTTGTCTCTTTCATGTCATCTGTTAAAATGCAGCCTGCACCGCCTTTTGCTTCTAAATGTTCTCTGGGTGCAATTGTTTTATACTCTGTCGATGCGTAGGTCAGATAATCATCATCCACAACTGCGGAGGTATGATTTGGGCCCAGAGGTGCCAAACCACCTACAATATGCAGATTTGGGCTATCAATTCTTGCTGGCCAGCAGCATGGCCACGTCCATACCAAAGCTTTCTTACCTGCTTTTACTGCTGTTTCCCAAACCTGTTCTGCTGTGATTTTCGACGTATCAAAGGTATATACCAATCTGTCTAATTCTGTTGGATGAGAATTCCAATAACAGGTTACGCCATGGGTATTAGGATACGCCCCTGTCGCTAACGTAGTCCACATCGGTGGTGTGATGGTTGGTACACCGCCCAACATCACCAAATCTTTGCGCGCTGCGCCCATCTTTAACATTTTTTCAATGTTAGGAAGTCTCCCTTCATCTACTAACCGTCTGCATAATTTGGGATCCATCCCGTCAATTCCTAATACAAGTACCTTTTGATCTGCCATTTGTACGGCCTCCTTAATTTTCTATTTTTAATATAATTTTATATTAAACAAGTTTAAACTAATCCAGCAAACAAAATGTCACACAATGGAATCATCGCTATTACAATCACAACCGTTGCAAGGTAATATGCCCACCCTAATATATAGCCGTGTTTCGTGGGAACATCTTCATGACCAAACAGCAACCCTGCCTGCATAGAAGCTGCTGGCGTACCGAAAGCACAGCTCAATGCTGCATAAAGTACGAAGAAGAAGGTAATGGGATTTCCGCCCATTGAGATGAATATCGGCGCCAATACTGGCGTAAATAACGCCGCCATCACGACATTGTGCAAAAATTGTGTCAGGATACCAATTACGATTACGATTGCAATCAGCATCGCTGTTGTACCCATGCTGGAGAAAATTGGCGTACAAAACTCATTTACTGTCGCCATAATGCCAACTTCTTCAGATTCCATGGCATTTGCCAGCGGAATCGTCACCATAAATAACAAAATCGGTCCCCAAGCTACACCTTTTTGGAAGCACTCATCCATAGAGCACATATCATTGCCGTTTTCATCTTTCCATATAGAGAATATAACCAGATAGAGGATTGTCATGCCCACCATGCCCCAAGTACTCAACATGGTCCAGAATGCGCCATGGAACACAGATGGCAGCAACAACGCCAAGAAATAAAATACTAAAAGTCCCAAACCAACTTTTTGTTTGGAATTCAATTTATATTTTGCATATTCTGCGCGCATCTCTTCTGATAAACAAAACTTTGATGCATCCGGTTTGAATACAAATTTAATTATCAAAATAACCAGTACCATAGAAAGGATTGTATAGAGTTCACCAATCACTAAGAACTGTAATCCTTCTACTACAACACCTGTTGCTGCAGTCAAGAAACCACCATACATAATTACGCCGCCGAAGAATGGTACCATCTGCCCGCCGCTGAAACCGCCGAACAAGATTAATGCATAAATCATACTCACCAACAGATTGCCTCTTTCCATTCCATTTTTTTCGGCAATCGTCTTCGTCACACCCCACATTAAAAAGATTGCTGCGAAAGAGCCGCCCAGCATCCCCATAAGACAGGTTACCAGCACAATTGCTGTTGCAAACAACCACGGACGGTTTACAAAGACTTTCTTACTCATTGCCCAATAGGCAATGGCTTCATTTACGCCAATCTGACCTAAGCAATAGGCGAATACATAAGACATGATAACCATTGTCACAGTAGGATTTGTAAAACCACTAACAAATGCCATTAACGGTGAAGTGACGCCTGTAAGTGATAATGTAAAGAACCCCAATACACTAGGCCATAAAATTCCAACGAAAATCCATCCATATAATAATCCCAAGAATACACCAAATACTTTCATTCCCAACGGTGTGATCTGCCCGAAAGTCGGCAAAAATCCACCACACAGCATAAGCATTATCATGATTGCAGCATGAATGTATTTCATTGTATTTTTCTTTGCAACATTCGTTGACATGAATAGTTCATCCTTTCTTGTAGAACATTTTGTTTTAGTTATTATAGAAATAGTTTTTTGGCGCCAACCACTATTGTGAAACTATATTTACTGCAGTTAAAATATCATTTTCATACTGCAGAATGTCCCTCTTTGTATCCTTATTATATACTGCATACTAATGTATTTCATAGGAGCAGTTTATTTATAAGACTTCCGTCAACTTTTTGTTGTCACAAGTCATTTTCCCAATTTCTGTTACTAGTTATCACATACAAACACCTATAAAACAGCCATTTAAACTTACAGGAACGTTCCTGCCGTTTTAATGTTATCTCTCGCGTCTTCAACAAATCTCAGGCATAAAAATGAGCGCTAACCGTTTAAGGTCAGCGCTTGATAAATATTTTTGCTATAATAGTCTTCTTTTAAAAAATAAGCGTCGTTATGACGTATTGTCAACACGTCTCTTTTCCCTGCATCAATAAATAATCCGTTCTCTTAGTAAAGTCCTGAGCCAGCTCATTTATTTTCTCATAATTCGTACCGCATTCAAAATGGCTAGAACCGCAACGCCTACATCAGCAAACACTGCCATCCACATTGTAGCGATTCCAACTGCGCCCAGCAATAACACAAGCAATTTCACTGCCAAAATGAATATGATATTCTGCTGTACAATACGACGTGTTTCTTTGGCAATCACGATGGCATCTGCCAATTTGCTGGGCTGATCGTTCATAATCACCACATCAGCCGCCTCAATCGCCGCATCGGAGCCAAGGCCACCCATGGCAATCCCCACATCAGCACGTGCTAATACAGGGGCATCATTTAAGCCATCGCCGGTAAAGGCAATCGTTCTTTTTTCACTTTTTTGCTGCAATAACTGTTCCAGACAATGAACCTTATCACCAGGCAACAACTGACTGAATACCTTGGTAATGCCCAGTTGACGGGCAACCTGTTCGGCAGTTCGCTGATTATCTCCTGTGAGCATGACAATATCCCGTACACCCAACTGCTTCAACCGTCCAATCATAGTCTGCGCATCAGGCTTGATTTCATCGGCAATGACAATACTGCCACAGAACACACCGTCCACAGCTATATAAATAATTGTGCCGGTTTCCTCGGCTCGTTGACAGGATATCTGCTCCCGTTTCATAAACCGATAGTTTCCCGCCAACACCGCATGGCCTTCCACCATCGCCGAAATCCCATAACCGGCGATTTCTTCCGCCTTTTGCAGTGCTTTGGCGGATACATGCTGAGAGTTGGCACGACGGATTGCCAGCGCAATAGGATGATTGGAAACACTTTCCGCACATGCAGCATAATAGAGTAGCTCTTCCCGACTAATCCCTATGGGACGCACTTCTGTCACAGAAAACTCACCCTTGGTGAGTGTCCCGGTTTTATCAAAAACTGTACACTCCAATTTCGCTAAAGCCTCTAAATAATTGCTGCCCTTCACCAGCACGCCGTGACGGGAGCAAGCCCCCAAGCCTCCAAAAAAGGTGAGTGGAATAGAAATTACCAGAGCGCAGGGACAGGAGATTACCAGAAATACCAACGCACGATAAACCCATTCCTGAAAAGGCACTTGCAAGATCAACGGAGGAAGGATCGCCAACACAACTGCAATGCCAACCACTGCCGGTGTATAGTAGCGGGCAAAGCGCGTGATAAAGTTTTCTGTTTCTGCTTTCTTGCTGCTTGCGTTCTCAACCAAATCCAAAATCTTTGCAACGGTAGAATCCTCATATTCCTTTTCTACCCGTACCGTCAACACACCGGACGTATTGATGCAGCCGCTCATCACCTCTTGCCCCGGCGCCACTTCCCGCGGAACTGACTCTCCGGTAAGCGCTACAGTGTTTAAGGAAGAGGTTCCTTCCAGAATGAGCCCATCCAAAGGAATCTTCTCACCGGGACGAATTTGAATAATATTCCCCACTGCCACTTCTTCAGGCTCTACAGAAATAAATCTGTCTCCTTGCTGCACATGGGCGACTTCCGGCTTTATGTCCATCAAATCGGCAATGGATCTGCGGGAACGATGCACCGCATAGTCCTGAAATAATTCGCCCAACTGATACAAAAGCATTACCATAACGCCTTCCGGATATTCTCCCACTGCAAATGCGCCAATCGTCGCCACCGACATCAGAAAATTTTCATCAAACACTTGCCCACGGGCAATATTTTTTGCGGCCCGCAGTACAATTTCGCCACCTACAATGATATACGCCAGCAAGTAAAGTCCCAGTCGCAGAGTATCAAATTGCAGTGCGCCCTGATTGGGAAGGAACGCCGCCGCCACAAAAAGCACCGCGCTTACAATAATTTTCCATAAGCTTTTCTGCATCTCAGGCGTGAAGCGTTTTGCTTTTGTGATTGCAGTTGCTTTCATGGCATCCTGCTGCATTGCTTGCTTTTCCTGCCGCCCATCACTGCCGCCGCACGGTTCTGTGTGCATATGGTCATGACCGCAATGACAATTTGCACCATGTTCATGGCTGTGTGCTTGTGTATGGTTACTCACTTTTTTCCCTTTTTCTGTGATAGTTACGCCTGGTTCCACACGCTCTATTACCGCTTGGACTGCATGCAATGCTTCTGGCAGTTGCCGTTCATCTTTTACCTGTAAAATCAATTTTTGTGCCATAAAGTCAATGACCACTTGATCAAAATACTGAATTTCT
>DKVF01000055.1:10632-11059 GCA_002491065.1 Peptococcaceae bacterium UBA7185
CAATTTCGCCGCACAATTTGCACAGTCCAGCCCCGTAATAGAATAAATCTTTTCCGTCTTTTTACCGGCTGCCTGTGTCATTTGCCCTTGCCAGTCCTCATCATGATGGGCATGGTCGTGACCACAACCGCAGAATTCCTCATCATGATGAACTTGGTCGTGCCCGCACCCACAGGATTCTCCTTCTTGATGATCATGGTCATGTCCGCAATTACAGGATTCCTCATCATGGTCTTGCGTATTTGCCGTGACGTAATTATTTTTTTGTTTTTTTGCTTTTTCCGTAATCGTCACATCTGGATCCACACGCGCAATCACCATTTCCGCTTCCTGTAGCCCTTTTTGCAACGTTTCCTCATCTTTTACAGTGATAATCAGCTTTTGGGCCATAAAATCAATAATTACTTGATCAAAATACTGAATTTCT
>DKVF01000055.1:11379-34045 GCA_002491065.1 Peptococcaceae bacterium UBA7185
CAATTTCGCCGCACAATTTGCACAATCCAAACCATTTATTTTATAAACTCGTTCCATGTCTTCCACCTCTTTATATTCCACGTCTTAATATATGAACAATAATTCATATATTCATTATATTCCTTTTGGCAATGATGTCAATCCCCTTTTACAAAAATTTTGTGCTTGATCTTCTTGAATATACATAGAATCCTTAAAAATAAAAATATCCTAGATTGGCAAAATAAATGGTCCCCATGAAATGATTCAAAACGGAATCCAACAAACTGGAATCTAAAATCATTTGTAGAATGATTTTTCTTCCGCAAATGACTCCTGAAGCTATAACAGTATGGTAAAATAAATCAATCAGGTTAGCCTGATTAATCAAAAAATTATGAGGTGGCAAAAGAATGAAGGCCATACAATCTATTTCAATGTTATCACTTGCCTTATTCATCTGTTCCGGTACATACGGCATCGTTATCAGCATCTATTACACAAATGAATATTCTCAACTTACTGATGTCACAATTACGGCAGGAACAATGATCTTTAATTATCTTTTAGGTTCTTCTCGTGGCATCGCCACGGTTATTTGTGGTATTCTTGGAGTGGCAAATCTCAAAAAGAAGGAAGTTAGAACGAGGTATTTAGTTTTCTTAGGTATACTCACTTTAATGTATTTACTTGGACTAACAGAGTATCCTTACATCGAGGAATTTATCCAAATGTCAACTGCAGTGTTTTGCATCAGCATGCTGAGTATATTCAAATTTATAAAGTACCCAATGAATATTTCCCTACAAAACAAAAGCAGCCCTGAACCATAAGTCCAAGACTGCTATGTCACTCTCTATTCACTTATTTTTTATGATACAGCATCATTGCTTTGGCTGCAATGGATGGATGTTCACTATTTCTCAATATTTTTCATTGTCGGGAATAAGATCACGTCACGGATGGACTGAGAATTGGTAAGCAGCATGCACATACGGTCGATGCCAATTCCCAAACCTCCTGTGGGCGGCAGACCATATTCCAGCGCGGTGATGAAATCTTCATCCATTGGATGGGCTTCTTCGTCGCCCTTTGCTTTTGCTTCCATTTGTTTTTCAAAACGCTCCCGCTGGTCAATGGGGTCGTTCAGCTCAGAGAAGGCGTTGCCGTGTTCTCTGCCCACAATAAATACTTCAAAGCGGTCTGTCAATTCAGGATGACCGTCTTTGCGGCGAGACAGCGGAGAAATTTCAATAGGATAATCAATGACGAAGGTTGGCTGAATGAGATTCGCTTCTACCTTTTCGTCAAATACTTCCGCCAATACTTTGCCCTTTGGCATATCGTCCTCTACCGGTACACCGATGGCGCGTGCCGCTGCGCGGGCTTCCTCATCGGTAGCAATGGCGCTGAAGTCAATATCTGTGTAGCGTTTTACCACATCATTCATGGTGATGCGTTCCCATTCCACGCCCAAGTCTACTTCATGCTCACCATAAGTGATTTTGGTTGTACCCAGTACTTTTTCCGCCACATATTTGAACATGTTCTCTGTCAAATCCATCATATCGTTGTAATCGGCATAAGCCTGATACACTTCCATCATTGTAAATTCTGGATTGTGGCGGGTATCGATGCCTTCATTGCGGAATACACGGCCCAGTTCATAAACTTTTTCCAATCCGCCTACAATGAGCCGTTTCAGATGCAATTCCAACGCAATACGCATATACATTTCCATGTCCAATGCATTGTGATATGTGATGAAGGGACGCGCTGTGGCGCCGCCTGCCAAGCCATGCAACACCGGCGTTTCCACTTCCAGGAATCCCTGATTATCCAAAAACTCCCGCACATACCGCACAATTTTGCTGCGCATAATGAAGGTATTCTGTACTTCCCGATTCATAATCAAATCTACATAGCGCTGACGATAACGCAGTTCTACATCGGTCAGGCCATGATATTTTTCCGGCAGCGGGCGCAAGGATTTTGTGAGCGGAGTAAATTCCCGCACAGAGATGGTCGTTTCCCCTTTTTCCGTTACGAAAACAACACCGCGAATCCCTACAATATCACCAATATCTGCCTTTTTGAAAAAGCCGTGGTTGTCCTCTCCTGCTACATCCAAACGGGAATAAATCTGGATATTCCCACTCAAATCCTGCACATTGGCAAAGCCTGCTTTCCCCTGCCCCCTTTTCGCCATCAAACGACCGGCGATGATGACTTCTTCGCCGGAAGCAATCAATTCTTCGGCGTGCTCCAATACGTCCTGGGCATGATGGGTCCGCTCAAAGCGCTGTCCAAAAGGATTCACACCTTTTTCCCGCAAAGCTTCCATTTTATCTAATCGAACTTTTCTCAATTCATTTTCCCGTTTTTCTTCCTGTGTTTGTTTTGCCATGATGCTCCTCCTTTCTCTGGCAGCTACACTCAGCCTTTGCTTACTTCTAAAATTTCATATTTGATAATCCCTGCTGGAACCTCTACATCCACAATCTCGCCTTTTTTCCGTCCCAACAACGCACGGCCTACCGGTGATTCATTGGAGATTCGATTATTCATAGGGTCGGCCTCTACCGTACCTACCAACCGATATTCATTGATTTCGTCAAATTCAATATCCTTTACTTTCACCAGAGAACCTACTGTGACCGTTCCTTCCTGATGCGCGTCTTCATCAATGACTTTGGCATTGCGAATCATTTTTTCCAATTCCAAAATACGGCCTTCCATAAAAGCCTGTTCATTTTTTGCATCGTCATATTCGGAGTTTTCACTTAAGTCCCCTAAAGCAATCGCTTCTTTTAACCGTTCTTTTACCTCTGCCCGTTTTACAGTGCGCAGGTTTTCCAGTTCATCTTCCAGCTGTTTCAGACCTTCACGCGTTAAAATAACCTCTTGTTCACTCACTATTCAACGCCCCTTATCCCTAAATAATGTAACTAGCATATCTTTTGATTATATGTATAGTTTTTCTTTTTGTCAAGGTCTTTATTTGCAAAGCAATTCGTATTATAATATAGTTGAATTTTTGTAAATTTTATTTTACATACTATATATAAATGGAGGGTTTTCTATCATGACAGTTAAAATTGCAATCAATGGTTTCGGCCGTATCGGCCGCCTGTGTGTGCGGGCTGCACTGCAGCATGACGATGTGGAAATCGTGGCCATCAACAGTACATCCAACCCGGAAGGAACTGCGCATCTGTTCCAGTACGATTCCACCCATGGCACCTACAGAGGAGAAGTTTCCTATACAGAGGACAGTCTTGTCGTAGACGGCAAAAAAATTCGTTTATTATCCGACCGCGATCCGAAAAATCTGCCCTGGGGACAGCTGGGCGTGGATATCGTAATCGACAGCACCGGCAAATTCAAGAGCAAAGAAGATTGCCAGGTACATCTGGATAACGGCGCAAAAAAAGTTATCATCACTGCACCGGGTAAAAATGTCGATGCCACCATTGTAATGGGCGTCAATGAAGAAGTTTATACACCAGCAGATCAGGTGATCTCCAATGCGTCCTGCACCACCAACTGCCTGGCGCCTGTTGTGAAAGTCATCAACAACAACTACACCATCAAACACGGCACCATGACAACCGTGCATTCCTTCACCAACGACCAGAAAAATTTGGACAACCGTCACAAAGACTATCGTCGTGCCAGAGGCTGCACCCAGTCTATCATTCCAACCACAACCGGCGCTGCCAAAGCAGTGGGCGAAGTAATTCCTGCGATGAAAGGCAAATTGAGCGGTCTGGCTCTGCGTGTACCAACTCCAAACGTTTCTCTGGTGGATGTGGTATTTGAATTAGAAGAAAAGGTCACTGTAGAAGAAGTAAACGCATTGTTGAAACAGGCCAGCGAAACCGACATGAAAGGAATCCTCGGTTATTCTGACAAACCACTAGTTTCCATTGATTACAACGGTGACAGCCGTTCCAGCATTGTCGATGGACTTTCCACTATGGTAATGGATAACACCATGCTGAAAATTTTGGCCTGGTATGACAATGAATGGGGTTATAGCTGCAGAGTTGTGGACTTAGCCGCTTATGTAGGAAAAAATATGTAATCCGTAACATGAAAAAATTCCACGTTTTTTCGTTATCTTGAATTCTACTAAAAATTCCCGCACACAGTCATTACACTGTATGCGGGAATTTATTTTATGCTTCCTTTTACGTCACTGCTCTTACCCACGCCATTTCCAATCGGCTACTTCCGGCATGTCCACGCCATATTCGCGAATATATTGACTGTGTTCCACCAATTTATCGTTCATTTCCTGTACAACGGCGGCGCCTTTATATTGCAGAGACGGTACCAGTTTTACCGCCGCCATCACTAAATGGAACCTGTCGATTTCATTTTGTACACGCATATCAAAGGGCGTGGTGATGGTGCCTTCCTCTTTATAACCCCGCACATGCAAATCCTTGTTAGCCCGTCTGTAGGTCAATTCATGAATCAACGACGGATATCCGTGATAGACAAAGAGAATAGGCTTATCCTTTGTAAACAACATATCATAGTCGGATTGGGACAGACCATGGGGATGCTGAGAAGTATCCTGCAAGCGCATCAAATCCACTACATTCACCACACGAATTTTTAATTCCGGCAATTTATCCCGCAAAATAGATACTGCCGCCAGTGTTTCCAATGTTGGCGCATCCCCGCAGCAGGCCATAATCAAATCCGGCTCTGCGCCCCTATCGTTGGAAGCCCATTCCCAAATGCCAATGCCTTGGGTGCAATGTTTTACGGCCTGCTCCATAGTCAGCCACTGGGGACGAAGATGTTTGGAGGTCACCAACACATTGATATAATTTCTGCTGCGCACACAATGGTCAAAGCAGCTTAACAGGCAATTGGTATCCGGTGGAAAATACATGCGCACCACATCGGCCTTTTTATTGGCCAGATGGTCAATAAAGCCGGGATCCTGATGGGTATAGCCGTTGTGGTCCTGCTGCCATACATTGGACGATAAAATATAATTCAGCGAGGCAATGTCCGCCCGCCAAGGCAGTTCTCTGGTCACCTTCAGCCATTTGGCATGCTGAGAGGCCATGGAGTCCACAATACGGATGAAGGCCTCATAGCTGTTAAAAACACCATGCCGCCCTGTCAGCAAATATCCTTCCAGCCAGCCCTGGCAGCAGTGCTCCGACAGCATAGAATCCACAATGCGTCCTTCCTGCGCCAGATGTTCGTCACCCTCCAGCATTTGCCCATTCCAGACCCGTTCCGAAGCCTCAAACACTTTGTTCAAGCGATTGGACATAGTTTCATCGGGACCAAAAATACGAAATGTGGCTGGATTTAATTTTACAATGTCCCGCACAAATGCACCTAATTCCAACATATCCTGCGCTTCTACCGCGCCGGGAGCAGGCACCGCCAACCCATAGGCTCTGAAATCAGGCAGCTTCAAATCCCGCAGCAACAGACCTCCATTGGCATGGGGATTGGCCGCCATGCGGCGGTTGCCCTTTGGCGCCAGCGCTGCAATCTCAGGCAACAGCTTGCCGTCTTTACTGAACAGTTCTTCCGGCTTATAACTGCGCAGCCATGCTTCCAGGAGCTGTACGTGTTCCGGTTTATTCATGCTGATAGGCACCTGATGGGCGCGGAAAGTATTTTCAATTGCTTTGCCGTCCACTTCTTTCGGCCCTGTCCAGCCTTTTGGGGTGCGTAAAATAATCATCGGCCAAATATAATACGCCGAACGGTTTCCCCCGCGTACAGCGTCCTGAATGGCTTTGATATCGCTATAGGCCAACTCCAAAGCTTCCGCCATCGCCTGATGCATATAGCGAGGTTCCGAGCCCTCCACAAAGTACGGTTTCCAGCCCATACCTGCAAAAAATTGCCGCAGCATCTCATCAGAGGTGCGAGCCAAAATAGTCGGATTGGCAATCTTGTAGCCGTTCAAATGCAGAATAGGCAGCACCGCGCCATCTTTGTCCGGATTGATAAATTTGTTGCTCTGCCAGGCAGTGGCCAGAGGACCAGTTTCCGCTTCTCCATCGCCGACCACGCAGGCCGCAATCAAATCGGCATTGTCAAATACCGCGCCAAAGGCATGGGCCAGCGAATAGCCCAGTTCTCCGCCCTCATGAATCGAGCCGGGCACCTCCGGCGCCACATGACTGGAAATCCCGCCGGGAAAGGAAAATTGCTTGAATAATCTTTTTAAGCCGTCCTGATCCTGACTAATATCAGGATATACCTCGCTGTAGCTCCCATCCATCCAGGACTGCGCCACCATCGCATTCCCGCCATGTCCCGGACCGGACAGATAAATCATATCCACGTCATATTTACAGATCAACCGATTAAGATGGGTATAAATAAAATTCTGCCCCGGCACAGTGCCCCAGTGCCCGACAATCTTTCGCTTTATCTGCTCTCGCGTCAGCGGTGTTTCTAAAAGGGGGTTGTCCAACAGATATAGCTGCCCCGCTGCCAAATAATTAGACGCGCGCCACCATTGGTCCAATAGGGTAATTTCCTGTTCCGTCAAAATCTGATTCTGCATAAGCATCCTCCTCAGTGTCTCACAGATTTGATAACAACATAAGTTCCTGTCTCCATTATATCATGATTTTCAGGAGAAAACAGCAGTCTCCCCGTTGAAAAATTGCAAGCCGTCGTCATACAGAAAATAAACAAACGAAAGGACCAATCTGCCTGTGTCTGTCACACATCTGCAAATTGGTCCTTTTTGTCGGCAATTGTTTTTTCCGCTGCGCCTTACATCGGAAAACGGGCTTGTCGCTTTTTAGGCCTTTTCTTCCTCGGACACTTCTTCTATCACATCCAGAAATTTGTTCATCAACGGCAGACAGGTTACCGCAAATACACCGCTGGCCAATACCCCTGTCTGTAATTTTTTCTTACGGGATACGGTAAGCCCCAACACCACGCCAAGGGCCATGCAGCAAATTTTTAACAATCCCATGTCCATGACGCTCATGCGGTCTTTATAAATTTTCGCACTTTTCCATAAATGTAACATACGCGCTCTCCCCTTCTCTTTTTAATTAAATGCGTTAATAAATTAACATCTTATCCAAACGCCGCAGCAATCGTTCATAGTGAGGGCGCTGCTGCTCTGCCGAACGGCCTGACGTATAATACGTCACCCGTCCCTGCCCCGTTTCCAGCAGCTCTTTTTCCGCCAACACATGCTGCAAATTTTTCACTGTCCCGTCACTGCCATCCAGCATGATAATTTCTTCTGGCAGAATCTTATGAAAGCTGTCCTTGAAATAATTGAAATGTGTACAGCCCAACACAACTGTGCAATATTGCTCCAAATCAAAGGCAGACAATGTCTCCCGCAAATATGTCTCTGCCTGTCCGTCGGTAAAATTTCCCTGCTCGGCAAACTCCACCAACCGCGGCAGCGGCAATAAATCCACCTGATGATGCTGGTCTACCTGATGCAGTAGATTTTGCAATTTTTCTTCCCGAATTGTCACCGGCGTAGCCGTCACCAGGATGCGCTTGGTGCAGTGGGTATCGTTCACCGCTGGTTTTACCGCCGGCTCCATTCCCAAAATGGGAAAACTGTAACGGGCGCGCAAATCTTTGATGGCCACGCTGGTCGCCGTATTGCACGCCACCACCAACGCCTTTACGCCCTGCTCGGCAATGAAATCCACTGCTTCCTGCACATATTGCTTAATTTCCCCTTTTGTTTTGCGGCCGTAAGGCACATGATCTGTATCTGCATAATACAAATAGTCCTCCTGAGGCATGGCCCGTTTCGCCTGATGCAGTACGGTCAGGCCTCCAATACCTGAATCAAAAAAACCAATCTGCATCAATGTCACTCCTTATATGTTTACGTTTTTATATCATTTCCTGTTGTATTTCATCTTCTGCAAAATCCAGCGGCTCGTCAAGTTCTGCATCCAAATCTGTATCACGCATAGGACGCGCCACAAATACCGCCCGATGGTCTGTAGGCGCTACAGCGTCTTCGCTCAGTTCCCGATAAACGCCCAGCAGCTCCAGATTGCTGAAATTGAGCCATAGTTTGAGCAATTCCAGCTCATAGAGCCGTTCTTCCTGATACATCGTTTCCCGCCGGTACAAACCGTTCTCACAGCGCTGAAAAAACGTGATTTCCATCTGACAAATCTGCGTTTCCTGGTCAAAGTGATTTTCCCACATATATTCCACATCGGGGCTGTGCCAGGTGAAAATATGATCTCCCAGATATTCCCGCAGCTTGTACGGAGTCTGCACATCAAAAATCAATATCCCGTCCTCTGCCAGCAAACGCTCCACCGTATACAATACGGTCTGCAAATCTTCCGGCTCCGTAAGATGATTGAACACATCAAAGGTCGCAATCACCGCATCAAATTGCCCTTCATCCCCCAATATTTGTCCCAGCGCAGGGTCTGCGATATCCTGCTGCCGCCACGCAACCGACACGCCCGCCTCTGCGCTCTTTGTTTCAGCAATCTCCAGCATTTCCGCCTCGTAATCCAGCGCGGTCACCTGATAGCCCATCTGCGCCAGGGGAATAGAAATATTTCCTGTCCCACATCCCAAATCCAACAGCCGCTTTCCCGAACAGCGATGCTTTTTCAGCAACCCATCCAGATAGCGCGCCCATTGGGCATAATCCACATCTCTCATCAAATTGTCATATACTGCCGCGACTGTTTCATAAGCCATTCTATTCACCTACAAAAGCAGTGATATCTACTTCCGGACTGTCGCCCCACAGCTTTTCCAAATTGTAATAGGCCCGTTCTTCCGGTTTGAAGATCTGTACAATGACCACACCATAATCCAGCAAAATCCAACTGCCGCCCTGATATCCCTCGCGGCGCAGAATCCGTTCTCTCAATTCCTGCTCTGTTTTTTCTTCTACAAAATCGCTCAACGCCTTGGTATGCGGCGTACTGGTGCCATTGCAGATTACAAAATAATCGGCAATGCCCGTCTGTGCATGGATGTCCAGTACTTTGATATCCATACCTTTTTTCTCATCCAATGCTTTTACAATCTGTTCTACCAACTTTATGCTTTCCATAAACAGCCTCCATTCTTTCTCTAGCTTCCTCACACAAGAGATCCACTGATACATCTCTCTTAATTTTGATACTGGTCGCTGTGTTCCTCAATCAACCGGTTTCTCGCCGCAATGGACCATGGATGTAAATATCCGCCCTTTTGCAACTGAAACATAATCGTATGGTCCAATCCCGCCAACACGCCCAAATTCAAATCCCGATAGGTAATTTGCCGCAGCGCATCCACACCTGGGAAATCCCGATTGGGCTCGATATAATCCGCAATGTAAACCATGCGGGCCAGTTTCTTCATATCCGGATGCCCTGTCGTGTGCCAGCGAATGGCCTCCAGTATGGCTTCATCTGTCATAATACCCTGCTCCTGTAAAAGCCATGCGCCCACCGGACCATGCAGCAAGCTGGGCTGCAATAAATCTACTGCATCGCCATGCAGATTATGCTCCACGGCAATCTCCAACAAAGCGCTGCCCGACATTTCCCGCGCATAATCATGCAACAGTCCCGCCAGGTATGCACGCTCCACATCCCCGTTAAACATTCCCGCCAAACGGGCCGCCGTATTTGCAACCCCGACAGAATGGGTGTACCGTTTTACGGATAATCGGGTTTTTAGTATTTCTTTATAGCCTTCCACTTTTATTTCCATGCTGTTTTTCACCTCGTCGATGATCTCCAGAGGAATCATCTGCTCCATAGCCTGCTGTAACGCCACCATTTTCCGCACCTCTGTAGAGGAAATATCCAGCGCGTCAATCTTCAGATAAAGAATACTGCCCTTGCGCTTCGCAGCTTCTTTCTTTAGTTTTTCCGGAACATGACCGACATATCCCGGACGGCTGGTCGCTACAAAATGGCATAAATCCAAAATGTCCTCCCAACGGTACCAAGTATCCAGTTTTTCCAAAGAATCGGCGCCTGTCAGAAAATAAAATTCGCAGTCCGGCTCAGCCTTGTGCAGCGCCTTTAATGTATGATAGGTATAGGATTTCCCTTCGCGCTCTTTTTCAATATCGCAGACACGGCACCAATTTTTTCCCCGGAGGGCCTGTTCCAGCCAACGGCGCCGTTTCTCATAGGGGCTGATGCGCCAGTCCTTGTGCGGCGGATTAGCCGCCAAAACGAACCAGACCTCGTCCAACTGCAGCTTTTCTCTGCACTGCTCTGCCAAACGCAAATGCCCGTAATGCACCGGATCAAAGGTGCCGCCCAACAGCCCTATGCGCCTCATTTGCGAACCTGCCCATTGCCATTGACAATATATTTATAGCTTGTCAGCGCTTTCAGCCCCATGGGTCCTCTGGCATGCAGCTTCTGGGTACTGATGCCGATCTCTGCGCCAAAACCGAACTGGAATCCATCGCTGAACCGGCTGGAAGCATTCACATACACCACCGCAGCGTCCACCATCTGCTGGAACTGACGGGCATGACTGTAATCATTGGTTACAATCACTTCTGAATGCTTCGTGCTAAACCGGCGAATATGCCCAATAGCTTCATCTATATTCTCCACTACCTTCACCGACAAAATCAAATCATGAAATTCCGTAGCAAAATCTTCCTCTGTAGCCGCTTTGCTCTGCGGAATGTACTGCATCGTCTGCGGACAGCCCCGCAGCTCCACACCAGCCTGCAATAATTTTTCCGCCACCATGGGCAAAAGCTGCTCCGCTATATTTTTATGCACCAGCAATGATTCGGTAGCATTGCACACACCAGGCCGCTGTACCTTCCCGTTCAGTATAATATTTACCGCCATATCCAAATCTGCAGTTTCATCCACATAAATATGACAATTTCCCACGCCCGTTTCAATCACCGGCACAGTGGCATTCTGCACCACATTGCGAATCAAGCCGGCGCCGCCGCGGGGAATCAGTACATCCAAATAAGCATTGAGCTTCAGCATGGCATTTACTGTTTCTCTGCTGGTGTCCTCCACCAACTGAATGGCACCTGCAGGAATGCCAGCCTTTTCTGCCGCTGCGCTCAATACCGCAGCGATTTTCAGATTGGACTGAATGGCATCGCCGCTGCCGCGCAAGAGCACCGCATTGCCCGACTTCAAGCACAATGCTGCGGCATCTGCAGTCACGTTGGGGCGGGCTTCATAAATCATGCCAATCACACCCAGCGGTACAGCGACCTTGCCGATTTGCAGATTATCCTTGTTCAGCCACATTTCTTCCACATACCCTACCGGGTCAGGCAGCTCCGCCACCGCGCGAATACCCTCTGCCATATCCCGCACACGGCCTTCCGTCAACAGCAGCCGGTCCAAAAACGCCTGAGGCTGTCCCTTTTCCTTCGCCCGCTGCATATCCTGTGCATTGGCAGCCAACACCGCAGCCATTTCTGCTTCCAATGCATCTGCCATCGCCAGCAGGCCCTGATTCTTCTGCTCCGTGGTCAACAACGCCAGCTGATAACTGGCCTCCCTGGCTCTGGCTCCTTTTTCCTCTAATTCTCCCATCACAGCCACCTCCTACAAAATCAGTGACAGATTATCCCTGTGAATAACCTCATCAAAATCTTTATATCCCAAGATAGGACAAATATCCTTACTCTTCTGTCCCTTAATCCGGTTCAGCTCCAACCCGCTGTAATTGGTAATCCCGCGGGCAAACTCCCGTCCAGCCTTGTCTGCAATTTCCACCACGTCTCCGGCAGAAAAATTTCCTTCTACCGCGGTAATCCCGCTGGGCAAAAGACTTTTTCCCTTGTGCAGCAACGCTTCCTTGGCGCCCTCATCCACAAGAATGCGGCCCCCCACATGAGAGCCAAAGGCAATCCATTTCTTCCGCAAATGGGGCTTCATATCAATGGGTACAAACAACGTACCCACATCCTCCCCGCTGGTCAGCTTGCGAATAATATGAGGATCTGCACCGTGACCAATCATCAGCGGAATCCCTGCGTTTACCGCAATGCTCGCAGCGGTCACCTTTGTCGCCATACCGCCGCTGCCAAACTTGCTGCCCACACTGCCTGCCAGACTTTCTATCTGCACATCAATGGTTTCCACCACAGAAATACGCTGCACACCCTTTTGCCTGCGCGGGTCTCCATTGTAAAGGCCATCAATATCCGTCAACAAAATCACTAAATCGGCGTCAATCAATGTGCCCACCAACGCAGCCAGCGTATCATTGTCCCCAAACTTTATCTCTTCAAAGGCGACTGTATCATTTTCATTGACAATGGGAATGACGCCCAACCGCAAAAGCGTCAGCAGTGTATTGCGCCCATTCAGGAAGCGCTGTCTGTGCTCCAGATCCGCCTTTGTCAGCAACAGCTGCGCGGTAGCCTGCCCATATTCTGCAAATATTTTTTCATAAATGTGCAGCAAAATACCTTGCCCCACGGCAGCCACAGCCTGTTTTTCCGGAATGGTTTTGGGCCGCTCCTGCAAATTCAGCTTGCCCATCCCCGCTCCAATGGCGCCGGAAGATACCAATACAACATCCTTCCCCTGATTGCGCAGGTCGGACAGCTGTCGCACCAGCCGCTCAATTTGCTCCAGATTCAATTTTCCATTAGAATGAGTCAGCGTGCTGGTACCTACCTTCACCACAATTTTCTGCGCATCGGCTACCAATGTCCGATATTCTTCACGTCCCATACTTCTCACACACCTTATTTTTTCGGTAATTCAATCACTGGCTTTTTCGGATTCGGACGATATAAAAGCACATTGCGCCCAATCACCTGAACCAGCTCAGACTGACTCTGCAGAACCAGCTCCTGGGCCACATCCTGCACTTCATCCAGGCAGTTTTTCAGCACACGTACCTTTACCAATTCCCGTGCCTGCAATGCTTCCTGCAAGCTAAACAGCACACTCTCATTCACACCTGCTTTGCCCACCTGCACGATGGGCTCCATCGTATTCGCCAGACTTCTCAAAAACCGTTTTTCTTTTCCCGTCAGCATGTTTCTAATTCCCCTTATTTTTATTGGCATTTTGCTTATTGTTTTTATATTTTTCAGCTAAAGCCTGCAGCCGGACCTGCCGTTCCTGCTGCTGATTTTTCACCGTCGGTTTCTTATCTGACGGCTCTACCCATTTTCCTGCAGGCCCTTTTCGCGGCGCCGCATAAACATTCTTCCCCATGTTTATCTTTCATCCTTCCGCTAAAATTGATAATATTTAATTATAACACATGGCACTCGCTCTGTCATTTTTCTTAAAAAAATTTTTCCGATTTTTTTGTGATTGCTAATCTCCAAAGTAAACGCGACGAGAAGAATCTGACATGTCGCATTTACTTTGACAAAGGATACTGTCGCGTTTAGTCTGAAAATCGTGTATCATCTCCTTTTTATCTGTAATCTTCTATCCCCTCAAGAAGCAAACAGAAATAGCAAATTTCCGATAAAAAAGGACGCTCTGCATGCATAGAGAGCGCCCTTTTTCGTTGTTGCCGCCTTGATTAAGGCTTTATAGTATTGGCAAATGATATTAGTGATCTAATCTAGTCAACTAAATTAAAGAAAAAAATGGCTGCCAAAAGGCAACCATTCTTTTTATTCTTCTCTAAAATAACTCTCTGTGTGATCCTGTCCGGGTGAGATATAAAATCAGCTCGTTCCCGTCCACTTCGTAGATCAGCAGTCAATCTGGGGTAATGTGGCACTCACGACGCCCCGTATAATCCCCGAAAAGCTGGTGATCTCTATTCCTCTCTGGCAGCGTTTCCCCCGCCGCCAGCTTTTTAATAATATCGGTCAGCAAAGAAATACCAAACTACTCTTTTTTACGCGCTTCAAATCCGCGTCCATACGAATATTAATATTTGTATTTGCCATAGGTAGCAACTCCTTTCACGCTTATTATATTCATAATATAGTTTTTATTTACACTGTCAATACACTTTTCTCCTGTTTATCCTAGCCTAGGCTATCTTCAAATAAATCGCCAATATTTTTTTGCGTTGTTGCCTCTTTTATAATATTTTCATTAAAAAATTTTATTCAGATTTTTTCTCACTGTCAACTTTTCACTTTATTACTTCATCTAATATAATATAAGTTATTTCATTGCAGAAACGAGGTGCGCCCTTTGCAGCCAGATAATCAGAATCTCTATCAGGCACTGACTACCTTTTTACTCAACGAACAGCAAAAATTTTATCGACTGGCCTATAGCTACTGCCATAACCCGGAAACATCTATGGATCTGGTGCAAAGCGCTGCCTGCAAGGCGCTGGAGAAGTACACAACCATACAAAATCCCGATTATATGAAAACATGGTTCTATCGAATTTTGATTAATGAATGCCTGGATTATCTGCGACGCAGCAAACGGGAAACCGTTGAGGAAACCTTGCCGGAGGAACAAAGCCATGACCCGCTGAGTCAACAGGCCGATCACCTGGATTTGTATCAGGCTATTATGCAGCTGCCGTCTGAACTGAAAACCATTGTACTGCTCCGCTATTTTGAAGATATGACGCTGAAAGAGATTGCACATGTCACAAATATTAACGAGAACACTGTAAAATCCCGTTTATATGCCAGTCTAAAAAAATTACGTCTGTCCTTAAAGGAGGAACTTGTATGAATGACATCTATACTCAGGAAGACCTGCAGCAGACACAACAGCTCTATCAATCCATACCCGTACCCAAGGAACTATCTGCACGACTGGAGCAGAGCATTGCCCAATATCAGCCGGCAAAGAAGAAACGCCGAATGCCGCGTTTTCTAAAATTTTCCTCTCTGGCGGCTGTCTGCCTGATGGCTTTTCTGGCAGTCTGCAATCTGTCCCCAGTGGTGGCACAAGGCGTCAGCGACATGCCGTTTTTGGGTACTGTGGGACAATTATTTACTGCTAAACATGATATTCAGAATGACGGCGCCATCAGTTTCTCCATCACCCATCCTGCGCTCAGCGGCCGCTCGGCGCTCTCCCAATCTATCAATGCGCAAATCAGTCATATTGTGATGGAGCGCACCATGGAGGCGCAGCAGCGCCTTGACGAATATCACCAGGCGTTTTTAGACACCGGCGGTACAGAATCAGAATGGGCAGAGCATGATTTTCAAATCAATATCAATTATCAACTGCTCTGCCGCACGGACCAGTATCTTTCTTTTGTTGTCACTTCGGTGGAAGATTGGAGCAACGCCTATGAATCCTGCTGGTACTATAATCTGGATTTACAGCACTGTACACAGCCTACTTTACAGGATCTCTTAGGCGAAGACTATATTCAGATTGCCAATACACAAATCCAGCAGCAGATTGCGGATCGTCTGGCGACTGACAGCGACGCTGCCTACTTTTCCCCAGAAGAAGGAGGATTCACCTCTATCAATGAAGGCACACCTTTTTATATCAACAAAGCGGGAAATCCCGTCATCGTCTTTGAGCGCTACAGTATCGCCCCGGGCTTTATGGGACGCCAGGAGTTTGAGCTTACAAAAGAATAATTACCTCAAAAACAACATTAGCCTGCTGCGTTGTCTATCCAACACAGCAGGCTAATCTTTTGCCCTTCTCAAATGCGCTTATTCAAATAACCATTTTTCTGGCAGATAATCGTAATCCAATACTTCTTTTTCGTCAAAATAAATGGCAATTTCTCTTGCAGCAGATTCCACACTGTCAGAGCCGTGTACCACATTGCGCCCCACTTCCTGCGCAAAATCGCCGCGGATTGTACCGCAAGCAGCTTCCAATGGATTGGTTGCACCATTCAATTTACGCACTTCTGCCACTGCATTTTTACCTTCCAATACCAAAGCCACTACCGGACCGCTGGTAATATAAGATAACAGCCCTGGGAAAAACGGTTTGTTTACATGTTCTGCGTAGTGCTGGCGAGCCAACTCATCCGTTACCTGCATTATTTTCATGGCAGCAATGCGCAGGCCCTTTGCTTCATAACGGCTGATAATTGTCCCTGCCAGACCTCTCTGTACGGCATCTGGTTTAATCATTGCAAATGTTTTTTCCATCGTTGTTGTCCCCTTTTTAAATTAATATATAAACCTTGCCTTTACTCCGTCGGTTCTTGTGGCTCTGTCTTTTCTTTGACAGGCACATCTTCCTCTTCCTGTAATGTGACAGAATCAAACGGAGTAGGAACTGTGGTTTCCTCGGTAGTTTCTTCTGCTTTCTCTGCTTGCGGTGTCAATCCTTTTTGCTCCCGCAGCAATTCTTCTTTCTTCTGGTCCAGATCTTCCAAAGAACGTCCTTCCATGAGGGCTACAAATTCGTCGGCCTGGATGGTTTCTCGTTCTTTCAGGGTTTCCGCGATAATGGTCAGCTTATCGAGATTTTCGCTGAGCAGCCGCCGCGCTTCTGCATGGCATTCGTCCATCAAATGTTTTACTTCTTTGTCGATGGAATATGCTACTGCTTCACTGTAATTGCGGTCGCGGCCCAAATCGCGGCCCAGGAATACCTGATCATTGTTATTGTTGCCAAAGGTGATGGTGCCCAACTCATCAGACATGCCCCACTCAGTAATCATGCGACGTATGGTACTGGTGGCCCGCTCAATATCGTTGGACGCGCCGGTGCTGATTTCATGCAGCACGATTTCTTCTGCCACACGGCCGCCCAGCATCATAATGATTTGTTGCCGTAAATGCGTACGTGTCATATAGTTGCGGTCCTCTGTCGGCAATAGCAGTGTATATCCGCCTGCCCGACCTCGAGGAATAATGGACACTTTATGCACAGGATCACACTCGGGCAGCAGATAGCCGCACAGCGCATGACCAGCTTCATGATAGGATACCAGATTTTTTTCATATTCACTCATCATGGCACGGGATTTCTTTTCCGGTCCGGCAATTACCCGCTCAATAGACTGCTCCAGCTGCTGCTGTCCTACTTTTTTCAGACCTAAACGGGCGGACAGCAAAGCTGCTTCATTCACCAGGTTGGCTAAATCTGCACCGGTAAATCCAGCTGTCTGTTTGGCAATCACGGCCAAATCTACATCGCTGGCCAATGGTTTCTTGCGCACATGAACCTTCAAAATTTCCTCACGGCCCTTGACGTCCGGGCGATCCACGGTAACCTGACGGTCAAAACGTCCTGGACGCAATAGCGCCGGGTCCAAAATATCCGGACGGTTGGTAGCCGCCAAAATGATAATCCCTTCGTTGCTGTTGAATCCGTCCATTTCCACCAGCAATTGATTCAGCGTCTGTTCCCGTTCATCATGTCCGCCGCCTACACCAGCACCGCGCTGACGACCTACCGCGTCAATTTCATCAATAAAAATAATACACGGTGCGTTTTTCTTGGCCTGTTCAAACAAATCACGCACACGAGATGCCCCTACGCCGACAAACATTTCCACAAAGTCCGAACCGCTGATGCTGAAAAAGGCTACGCCTGCTTCCCCGGCAACTGCGCGGGCCAGCAAAGTTTTCCCTGTGCCCGGAGGCCCATACAGCAACACGCCTTTTGGAATCTTGGCTCCGATTTCATTGAATTTTTTCGGCATTTTCAGGAACTCTACAATTTCTTCCAGTTCCTCTTTCACCTCGTCAGCCCCTGCTACATCATCAAAGGTGACGCGATTTTTCTCATCTAAGGTAACTCTGGCTTTGCTCTTGCCAAACTGCATGACCTTGCCCCCGCCGCCTTGGCTCTGCTGCATGAAAAAGAACAACAGACCAACCATAAGCAAAAACGGCAGTATCGTGCTCAAAATGCTGAGCCATGGTGACGGCGATGGTGTTTCCAGCTGGGTGATATCCACTTCATTTTCCCGGAATACCTTCAAGACAGTATCAGCATTCTCTCTGGGAATAATCACTCCAGTGAACTCTGTACCATCGGCTAGCTTCCCGTCTACACTCTGCGTATTTTCATACGTGGTAATTTCAACACTGACCAAATCCCCTGCTTCCGCGCTGTCAAGCAACTGGGTATAATTTTGTATATTTGCTTCAGGAACTTGTTCCTGTGATACCGGCGTAGTCATGCGAATCATGGTCATTGCCAGCAGCACAATTACCATATAAACCGCTATCGTTCTAAATCCTCTATTCAATGCTTACCCTCCTCTTTCTATATCTAACTTTTCTTTTCCCCGCGCCACGATAAAAATCCTTTTCCTCCGGCAATTTTATTTATGAAATTCTTACAGACTTTCGTGCTGGGCATTTTTCTTTCTGCACTGTAATACTGCTGTCTTTGTTGTTTTCGCAGTTATTTTGACACACTCCGCCAGAAAATAACCGGGAATCCAAATTATTTTTCCTTCACAAAGGACCAACGGCAAGCGATTGCGTTCCTCTGCAGGTATTTTTTTATCAATCATAAATTTTTTCAGTGATTTATGTCCGCCGGACAACTGCAGGCGGTCTCCTGCTCTGCGATTGCGAATCTCCAAAGTTACACCAATCTGCTCCGCATCTACGGAGACGCTCCAATGGTGATTCCGCGGAACAACTTGCCCTTCTGCCACCGTCCCGATAAATTCATAAGGCGCTTCCTCCAAACGCAATGGCTTCTGCCATTGCCAGCAATAATGATACGCCTCCTGCTGTTTCTGCTGCCATTCCACGCCCAAAACGCCATAGCGGCGATAAAATACAATCCCACCGGGAAGGAGAAGCTGCTGACTGCCTTCTGTGCCCCAGGCAATGTGCTCCATCTGCGCAATCTGCCGGAAGGCAAGATTTTCACCAACACCGGTCAGCTGCCGATACAATCGCTGCAGCAGCCGCCGTCTCATAGCTGTATGCTGCGCTTGCCAAACTGCCGCGGGAAACTGCACCTTTTCCATCTCACTGCTGCTGTACTGGCGCCATATTTGTTCTGTGCATTGCTCCATATAATCTGAATCGGCGCTGCAACATTCCTGCAAACGCAACAGGGCATCTACAATCCTCGGATTATACTTTCGCAATTGGGGCAAGAGTTCCAGCCGAATTTGATTGCGCAGACATTCGGGCTCCAAATTGCTGCTGTCTGTAAAATAATGCAGATGCTGTGCCTCGCAATAGTGCAGCAAATCTTTCTTGCTCACCTGTGCCAGCGGCCGGATAATCCAGCCATCCTTGGGCGGCATTGCCGCCAACCCATCTAAACCGCAGCCGCGAATCAAATGCAGCAAACTGCTTTCCGCCCTGTCATCCTTGTGATGCCCCAAAGCCAGCTTGTCAATCTGCCACACTTTTGCCATTTCCCGAAAGCAGGTAAAGCGAGCCTCGTGTCCTGCCTGCTCCAAAGACATTCCCTTTTCCTGCGCCCATGCCGTCACATCAACTCGGAACAAACGGAAAGGAATTCCCCATATTGCGCATTGCCCCTGCACATATTGCGCTTCTTCCTCTGCTTCCGGGCGCAGGCCGTGATGCACATGCACTACAAACAAACGAATCCCTAGCCGCTCCTGACTGCTGTAGAGCAAATGCAGCAGTGCCATGGAATCAGGCCCGCCCGATACGCCCAAAAGCACATTGTCCCCAGGCTGCAACATTTCATATTGTTCAATGGTTCGCCAAACCTGTTTCACCCTTTGCACTCCTTATCTTCATGTCTTTATTCTCACATTTCTTTTTATTATACCAGACTGTTTCCGCTTGAAAAAGGCAAAATGTCAACAAAATATGATATAAAACAAAAAGTGTATATGCTTTCTCATTTGGCATATACACTAAATGTTTAAATTTTTATTTATCTTTGTTGCCGTAAATCTGCGGAATTGTGGAATCACTTTTCCGTCATTCCACTTGATTCCCTTATCAAGCTTCACATAACAGTTTCAAGATAGCACTACTCTGCTTTCGTTTACTGAGCAATTCTTCACAGACAGTCCATACAACACCATTTGAATAATCTCTTCTTCTAAGCGCTGTTGCATTGTCCCATCCTTCTCATTTTGCGTTTTGCCCTTTTCCGAGCCCAGGAAATGCGCGACGCCTATCAGCGTTCCCATCAGATAGCACATAATCAGGCGATCGTCTATATCGCCAATTTCTCCGCGCTGCTTGGCACCGGTAATTAATTTTCCCAGCACACCGTCGATGCGTTGCTTCACTTCATTAATGATCTCTCCGCCTCTGCTGTCCTCTACACACATCGGCGGGGTTTCTGCCATAAACTGCATGATATAATGGGACAATTCAATTAAACTCCCTACATGAAAGTGTACAATCTGACGCAGATTTTCTTCAAAGGAATTTTCCTCCTGGATTAAATCCAACAGCTTGTCACAATAAGCATCTATCACTTGCCGGTGCATCTCCAAGAAAATATCCAGTTTGCTGTCAAAATACTGATATAATGTGCCTTTCCCTACACCTGCCCGCTTTGCAATTTCCTCGGAAGTCGCACTATGATAGCCTTTCTCAAAAAATACCTCATGTGCTGCTGTTAAGATCATTGCCCGTTTATCTAATTTTTCCCCCATTGTTTTCCCCCATCGTATTACAAAAACCTTGGGAGCTGCCTATTGACAACTCCCTTGGCAACTGGTGGTTGCTGAATTATTTTTCTTTTGCAGCTTCTGCCACTTCCAAACGCGCTTGCAATTCTTCCCAGTCATGCCAGCAGCCGTCTTCTAAAGCTACCATTGCTGCGTCAATTTCTTCCTGCGGATTATTTTTCATAATCTTACGGCGAATTTTTTTCGGCCAGCTTTCCATGATTTCATATAGAATCGGTACTACCAACAAACTGATGATCGTCGAGCAAATCAAACCGAAAATGACAGTGGCCGCCATAGGCCTGAAGATTTCTGCGCCTTCCGCTCCGCTGATCAGCTGTGGAATCATAGCCAACACTGTAGTTAATGTTGTTACCAAAATTGGTCTGATTCTGGTCTTGCCTGCTTCTATAACAGATTCTCGCTTGCACAAGCCTTTGGCACGCAGCTGCTGTACATAGTCTACCAGCACAATGGCATTGTTTACTACGATACCTTCCAGCATGACAATCCCCAACAATGACATCATACTGATTCGCTGTCCGGTCAACAATAAACCTGGGAATACCCCGATGAGCATAACCGGTATGCTAGCCATAATCAAAAGCGGCAGCATCAGACTTTCAAACTGACAAGCCATAACCATGTATACTAAGATTAACGCCATACCAATGGCCAAGAACAAATCAGCAAAGACTTCCATCATACTTTCTACGTCGCCGCCAGTTTCAATGCTGCAGCCTGCCGGTACAGGTATTTGTTTCAGTTTTGCCTGAATATCCGCATTGACACTGCTTAAATCTCGGCCGTGAATATCACATGTCACGCTGATGACACGGCTCTGATTAGTTCTGCTGATACTTTTCTGTCCAAAACCATGTTCTATGGAAGCAACTTCACTTAACGGAATTTGCCCGCCGGTATTGGACGGCACCATCAGGCTTTCCAGATTTTCCAATGAAGTAGATATTTCTTCTGGATACTGCAATACAATATCCATCTCCTCTTCTCCGCCGCGGTATTTGGATACCGTGGAGCCGTTTAAGGCCAACGCCACCGTCTGATAGACTGAGGATGCACTCACGTTATAATACGCCGCCTTTTCACGGTCAATGATCACATCCAACTCTTCATCGGTATTGTCTACACCATTTTCGATATTAATTGTACCTGGTACACTGCGCAACACTTCTTCAATGCTGTTGGCAAGCCGTTCCAGGTCGTCGTTATTGTTGCCTTTTACATCAATCGAAATCGCGCCGCCTGAGGACATAGTCATCATATCCGCAGCGCTGACTGTAATTTCCGCACCGGGAATTACATTGACCTGCTGCTGTAAGTCATACGCCACATCTTTACTGCTGCGATCCCGTTCCTTCAATGGTTTCAATACCAAGGTTAAGGAGGCGGTGTTGGTGGTGCTGCCGCCCATACTCATGGCGCCGTTGCCTCCGGCACTAACTAAAATAAGGTCAAGTTCCGGTACTTTCTTTGCAATGGTTTCCACTTGATCGGCCACTTTTTGCGTTTCTTCCAGCACTGTATTGCTGGGCAACTCAATGCTGATATTAATCTGGCCCGAATCCTGGCTGGGGAATAACTCTGCCCCGATAAAAGGAACCAACATACAGGAGCCTATCAATGCAGCGGAAACAAGCAATAATGCTGTTTTCTTGTGGTTCAGAGCAGCTACCAAAACGCCCTGATACCAGCCCACAAATTTCTCAAATCGACGGTCAAACCATTGTTGGAACCGCGCGACTCCTTTTGGTTTGTTATTTTCATTGTATTCATACAGTATCAACAATTTGGAGGACATCATCGGCACTACAGTTACAGATACTGCCAGAGAAGCCACCAAAGCAAAGCAAATGGTCAGAGCAAAAGGTACAATTATCTGCGCCGTCATTCCGCCCACAAAGACGAATGGTACATATACGGCTATCGTTGTCAAGGTAGAGGCCGTAACAGCGGAAAGTACCTCCTGCGTACCTTCTACCGCTGCCTGATACTTGCTCTTGCCCATACTTCTGTGACGGAAAATATTTTCCAGCACAACTGTAGAGTTATCTACTACCATCCCGACTGAAAGCGCCAACGCCGCCAATGTAACCATATTCAGTGTATGACCACCGAAATACAGCATGACAAAGGTAGAAATAATAGACAGCGGAATGGCAACCCCTATGATAATGGTGCTGCGGAAATT
>DKVF01000055.1:34270-69452 GCA_002491065.1 Peptococcaceae bacterium UBA7185
ATATCTTCATACAGTTCTTCATCCAAATCTGCCAGTGCTTTACGCACTTCTTTATCTACGTTTACGGTATTTCCGTCGCTTTCTTTCTGAATTCCTACTGCTATAACATCTTTCCCGTTTAATGTTACATAAGACTCTACATCAGAAGTTCCGATTTCAATATCTACAATATCACCTAAACGTACTGTGCCGCCGGTAGGCAGTGACACCTTTGTGCCTGCTAATTCTTCAATCGTCTGGTATTGTCCCATTGTACGTACTAATACCTTCTGATCCCCTTGTGTTACATAGCCACCGGGATGGTTAGCATTTTCGCCGCCTATAATCTGAGAAATAGAACCAGCATTTAATCCATATGCGCTTAATTTATAAGGATTTGCCGTAATCTGTACCTGTTGCTCACTGCCACCCATAGCCGTAGCTGCCGCCACGCCATCAATACGTTCCAAACGAGGTATAATCTTGTCATCTACAATTTTTTTCACATCGTCCAAGCTGCGCTCTCCAGATACACCTACCATCAAAATTGGCATACTGTTCATATCCAATTTCAGTATCGTAGAGTCGCCTACATCAGACGGCATCATCATCCTGGCCATTTCCAATTTGTCGCGTACTGCGTTGGTTGCCGTATCCATATTTGTTTCATAGTCAAAGGACATCATCACCACAGAGCTGCCCGCCGAACTGAAAGATTGGATCATATCAATCCCAGAAATTCCGGCTATGCTACTCTCAATGGGTTTTGTAATCAGGTCCTCCACTTCTTCTGGACCAGCACCATCATAAGTGGTCATCACTGCCATGATTGGCAGTTCCATTTTTGGCATGAGGTCTATCGACATACGGGTAAAAGACACGATCCCGAACAAAATCAGAACCAGTGCCGCCATCGCTACGGTGACAGGCCGCTTTACGGAAAATTTACCAATATTCACGTCAGGTCACCTCACTCTGTCTTTTCTGCCGCTGACTTATCATCCTGTGCAGCGGAATCTTCTGCTTCTCCGTTATCTATTGCATCATCAGTATCTGCAATCAAATCCTGCTCTACGCCGTCGATACGCACTGCAGTAACAGCTTCACCGTCCACTAGGCTGCTATTGCCAGTTACCACGATTTTATCGCCTGCGTTCACACCCTTGGTCACTACATAATAATCGCCGTCATTTAAGCCCAATGTTAGCTGAACTTCCTTTACTGTGTTATCTGCCTGCATTACATACGCAGTTGGTTTTCCTTCTTTGTAAACAATGGCATTCACTGGAATCACCAATACATCATCAGCATGATCTACTATTACCTGAATCTCTGCATACATCCCCGCTACCATAGCATTGTCCTTATTATTCATAGCAATGGTGATCGGATAGTTTTTAGTCTGACTGTTCATCACCTTACTAATTTCTGTAATCGTTCCGCTGAACCATTGATCAGACACCGCATTCACTTTCAGCAATACTTCCTGCCCAATCTGAATTTTGCTGACATTCTGCTCATTAATCCCAGTAGATATTTCCAGCACATCTACATTGGCAATTTCAAACATTGGCGCGCTGGCTGTGGCATAGGAACCCACATCCGCGTTCACCATCGTCACTGTACCGCTGATAGGAGCCGTCACCGTAGCATAGTCTAAAGCCAATTGTGCTGACTGTAAATTGTTACGTGCATTTGCTGCGCCAATACGAGCGCTGTTCAACTGGCTTTCCGCATTATCCATCGCCAGCTTTAATTGGTCCAAATCACTCTGGCTAGCAGCACCCAACGCAAAAAGCTCTTTTGTATTGTTATAATTTGTTACCGCATTCTCATAAGATTGCTGCGCCACGTTGATGGAGGCTTCTGCATTATTCACCGCCAGCTGTGCGTTATCAAAATTAATCCGACTTGTTTCATTATCCAATTGGGCCAGTACCTGTCCTTCTGATACCTTGTCACCCACTTTTACATTGACAGCCTTAATCTGCTCCATACCGCTGACTTTTGCAATTACATTCACTGTATTTTCAGCCGCAGTTAAACCGCCCAGCGTAATCACTTTGTCAAAATCCTGCACTGCCACTGTTTCCACTTCCACAGGAACAGTAGATACTTCCTCCTGTTGCTCTGCGTCCTTCGCGCCGCAGCCGCTCAACATTGACAGTAGAAAAATCCCTAGCGTCAGCACTGCCACTTTCCGTGTTGTTTGCTTTTCCATTACTTTTCCTCCTATGATCCAATCTTTGACTGACCAGTCAGTCGATTTCTGTTTTTATCATAATACACCCACGAAAAAAAAGCAATAAGAAAGCTTCGTTGAAAAAAAAATGTAAGAATCTCTTAAATATTTCTTGAAATTTCGCAAAGCTTCTTATCGTCAAGGCCAATATTGCTCTTGCATTCCAACAATCTAAAACCTTCTTTATTTAGATTCACATTCTACAAAGTGTATTTCTTTTTATTATAATATTTATGTTCATCGGGCCCGTAAAATCAATAAAAGTTTCAAGAACAAATTTGCACCCAAAAAACAGCTTCTGCCAATGCAAAAGCTGTGTACTTCAATTCTATAAAATTAGTCAGGTAGTCAGCTGAATCACAACAGGAAACACACTCTCTGTGTTCAAAAAATGCGTCAAAGTATCATAGTCCTGTTCTTTTCCCATTCGCCCATTAAAAAAGCGATAATATGACTGTGCAGATTCTTTGGAACCCTGCGCCTGTTCTTCCATCGCAGCAGGCACAAAGGTAACAAAATGCAGAGCCGCGCCATTACAATAAAAGAGTAGCCCCGCACGGCAGGTGCAGCCTTTTTTGACTGCTGCCTTCTTGCCAAACGCCCAATGAAGCGGAAAGCCATGTTTGCGCAAATACCAAAACAGCTGCAGCAAATGCGTTCCCAACAGGCCGCCTAAAATAAGCCCTTCCTCCAGCTGCTGCCGTACCGTATTCCAATCCTTCTTTCTTCCGCAGGCACGCAAAAAATTATACGCTGCAATCCAACCGCAGCCATTATAATCAGATTGCCGTATTCCATAGGGGATTCCACGTAAAAGCCGTTGATTAATCAAATACCCGTCTGATGAGAATGCCTTCTGGTTTATCTCCATAGACAAACTCCTTTCCGTAGTGCGCTTGCAGTGAAAGGCTTCCATACTATCTTAAAAATAACTTTCATCTGCCAAACGGTAGCCCACACCGATTTCTGTAATAATATATTGCGGCTCTGCCGGATTTTCCTCCAGTTTACGACGAATATTCGCCATGTTCACCCGCAAAATTCGGTTATTATCTTGCATATCGGCGCCCCAAATATTTTTTATGAGATAGTCATAAGTAAGCACCTTGCCAGGATTGCGGCTCAACAATTCGATGATACGCTGCTCATTTTTTGTGAGATGTACTCGTTCTTCATTAAGCCAAACAATGTGTCGTTCTGAATCTATACGAAGTTTGCCGCAGCAATAAATAGCACGGTTATTTACTGCACGTTCATCATTTTCCGAACGATTACGCAAAGCCACACGAATCCGCGCTAAAAGCTCCGAATTGCCAAAAGGTTTGGTAATATAATCATCAGCACCCAAATCCAAGGCTTCCACCTTTTCCCATTCTTTATCTCTAGCTGATACTACCAGCACTGGACAAAGATTTGTTTCCTTCACTTTTTTCAAAAGATCCAGGCCTTCCATATCTGGCAGACCCAAATCTAACAGAATCACATCAGGCTGAAAGGACCGCAGCATGGTTAACGCCTGCGCTCCGTTTTTGGCAATGACGGGAATGTATTCATTGGCAATCAAAATAGAGGCCAATACATTCACGATGGTTTCTTCATCTTCAATGATCAATACGTTTCCATTCATGCTTTCTTCTCCTCCATAGGCAGGCGAAAAGCTACCCTCAGCCCTTTACCCGCTGTATTTTCTGCAAAAATTTGCCCACTGTGGGCCTCAATGATAATTTTACAAATGCTCATACCCAAACCCAGTCCGCGGCTGCTGTCGCCATCTTTGCGTTTTTGCAGCCCCATACCGGAAAATACCTTAGTTAATTCCTCTGTCGCCATACCCGCACCGTAGTCTTGCACGGCAAATTCCACAAAATCATCCTTTTTTTCTACCATAAGTTCAATGTTTTTTCTGCTGTTGCCATGCCGGTAAGCATTATCAATTAAATTAATAAGCACCTGTCGAATTAAAACCGGGTCCATCGGCAACATAATCAACTCTTCGGGCAAACAAAGCATGATCTTCAAATCAGGAAAATATTTCTTACATTTTACTACTGAATCAGCAACTACCTCCTCTACTGGCTCCATTGATTTCTTCAATTCGGGATTATAATTCCCAATCTTTGTTACCGAAAGTACATTTTCAATCATCCGCAGCAACCAACGCGCCTCTTCATGAATATCCTGAATCAGTCTATTTTTCAAATCGCTCTGCATGCGCTCCCCATTTTCTAAAATCGAGCCGCTGGCACCCAATATGCCAGTCAACGGCGTACGCAAATCATGAGAAATCGCGCGCAGCAAATATCCCCGTGTCTGCTCTGCCTGCTTTTCCATAAGAATCCTCTGCTGTGTTTCACTCAACGCCTGCCGTTCAAAGGCAATGGCAAAGTGATTGACCAGGCCCTGCGCAAAAGCACGCACATCTGGCGAAAGAATGCGTTCATACAATAGCACACACACGGCACCCAAAGTGCGTTCCTGCCACATCACCGGAATACTTAAAAAACCTTTATCATTCTCCTCATCAATCCCACGCCCTACGATGCGTCGCTGCTCTATTGACTGCAAAGCAATATCATAATGCAAGGATTCCAGTTGTTCAGGAATATTACCATTGTGTCCCTGACAGACCAGTTTGTCTCCCTGTAACTCCATATATAATATAGGACATTCTAACTGTGTATACAAACATTCCAACAATAAAGCTACAATATCCTTTTTGCACTCCACCTGCAGCAAACGCTGATCTACCTCATTGATTACCTGCGTCATCTTTTCTCTCTGATGTGCTTGGTCCCGTTGCTTGCGCATATTCACTGTCAGCGCGCAGCTGCCTAACGCTACCGCTCCCATTATAAAGAATGTAAACGGATAGCCACTAACTGAAAAATCAATGGCAAAATAGGGATATGTAAAGCAAAAATTCGTACCCACTACACTGCATAGCGCACTGATAATACCCCAAACATAGCTGCCGGTGAGTAATGAAATGAGAATTACTGCCAAAAGATAGATACCTGAAACATTCACAGCATTATCATAGTATAAAATTGTTAAATAATTAATCGCAGTAGCGGATAATAACAGAATGATAGTGATAGCATAATCGTATAAAGCTTTTTGCAGCTTGGTCATTTCTGTCTGTTCCTGCACCTCTGCCACATATAAGACCTCCTGGTTCCAATATTTTTTGTATCATTATGACAGTATATAAATATCAATTATGCTCTTTTTCAAATTTATGCCGAAACTAGTCTTATCATATCATATTTTTGAGCAGCAGAAAAGAGAGTATTTTCTCATTTACAAAGTAAATATTTTCCCTCTAAAAAAGAATTTTCTGCACTGCTTCACGACCATCGCCATACCATCTTCTTTGTCTACTCAAAATTATCTACAGGTAAATTTTACTGCTGCCAGTCTCACATATTTTTGCCGAAATAGCAAATACTTTCTATTAGGATGAACTGTAGCCTTGTTCACAGTGCTCATACTTTTGTAGCAGAAACATTTTCAAGAAGGGAGTTTTTTATGTATGAAAGCAACAGGTATTGTGCGCAGAATTGACGATCTGGGGAGAGTGGTGATTCCAAAAGAAATCCGCCGCACTCTCCGCATCCGCGAAGGAGATCCACTGGAAATTTTTGTTGATCACGACGGAGAAGTCATTCTGAAAAAATATTCGCCAATCGGAGAATTAAGTGAGTTCGCTCAAGAATATGCCGATTCGTTGTTCGAAGCAACAGGACATATCGCCGTTATTACAGACCGCGATCAGGTAATCGCTGTAGCTGGCGCCTCCAAAAAAGACTTAATGGGCAAAGCCATCGGCATTGCCGCCGAAAAAGTGATGGAAGAACGCAAAGCTATCAGCGTGGGCGACACTTCCATTCATTCTCATTTCCGCGGCAACAATGACAATGGTATTGAAAAAACCTTTGTCTCTCAAGTGATGGCTCCAATCATCGCTGAAGGCGATCCTATCGGCACCGTGATTATTGCTACCAAAGAGAACAATGTAAAAATGACCGATTTAGAATTAAAGTTAGCTGAAACCGCTGCTTCTTTTTTAGCCAAACAGATGGAGCAATAACCACAACAGACAAGGAGTAGTCCCGAACCATTCACCGTTTCAGGACTACTCCTTGTTTATTTTTTATTCAAATACGCTCCTTATTTTTCTGTTCCCAGCAAATGCCTCTGAAAAAGTAAACACTCCTATTCGCCATTATCAAGCTAAAATTGTTATTTTAGTTATTCCGTCATAACAAATTCGGCAGAAATTGTTTCCCGTTCGTTGTCCTCTTTTTGTACATTATAGGACAAGCGATACACGCCGGGTTGCAATGTAGGGTACCATTGGGTATCAATACCGCCTTGCATCATCTCCCCTAACGGATCTCCCACTCCGCAAAAGCCGACCTCACATTTTATGGCCTGCCAGCTACCATCGCTTTGTTGTTCTTCCAATGTAGGAATGAGCCATATGGTATAGGCATCTCCAGTTTCATTGATCGCCTGCCATGTGATCTCATTTTCAGATAAACTATAACTTTCCTGGGCCATCTCCAAACGCAAAGGTTCTATAAATGCTGTCTCTTCTTGACCTTGCTGTACCTCACATCCCCACACACAAACACAAAGCAATATCAATAACAGTCCTCTGCTCCAACCTTTCATACAGCCTCATCCTCTCTTCCCTGAGCCATTTTCCTGTTAAATTAAGGACGATTTTTTCTGCAATAAGTTCCATCTTTTTCTATGTCCTACACTGCCAAAACTTCTATATATCGAAAATGAACCGCACAGTATTTGTGTGCATCCTTTCCGTGCTTCCTGCAATGGGAAGCAACCTCATACTTGTAGGAAAAGATATCTTATGCTATACTGAACTACATTCACAAATATACAGTCAGACTGAGAAGGGAAGTTTTCATGTGAGTAACAGCAAAAAAACCAAATTAGAAAACTCAAAAAGTAAAGAAGAAATGGCACGAGAAATCACACGGGAAGAAATAAAAAGAAACAGACTGATTGCCCTCGGCATACTGATCGCTGCGGCGGCAGGTATTTTTATTTATATAAAATACACTGCATATATCGGTTATTATTTAGCTTTATTTGCTGTTCCTTATGGAGCCTATGGATTATTTATGCCTTATAAAAGTGCAAGATTATATGCCAAAAAAGGCTATGCAATCACCTACTCCCGTCAAATGGGAACATTAATTGTTTCTTTAGGCGTATTGTGTATTTTCTATAGTAAACTCTATGGACATTTCGAAGAAACACGTTGGTTTCTGATTGCGATTTTAGTATACCTAGTGCTATTCTATTTCGCCATGTCCCTTTTGAATAAACGTTATATGACGAAACCCAAAATGGATTCTAAAGAACCCCGTTAAATCTTGGCTCCATCGTCTGGCTGTCTCACATTTTTTAGAATCATTGGGCATTCTATTCGCTAAAAATTCTGTACACTTTCATACAAACAAAAAGCACAGCGTATCCATTTTTATCAGATATACTGTGCTTTCTTACTGTGAAGAGCCTATTTTATTTTCTGCCGCAGACAACCCTGTCCAATCCCTGCCAGTCTTGCAGTATCTTCACATCGCCAAACCCATGGGAAGTCAACAGTTGCCGTACGGCATCACCCTGCTGCCAGCCCACTTCAAATGCCAGCCAGCCGCCAGAATGCAGCTGTGTCACAGCAGCAGCTGTAATTTTTCGGTAAAAATACAAGCCATCCTCTCCGCCCCATAAGGCCATACGCGGCTCCTGCCGCACATCTTCCGGCAAGGCTTGCATTTCTTCAGTCGTAACATACGGCGGATTGGAAATCAATAAATCCACCTTTCCCTGTAAATCGGAAAAAGGCTCTAACAGATTGCCTTGACGAAATCGTACAGTTGTGCCGCATTGCGCATTATTCTGCGTGGCAACACGCAATGCTTCTGCCGACAAATCACCTGCATATACAACCGCGTCTTTTTTATAATGACTAATGGCGATAGCAATCGCACCACTACCAGTGCAGATGTCCAGCACAGTGGGCTGCAAAATTGGCTCCAACAACTGCAGTGCCCTCTCCACCAGACACTCTGTATCAAAACGGGGAATCAATACCGCTGGTGTTACCTGAAGTTCCAGGCCCATAAAATCTGTCGTCCCCAACAAATACTGTAACGGCGCACCAGATTGATACTGCATAATCATTCCCTGATATGCCTCAATCTGCACCTCGGTTGCCTCCATATCATCATGGGCCAACAGCAACGCCCGGCTGGTACCTAAGACATAACACAAAAGCAACTCAGCTTCTAGTCGTTTTTCACTGCCTGTTTCAGCAATTCCCCATTGCAACAATGCTCGCCTGTTCATTATGCTTCATCCGCATGTTTCAATTTTTCAGCCTGGTCAGTGGTAATTAGCGCATCAACAATCTCATCTAAATTGCCTAACAATACCTTATCCAGATTGTGCACTGTCAGATTGATGCGGTGGTCACTCACCCGTCCCTGCGGGAAATTGTAGGTGCGAATTCGCTCGCTGCGGTCTCCGCTACCCACCATATCTTTTCTCTGCGCTGCCAAATCCCCCTGGGCCTCCTGCTGAAACTTTTCCATCACGCGGGAGCGCAATACTTTCAACGCTTTTTCTTTATTGCGCAGCTGAGATTTTTCATCCTGACAGGATACCACAACCCCAGTGGGAATATGGGTAATCCGTACAGCAGATTGGGTAGTATTTACGCACTGTCCACCAGGACCGCTGGCGCAAAACACGTCAATGCGCAGATCATTCATGTTTATATCAACCTCTACCTCTTCTGCCTCTGGCAGCACAGCCACTGTGGCAGCAGAAGTATGAATTCGTCCGCTGGATTCTGTCGCCGGTACACGCTGTACACGATGCACGCCGCCTTCAAATTTCAAACGGCTGTAAGCGCCTTTCCCTTCAATCATAAACGTAATTTCCTTATATCCACCTACATCAGTGTAGTTAGTATTCATCACCTCTGTTTTCCAGCCGCGAATCTCTGCATAACGGGTATACATGCGGAATAAATCGGCAGCAAACAGCGCTGCTTCCTCCCCGCCGGTACCAGCGCGAATTTCCATGATAACGTTCTTATCATCATTAGGATCTTTAGGCAGCAACAAAATGGTCAACTCCTGCTCCAAATTGTCTTTCTGCTCGTTCAGATCTTTAATTTCTGCCTTTACCATATCTTCCATTTCCGGATCTAGTTTTTCCTGCAGCATTGCTTTGGAATCATCCAGTTCACTTAATACTTTTTTATATTTACGGTAAGCAATTACCACATCCTCCAAATCAGCCTGCGCTTTCGCGCATTTATGCAGCTCCGTAGGATTATTCAGCACTTCGGGATCAACCATTTTCTGGTTCAGTTCTTCGTATTTTTCCTCCAGCATATGTAAACGTTCTAACATAGTGCATCCTCCATCTTTGTATTCTCTACATTTTTACATAACGCTTTTATTGTATCACAACTTCTTGCCGTATCACAACTTTTTTTGCATGAGTTTCTGCTGTTTTCTCCACAGAATCTTGGATTTATGCCACAATTTCTACCAACCCTTTCTAACAGCAGTGACACTATGTCTTCGCCCATAAAAAGGGCATCCCTCAAATCGCTTGACGATTTGAAGGACACCCTCATTGCGCTTTTGCGCCTTTTAAAACAGCTGCCTCTTTTCGTGTATCTTAATTCTATTTATCCTGCAAGGCATCTATATCCACTCACTCCGCCATATACTGGTATAAATTAGCTACAATCATCACAGCCTCTGCCGCCATTGGCGTATCAAGTTCCCCGCTCATATGACTGATAATTTCGTCCGTCAAGATACCCATCTGCTGCAATGCCTGCATTTGCTTTGTATACTCTGTAGCTTCTACGCCGACAATCTGTGCCGCAGTGGCAATCATCTCTCTGTTTGTCGGAGGGTCGCTTACTTCAATGCTTGTCACATCTTTTCCAGTTTTCTTCATGGAATTGTTGATCATATTCTGCAGCCGCCATTTGCCCATTGCTTCGTCCAGACGGTAATCGTTGCTGTAGCCGCCGTCTAGCAGGCCCAGGCTGCGAATCACCTTCACGCCGGAATAGGCCCAATGCTCCATGAAATCTTCATGTACCTCAAAATCATCCAAGTACGCACCCTGTTTTTTCAACTGTTTCTGCACGCTGGCGATAGCTTTTTCATTCTGACTCATTTCGCGGAAGCTGCTCTGTTTATCCAGCGAATAGGCTGCAGCTACACCGGCTGCCTCCCCTTCTGCCATGCCTACAGGAATCACACGGGCACTGCCTGCCGCCAGAGAAGTATACGACGCACTGCGACCAATTACCAACAGATTCTCTACATGTAACGGCACTAAACACCGGAATGGAATCGCATAACGGTCTGGACTGCCAATCACGGTGCCATAGGTCTGGCCCGCTGTAGGCTGAATATCTGCCGGATAAGCTACAATGGCAATTTTATCCCACTGATCACGATTTTCCAACACATCATCAATAGTCAGCTGATATTCCCCAACAATATGTCGGCTTTCTCTTACATAAAGCTGACTGGCTGTGCCCACCAGCTGCGCCTGCTCAAATCCTATAAAATTTTGCTGCACATAAGGCACAATATATTCTAATTCTTTTTGCGCGCGAGCAATCCCCTGTGCTTTACTTTCCTCGCTCATGGCGTCCACACCAAAAATAATCAGCGCATTCACCAACACATTGCCATTGTCCTGCCGAGCTACATTAAAACCGCGCAGGCGCATCAATTCATCCTGGGGCTCATAGGCATAGCCTTCACGGGTATAACCCCATGCAGTTTTTTCTGTAGCTCCAGTCCCTGCATTATCGTCATTTTCCAAATAATTGACTACCTTGTCCCAATCCACACCGGACAATTCAAATACCAGCGTCACGCCCATATGGCGATCCCTCTCCCCGATATCTTCGCCAGCAATAGTATAGGATGCACCAGCTGCCGCTGCTACATCGGCATCTACCGTCGCATCAATGATACGAGCTGCAGTATAGGTCACCTGCTCGCCGTTTTCTTCCTCTACCACCACACCAGTAATGTAGTCATCTTCCATGACTGGCGCAATAAATTTGGTATTTAATTTTAATGTTGCATTTTTTTCATTTGTAATCCAATCATAGAAGAAAGTCTTTGCCTTTTCTACATCAAAAGCAGTTCCGCCGACGCCTTCATAAAATTCCATAAACAACCCTTGGGTTAAAATGCTGCCGTCTCTACTTTCACAGATATCAATAAAATTCAGCTTGCCTAAGGTCATCAGTCCACCCAACGCTTCATCATCCTCAATGAGCAAGGTTTTTAAACCATTGCGAGCTGATGACACTGCTGCGCACACACCTTCTGGATCACCACCCACCACAATCACATCATAATCCACATTCGCAGTTTGTGGTGTATTGGCTGTCTTGTCCCCGCAGCCGGTCAATAAAAGGCAGCAACAAAACAATATACAAATTAATTTTTTCATACATATCTCCTTTTATCTTTCTATGGCGTTATTCTGATTTGCATTCCTCTCATACTCCGTTAAAGGGACCGCTATAGAGCTTAATGTCGGCTGTAGGAAATCATGCACATTGGCAAGCAGCATAATGACCTCTGCCCGATTGGGAGTTTTATTTTCATTCGCAAAATAAGGCTGCAGCTCTGCTGTCAAAATCACATCTGTCAAACGTTCTTCGCTGTCCAGATTCATAATTCGTATCGCTGCGTCCAGCACCCCCTGGCATGTAGGGTGCACTTCAAAGGGAAGGACGCTGCCATTGCGATAATATTGCCATAGTCCCGTTACCATTTCCGTCAGTTCTGCCTTGGTGATTGGTTCATCCAGCCGGTAATCATTCTGATATTCCCCATATACCAGCCCCAAACTGCGCAGTGTTTTTACACCTTCATAGGCCCAATGCTGTTCTACTGTTTCCCGAATAGGCTCCCATGGCTCCAGATAAGCGCCCTGAGCCTTCAAGGTCTGTTGAATCGCAGTAATTGCTGTACCATCCTGACTAATCTCACGGAAGCTCTGCCCATGCTCTTTGGCATAGGCAGCAGCTACACCGGCAGCATCTCCCTCAGCCATTCCCAAAGGAATCACACGGGCACTGCCTGCCGCTAATGAAGTGTACGAAGCACTGCGACCTACTACCAATAATCCATCTATGTTCTGCGGTACCAGACAACGGAAGGACACGCCATAGCGGTCCGGATTGCCTAAAATAATTCCCCGCAACTGCTGCGCATTGGGCGGCACATCCACTGGATAAGAACCAATGGCAATGGTATCGTCAAACCATCTATTTTCCAGTACATCGTCCAACGTCAGCTGATATTCCCCGGCAATATGTCGGCTTTCCCGCACATAAAGCTGTTCTGCTGTATCCACAAGAGCGGCGTCGGCAAAACCAACAAAATTTTCCCGCAAATAGGGAACAATATATGCCAATTCTGCTTTGCCCCGCTCAATTCCATCCTCCTTGCTGGCTGCATCCAGCGGATCCACGCCAAAAATGATAAATCCATTGATGAGAACATTACCATTATCCTGCAGTGCAATATTCAAGCCCCGCAAACGTGTCTTCTCATCCTGCGGCACATAGGCGATGCTTTCCGCATGATATCCCCACGCCGCCTTATTGGTAGCGCCGGTATTGGGATTGTCATCCCCATTTAAATAGCTGCTCACAGCCTGCCAATCCACGCCGGACAATTCAAATACCAGCGTCACGCCGGTCACATTTTCCCGATGCCCATAATCTTCACCCAGATAAGTATAGGCTGCACCGGCAGCGGCGGCAATATCGCCGTCCACCGTGGCGTCAATCACGCTGTTGGCTTTGCACTTGACTGTGCTTCCCTTTTGCTGCAGCACCACACCGGTGATGGTTTTGTCCCGCATAATCGGCTCCGTAACCGTCGTATCCAACATCAGCGTCAGATTTTCTTCATTGTTTACCATCTGCAGGAATACATCTTTCGCAGTAGGAATATCAAAAGCCGTTCCTCCCACCGCATTATAAAATTCTTCAAAAGTGCCGCGGGTCAGCAATGTGCCATCCCTGCCATTACACATATCAATAAAATTCAATTCCCCCAGCGTCATCAAACCGCCCAGCGCGTCATCATCCTCCACCAAAAGTGTTTTCTGACCGTTGCGCGCTGCGGTAACTGCCGCCGAGATTCCTTCCGGTTCACCGCCAACCACAATGACATCGTACGTTTTTGTATTGCCGCAACCACATAGCAACAGTGGAAACAACAGCATCATAACCGTCAACCATCTTCGCATTTTCATGTTATCGTCCTTTCTGCCTTTATACGTCAGCTCCACGCTGTTGTGTCCGCAAATACTGGTACGTATTGGCCATGAGTTGAATCACTTCCGACGCGTTGGGATTTTTTTCTTCCTCTGCAAAATAAGGTTTAAGTTGTTCTGTCAAAATACCCCTTTCCTCCAAAGCCTGTAGATACACCTGATAGTTGTTTTCGTATTTCACGCCGTCCACTGCAGCCACAGCTCTTGCCGTTGTCCCAATAATTTGGCGGTTGGGCGGATTGTCATTCACTTCTATATAATCCTGTGTGATATTTGCCTTTTTCAACACATTGTTAATCATATTCTGATAACGCCACCGCCCAATGGGTTCATCCAGCTTGTAATCATTGCTGTAACCACCGTCCAAAATTCCTAAGCCTCGCAGCACCTTCACGCCTGGATAAGCCCAATGGTCCATCACCGCTTCATGCACCGAGAAATCCTCCAGATAAGCGCCCTGCTTTCTCAACGTATCCTGTACATTGGAAATCGCGCCTTTATCCTGACTCATAGCACGAAATCCTATTTGATTTTTCGCCGAATAGGCAGCCGCTACACCAGCAGCCTCTCCCTCAGCCATCCCCAAAGGGATGACCCGTGCGCTGCCTGCTGCTAACGAAGTATATGAAGCACTGCGACCTACTACCAATAAATTGTCTACCTTTAACGGTACCAAGCTCCGAAAGGGCACCGCGTAACGGTCCGGACTGCCAATGACCGTGCCATAGGTCTGTGTCGCGGTCGGCTGTACATCTACCGGATAGGCGCCGATGGCAATCTTGTCCCACTGGTCGCGATTTTCCAGCACATCATCAATGGTCAGCTGATATTCACCGACGATATGACGGCTTTCCCGCACGTAGAGCTGCTCTGCGGTTTTAACCAACTCAGCCTTCTCAAAGCCTTTAAAGTTTTCGCGAATATATGGAATCAAATACTCCATTTCCGCCTGCGCTCTGGCAATTCCCTCTGTTTTACTGTCCTCACTTAAAGGGTCCACACCAAAAATAATCAACGCATTGATCAACACATTTCCATTATTTTGCCGGGCAATATTAAAGCCGCGCAGCCGCATCATTTCATCCTGCGGCTCATAGCTGTAGCCTTCTTCTGTATATCCCCATGCAGTTTTTTTCGTTGCGCCCATATCTGCAGTACCTTGCTTGAGCACTTCTGCTTTAAACCGCTGCCAGTTCAAATGCATGGACACCTTTCTCCAATTCACGCCGGACAGCTCAAATACCAGCGTCACGCCCATCTGGCGGTCCCGTTCCCCAATATCCTCTCCGGCATAGGTATAGGGCACGCCAGCTGCCGCAGCCACATCCGCATCCACTGTCCCATCAATCACACGGGAACCATAATATTCCCGTTGCACACCATTCTCCTCAGTCACAATGCCCACCACTGCGTTGTCCTGCATAATGGGTTTCACAAAAGTATTCTCATTGCGCAGTGTCAAAAATGGTTCCGCCTCTGCCACCTGCAAAAAGAAATTGCGCGCTTCTGTGATATCAAAGGCACTGCCGCCCACTGCATCATAAAACTCCTTGAAAAATCCCTGCGTCAACAGCGTGCCGTCACGGCTCTCACACATATCGATAAAATTCAGCTCGCCAATGGTCATCAGACCGCCCAACGCTGTATCCTCTCCCAAGAGCAGAGTTTTCATCCCATTGCGCGCCGCGCTTACCGCCGCTGCAATGCCCTCCGGCTCAGTACCAACTACAATGACGTCATAGGTTTCCGCTGCATTGTAGGCAGCATTCTTCCAAAGGATCTCCTGTTCCGCCTTGGCTCCGCTACCACAGCCTGTCACTATAAAACAACAAAGCACTAACCATGCCATTATTTTTTTCATATTTGGGGATTCCTCCTCTAAATTCACTTCGAAATATATTCACGGTACGTTGTAAGTATACTGGATTATCGGTTATAATACAAGCTTCAATGCATTTCTGACAGATTTTTGATACAATTTCTTCATAATTTTTTTACAAAAAAATGATATTTCCTACTTGCATTTTTGTAGTTATGGGTATATCATATCATTGTTAGCACTCAAACTTATCGAGTGCTAACAATGATAATTTTGTTTAAATATTTTACATTTATTTTATACAGGAAAGGATCGATTACAAATGGCAAAAACTGAATTCAAAGCCGAATCCAAACGTTTGCTGGATCTGATGATTAACTCTATTTACACACATAAGGAAATCTTTTTGAGAGAGATCATCTCCAATGCCAGCGATGCAACTGACAAACGGTATTACAATGCGATGGTGAAAGGAGAAACTGGCTTAAACCGTGATGAATTATCCATTGATATCAACATTGATAAAGAAAACCGCCTGCTGACCGTCACCGACCATGGCTGCGGTATGACAGAGGAAGAGCTGGATACCAACCTAGGTACTATTGCCAAAAGCGGCTCCTTGGACTTCAAAACCAATCAAGAAAATAAGAGCGAAGATATTGACATCATCGGTCAATTTGGCGTAGGGTTTTACTCCGCTTTCATGGTCAGCAAAAATGTAAAAGTAATCACTCGCAGCGAAAATGCTACGCAGGGCTATGTGTGGGAATCTGACGGCGCTGACGGCTACACCATCACACCATGTGAAAAAGATACCATCGGTACAGAAATTGTTATGACCATCAAAGACAATACTCCAGAAGAAACATACGATGAATTTTTAGATGTACACCGCATCCACGGTATCGTCAAAAAATATTCCGATTATATTCGTTACCCAATTCATTTGCCTATGGAGCGCAGTAAAATGAAAGAAGGCTGTGACCCTGAACATCCTGAATATGAATCCTATATTGAAATAGAACAGATAAACAGTATGACACCGCTTTGGAAGAAGCTGCCTGCTCAGATTACAGATGACGAGTATACTAGGTTCTACAGAGAAAAATTCTTTGACTTTGAAGATCCAGTGCTGAGAATTCATACCAATACAGAAGGCTCCGCGACCTACACGGCAATGCTGTTTGTTCCGCAGCACGCTCCCTATGATTTTTACAGCAAGAACTTTGAGAAGGGTTTGCAGCTCTACGCCAACGGCGTACTGATTATGGAAAAATGCGCAGATTTGCTGCCGGACCATTTCGCTTTTGTGCGCGGTCTAGTAGACTCTCAGGATTTATCCCTGAATATCTCCAGAGAAATGTTGCAGCACGATCGTCAGTTAAAATTAATTGCAACCAGTCTGGAAAAGAAAATCAAGTCTGAGCTGTTAAAACTGCAGAAAGATGACCGTGAAAAATATGAAGAATTCTTTAAAGCGTTCGGCCTGCAGCTGAAATTCGGCATTTACAGCGATTATGGCACCCATAAGGACATGCTGCAGGATTTGATTCTCTTCTATTCTTCCACTGAGAAAAAACTGGTTACTCTGAAAGAATATGTAGAGCGCATGAAAAAAGACCAAACCGCTATCTACTATGCCTGTGGGAAAACAGTAGAACAAATTGGCTTATTGCCACAGATTGAACAGTTTACGGAAAAAGGCTATGAAGTACTGTATCTCACCGACGATGTGGATGAATTCGCCTTGAAAGTAATGCGGGATTACAGTGAAAAACCATTCAAATCCATTGCCGACGGAGATATTGATTTGGAAAGCGCAGAGGAAAAAGAAGCCGCTGCCCAAAAATCAGAGGACAACAAAGATTTGTTGGCATTCTGCACCAAAACATTGGCTGGCAAAGTAAAAGAAGTAAAACTGTCTACACGCTTAAAGAGTCACCCTGTGTGCCTTGCCAGTGAAGGTCCTATTTCCATCGAAATGGAACGGGTATTGGATACCATGCCAGAGCCCAATTATCACAAAGCAGAGCGAATCCTGGAATTGAATGCCAACCATCCAATTTTCCAGACCTTATGTGATGTATATCCGACCGATGAGAAAAAAGCAGCCGATTATATCAATATCTTATACAATCAGGCACTGCTCATCGAAGGATTAAGCATTGAGGACCCTGTTGCATATGCCAACGCCGTGTGCAACTTACTCAGTAAATAGTTGTAGAAAGATAAAATGAACTAACGATTGCAGCAAAAATTCTTCCGCGTATCCTGAGCTAAGCTGCTTCTCGTGAAGTAAACAATAAAAAAACATTCCTGCCACCAGTTGACGAACACTGGTGGCAGCTTTTTGTTATCTTGCCACCATGTATAGTACATGCTTTCTAGTGGAGTTAACACTCCAAAACTTTTTGTAAGCGTTTATTTTTCGCTAGTCTTTTTCGACTAATACGGAAAAGACGTTTAATGTAACCTCTATATCATGATAACTTTTCTATCTTGATACTTCATCAATCTCTTGAAATTAATGATATTGCATAATTTATGCTTGACAAACCCATCTCTTGCGGTTACTGTTATCTTAACAGATATATACAGAGAAAGGATGGCTACATTATGGACATCTACATCAATAAAGCATCAGAAATCCCTTTATATGAACAGATTGCAGAACAAATAAAACAACTAATTATCAATGGCAGTCTGCACGGCGGCACGCACTTACCCTCTGTGCGCGCGTTGGCACAAAGTCTGGGAATCAGTGTTATTACCACACGGCGTGCTTATACTGAATTAGAGCGAGAGGGGTATGTTATCACGACGCCTGCAAAGGGTACCTTTGTAGCAATGAATTACAAACAAAAATTATATGACATTGGCATTACCAAGATCACTGATATGATTGACGATTTAATTTATCTGGCATTGGCTCTTGATATCAGTCGTGAGCAATTAATCAATCTGGTTGAAGAATATTATGATTATATTCATTTGCATCCCAATGGTAATGCAAAATTGCATCAGGTTCTCAAACGAAAATCCTTGCCTAAAGAAATCGAGACCTATATTTTAAATGCACTAAACCAATCCCATTAAATGTATACTAACAGATAAAAACAACTAAAAAAGCCGACGCATCCACGTCGGCTTTTCTGATCACAGCGCATCGCTCTATGTTTACACTGCGCTTCAATATTTAGTTCCGTACTACCTCATACACGCTATTGCGGTCAGTGTAGTAAATGGTAACGTTATCATTTCTAACCAGATTGTCTAATGTAAACTGACGAGTAGATCCTTTGTCATGACAGTAACATCCGTTGATTGTTTTATAGGAATAGCCATTCGTGTCTGATAAGAACTGAATTAATCCGCTGGTAGCATAACGCACATCCGCAGTTTTGCTGTCCATCACGGTAATTTCTTTTTGACTGCCAGAAAGCGAGTCCACCAAAATGCGGTCACCTACATTGATGGCGCTGAGACTGTTATAAGTGGTCCCATTCTTCACAACACGCACACTGCTGTTAAACTGTACTGTCCGTGTATCATTGCTGAAGGTGCGAACAGTTAATGTGTTGGTAGAGGTATTGACCTTGGTTACTTCCCCTCTTGTTCCCCCTGTCGCTGATACTTCCAATTTGGTCAGCGTTTGTCCTGCAAAAGTAGCAACCACATCGTCACCTACGTTGATATCCCGTGCATAGGAGCTATGCACACCATCCACAATTACTTCTACATCATCTAGGTATGCACTTACCCTATTCCCATTTTCGTCCTGCAAGCGAATCCAGTTCCCATTGGAATATACATCCATAACGGTCATATCCACTTGTTCGTTCACTTTAATTTCTGTAACTTCATCGTTCACAAGCTTCATGCTGACAGTATCGCCTACACTGACAGAAGACAGACGGGAAGATGTACTTCTATAGTAATAAACTGTTACATTTGAGGATACATCATAAATCTCTGTGCCGCTATCTGTCGTTACCTGAATGGTCTTGGCGTTGTTGTTTACCGCCTTTACTACACCTTCTATCATATCATTGGCTTTGATGCGAGTAACCTCATTGTTCTGCATTGTCAATTCAACTTTCATGCCCTTGGTCAAACGACCCAGAGAGGCACTTTCACCATATAATGTAACTCTTACATTATCAGCCAAATCATAAGATACCCGGCTGCCGTCACTGGTAGTGATTAAAATATAATCTTCCGCTGTATTCACAGAATACACAGTCCCTTTCAGCGCACCATCATTCTGATTTCGACTGGTTACAGTAATCGCAGTAATCTGATTGTTGTTTACCGTAAGATTCATCTTGTCGCCGGTTTGCAAATCGCTCACTGTGCCGCTTTCACCATTTTTAAATTTTACAACCAATCCGCTAGCATAATATGCAGCCTTTAATTCATTGCCTGAAGTTACATAGTTTATAATCCGATTGGATGTATCAACAGATTTCACTGTTGCATTTCCGCCATAGCTGTCACTGCTGCCGCCTACTGCGATAGCAACCATCACGCCATCAGAAATTGTGTAGGTAGCCAGATCGCCTTCTTTCAAACTACTTGGTGTTGCGGTCAGCATACCGGAAATACTCACATCAATATTCTTAGACATCCGATAGGTGCGCAAACCGGTTTTCTCGTCTATGGTGATACGGTTGTTATATACATCTACATTGTAAATAGTACCACCCTTTTGTCCATCGGAGGTTTCATCAATAATAATTTGATTGGCAGTTTGGTCATCTTTGTCCATCGATATGCGTACACTCATATCTACCATTAAATCAGAAAATGCCAGCGCAATACTGCTGCCTTCTTTATTGATTTTTGTATTTTTATCCACGATTACAGTGATCAGTTGGTTTTCTTCATTATCCACTACAATGGTATTTTTGGCGCTGATAATGGAATCAATCGTACCGCTGAGGTTGGTCACTACTGTCTGGTTGGTATCCGTCGTGTATTCTTCGGTACGCACTTCCAAATAATTGAGCAGACTGTTTTTATAGACCACATATACGGAATCACCAATGGCCAAATCCGTCACTCCAATTTTTTTCCCGCTCTTATTGTACAAAATACTATTGGTGGTTGCGTATAACTTGTATGATTTGCCATCGGTGCCGTCAATGCCAACATTTACACCGCTGACTGTAGTGACTTTTCCTTTTATGACATTGTCTGACGTGCCATTTATTTTATCTTCCACACGGCATAGAAAAGCTGCCATTTCCGCTCTTGTTACGGTGTTTCTGGGTTTGAATGTACCATCTGTATAACCGCCGATCAACCCTTTATCATAAGCCAATTTTACATAATTCAGATAATTGCTGCCAATAGAATTTGTATCTCCAAAAGATAAGACATCATTGGCTGCACCGCTCACTTCGTTTTCCGCTTTCATAGCTTTAATCAACAACTTGGCAATCCATTCACGACTTGCCGCAGAGCTATGATTAAAATCATTGCTGTCGATCAGCCCAGCTTCATAAGCAATTACTGCCGTACTATAAGCACCGGTCCAGTCAGGATATTTAAACGGCAGATACGTGCCTTTGTGTGTCGCTTCGTCATACGTAAGACCCATAATTCTGCTGGCCATCGTAATCGCTTCAAATTGCGTTACCGGATTATTTGGTCTAGCCGTTCCGTCCTCATACCCTCCAATGATTCCTCGCGCATTCATACGGTCAAGCTGCTGAATTGCCCAATGATTGCTCGGTACGTCAGAAAAGCTGGCTGCAAATGCACTAACCGGCATAACCATGGTCAGAACAAACGCCAGCAAAAGAATTACTGATACTTTCTTTGTGTGCTGCATGTCAAACCCCTCTCTTCTTTCAGTTTGCTAATAAATCCTGACTGCTGCATAATATTTTTAATTTCGCCATAGTATGCATAGTTTCCTCTTTTTATTTTGTAATTTTTCTGTAATTTTTTATTTACTGGTATTTTTATTACAATTTCTTCACAATTTCCTCCCTTTGCTTCTCAAAAACGCGCTCTTTTTTGCTCTACCCTTATTGACGTAGGACATGGCATTAAGTTCCCTATAATTTAAAATAATTCATTGCATTCTATAGGAATTCCCATTGTTTTATTTGAAAGTTCGCGGTATAATCAAATCATGTATTAGTCGTTACTGTAATCAATTTTTAGAGGAGATGAGCTCTTTATGTCAGATTTAAAAATCGTAGTAATCGGCGGCGTTGCTGCCGGTCCAAAAGCAGCTGCAAGAGCAAAACGGTGTAATCCAAACGCACAGGTTACACTGGTTGAAAAAGGAGAATGGATTTCTTATGGCGGCTGCGGTTTACCTTATTATCTAGGAGCTACTGTAAAAGACCTGAATGATCTTATGACAACATCTTGGGAAGCTGTCCGCACTCCAGAATTTATGAAAGCTACCAAGGATATCGACACATTGTTGGGCTGGGAAGCTACCAAAATTAACCGCACAGAAAAAACTGTAGAAGTAAAAGATGTAAAAAGCGGCGAAATAAAAATCTTACCATATGACAAACTTGTACTGGCCACTGGTGCTGACAACTTCAAACCGCCAATGGAAAATATCAATGCAACCGGCGTATTTGGTATGAAAACACCGAAAGATGCTGTTGACATGCAGAACTACATTAAGACCGAAGGAGTTTCCAGTGCTGTTGTAATCGGGGCTGGCTTAATCGGTATGGAATGTGCAGAAGCATTTGCCAATTGGGGACTTGACGTTACAATCATTGAAATGCAAGGCTCCATCTTCCCACAGGTATTAGACGCCGAAATGGGCGCTGTATTCCAAAATTATCTGGAAGGTGAAGACCTGAACTTCATGTTGAGTACCAAAGTAGAGAAGATTCTGGTAAATGATGAAGGAAAAGTATCCGGCGTACTCACCGATAAAGGTGAAGTAGAAGCACAGATGGTACTGGTTGCCGTTGGTGTTCGTCCATGTGTACAGCTGGCTGTAGATGCCGGCCTGGAAGTAGATAAAGGTATCATCATTAATGACCACTGCCAGACCAGCGACCCAGACATTTATGCTGGCGGCGACTGTGTCATGACAACCAACCTGATCTCCGGTCAGCGTGTATATGCACCAATGGGCTCTACCGCAAACCGTCAGGGTCGTGTAATCGGTAACAACATTACTGGCGGCGATGACACCCATAAAGGCGTGCTGAATACTGCTGTCTGCAAAATGTTCGATTGGAGTTTAGGCGCTACCGGTTTATCCGAACGGGTTGCAAAACAGCTAGGCTATGATACCGTTACCTGTATCGTTCCTGGTCCAGACATCACACACTTTATGCCTGGCAAAAAATTGATCATGACACGTCTCTTGGCAGACCGTAAAACCAGAAAAATCCTGGGCGTACAAATCGTTGGACCTGGTAAAGTAGATAAACGAATCGACACCATGGTTGCTGCTTTGACATTCGGCGCAACAGTAGATGACCTGGCCAACATGGACTTGAGCTATGCTCCGCCACTGTCTTCTGCTATGGAAAACCTGACCAACGCAGCCAATGTTATGAAAAATACCATTGACGGCAAGGCTCATGATATGCGTTATGAAGAATTCAAATCCAAACTGGACAGCGACGATGTGGTATTCGTAGATTTACGTACCGCTCATGAACGGGCTCAGAAACCTGTTCCAGCAAAACACCAGCTGCATATTCCAATTGAAGAATTGCGCGCTCGTGCCAACGAAGTGCCAAAAGATAAGGAAGTAGTTGTCTTCTGCATCCTGAGCACCCGTGGTTTCGAAGGTCAGCTGATTCTGAACAATGCTGGCTATGACAATGTAAAATTTGTACAGGGCGGCATTCAGTTCTGGCCACTGGATAAATAAAAAGTTTCAAATATAGCCTATTTCCTCCTAACAGAATTTTCTGTTGGGAGGTTTTTTGTCGTGATATTAAAAATACCACCTTCTAAAGGCTCATTGTTCATCTAACCTTTAAAAAGTGGTATCGTCCTCACCTGTTTATCAAGCCCAGACTTACAGCACCAGAGACGGCGCTGCATAAACACGGGTTTTCAGCTCTTCGTTGAGCAAGTATAGACTTCTCGGATCATTTCCGAACATTTCCATTTTATTGATCAAATCTTGCGCATTCTTTTCTTCCTCACCCTGTTCTTTCACAAACCAATCCAGGAACTGCGTAGTACGGAAATCCTTTGCTTCTTGCGCGGCAGCATAAATATTATAGATCAAACTTGTCACATACTGTTCATGCTGTAGCCCTGCTTTTAATACATCCATCAGATTTTCCAGAGGCACATTCGGTTTTTCTATCGCTTCAAATACGACCTGGACTCCATTGTTGTGCAAATATTGATAAAATAACATTGCATGGTCTCGTTCTTCCTGTGCCTGAATTTTATACCAACTGGCAAATCCATCCAGACCTTTTGCTTCATAAAAATTAGAAAAATCCAAATACAGATAAGCGGAATAAAATTCTTTATTTACCTGTACATTTAATAGTTCTTTTACTGCTTCATTTAACATCGAAAATGCCTCCTCATAGTTTTATGTAATTTGAGTCTACTACGTAATCGACCTGCATGTCAATGCTTTTGTACATCAAAAGTAAGTCTATTTTTATGTATAAGTCAGCTTACAATGCAAGCAAAAAAAGAGCTGCATCACATTACGATTGTGATTGCAGCTCTCTGCACAACTTTACTCAATTGTTAAACATATGAAGCAAAGTTATTTGCTCATACCCATAGTCATGGAAGAATTGGAGGATGGCATGTTCTGTTCAGCGTACTGAATCATTTTACGTACCATGTAACCACCTACATAACCATTTTCACGGGAGGTCAACTGACCTTTATCAACTGTCTGATAGTTGTTGATTCCCAGTTCATTGGCAACTTCATATTTGAAGTTGTTTAAGAAGTTAGCAGCATTTGCTGTTGCTGGTTCATTAGAACTTCTGGACATCGCGTTCACCCCCTTTCACGTTTGTAATTCTATTTTGTTCTCTTTTGCGAATTCTATACGAACCAGTTATTGGTTTTTCTTCGTACAGTTGTCCAAGCGGCTTTCGCTGCACATATCGCCTTTCAAATCACTTCTCATGTCGCCTTTCATACCGCGACTGTCTTTGCAGTTATCCAGACGGCTATCGGCTCTGTTCTGCCCTTTGCTGTCTGCTTTTTGTTTAAAAGATGGCTGTTCGTTGCGAGTTTTCATGTCAAACTCACCTCCTCGAAATCTATTTTGTGCAAAGCTTTGCTGTACATACAAGGAAATATCAGACAATATTTTTACAAAAAATCTCCGGCGTATAGCGCAACTATTTATATTTCTGACTCCTACTTTTCTTGCAGTGTTACAAGGAAGATTTGCATCTGCTTTCTAGATAGGCAACAGTATCTTGTACTGTTCTAATAGAATGTGTTAAAATATAATTATTCATTATATTTTAATTCTTTCGTTGTCACAGAAACTATGAGGTGGTTTCATGAAAATTGAACATTTGCGTTATTTTATAAGTGTGGCGAATACAAAATCCATCAACCATGCTGCCAAAGAATTATACATTTCGCAACAACAATTAAATAATATTCTCACCTCATTAGAGGAAGAAATGCAGCTTACATTACTGGTCCGCACAAACAAGGGCGTTTCTCTCACCGAAGATGGCGCTGAATTTGTAAAATATGCAGAAAAGATTCTGACAGACTACTCAGCCATGCAGAATCATTTTTATGTAAAGCATTCCATTACAGGAGAGCAAGCACAAAGCTGCCACGGGAAATGTATTTTACACGTTGCTCCCTTCTTCTCCATCTTTTTAAATGATTTTATCAAAAAATTCAGAGAAGTTGCACCGAACATTGATCTGATTTGTATGGAAAACAATGACTTCATTACTGAGGAACAGATCGTCTCTGGTCATTTATACCTGCTGGGATATGACCCGATAACATATATCACAACTGATATTCCTCCCTTTTTTAATTCTGTGCCAGTTGGAGAATTTGAAGCCTATGTTTACTTAAACAGAAACTCTGCTCTAGCCAAAAATGAAAGTTTCTCTTTGGAGCTCTGTTCCGATGTCGTCACCACTGCACTGCCGTTTGCTTCGTCAGTCGACTATAATCTTAGAAATATCAATTTAGTTTCATCCAGCATCTATCAACACCTGGACGCGATTGTGCAAAATAATGCAATATGTATCTTGCCGTGAATCCTATTTTCCAAAATAAATCCTATCTATCCTGATATTACGATTCGACCTTTTAATAAACCAATTTTCTCGTCTTGTAATATTGTATTCGCCAAATCCTATACATTCACAGAAGCAGATAAGATTCTGATTACCTTTTTAAAAACCTATCTGCGAAGCCAACAATTGTACGCAAAACAAATGTTTTTATAAATTACCTCATTTCATCGTCAGATTAATCATAAAAAGGCTGCGCACGAAGAGAATCGCGAGCAGCCTTTTTTCTGTGGGCAAAAATAATGGGCTGTCGCTTCAACGAATAAAAGCTCGTTAAAGCGGCAGCCCCACTTACGAAAGAAGTATACTAAATTATAAAACTTTTCGCCTGATAGCTCTATGAACATGATACAAATTATTTTTATTTGCAGAAACGTTTATCAGATTTGGTCTGTCAGAATCTGATAAATTGGTGCACCTTCACATTCTTCTGGATAAGGGACACCCATCAATGCTGCTACGGTAGGAGCAACGTCAACTTCACGGATAACACGGTTTGTTTTCAGACCAGGTTTAATCCCTCTCCCTGCTGCAATAAAGATTGGGGACAAGGAAGTGTCATTATGCCCTTCAGCAGTGGACATCCCCGCACCATGTCCCAGTGTATAGTCATCTGCCATAAAGAAAGTGATATCGCCGCAACCAGGTCCGCCTAAACCTAAATGATAAGCATCTTTGTTATGCAATGCCAAGTTTACCATACGTTTTCCGGTTTTTGGATCTTTCATGGAATACAAATCAGTAATAATCCGTTCTTCCAGTTCCCATTTATCTGCCGGGTCTACAATCCCTTCTGGATCTCTGCCTTTCAGGTTTACATAAATGCTGCTGGAACGTGTCTGATATGCAGTTGTCTTGGACATATCCAGTTCTGCAATGTCTTTTCCGTTTTCATCGGTTTTCAGAACAGTGTAACCAAATCTACGCAGTGGATCCACGTTCACACCAACAATGTCGCCCAAGATGCAGGTGCAGTCTTCTTCCCCACAGGTGAGCCCATGATCGCTGACTACCATGATGGTCCAGCCTTCATCCAGAAAATGCAAGAAGGTACCCAAATAGTCGTCGGTTGTCTTATAGGTAGCTTCAGCAAATTTCAGAACTTCGCTTTCATCCAGATTGGAATCTTCACGATTCTTCAGATATTTAATATAGTTGTGGGTCTGTAAGTCCACATTATGATAATGAGAAAATACTGCTTTGATATCTTTTGTTTCAATCAGGTGATGGATGCACTGGCTCTGCCATTTTGCAGCCAGGTTCCACTGAACATTGTTACATTTCATGATGAGATCAGCGTCACGACCGCTCATCTGACTGCTTGGCTGTGGTGGTCCAAACAGATCGGTCAATTCCTTATGCAGCGATTTTGGATAGAAAATACGATCATCATCGCACAGCATACTTGGCGAAGACCAGATGCGTACATAACTGCCGTCTTCTGCAATTTTCAGCATACTCAGGTTGCGTGTTACAGGATGTTCCCCTGTTTCGTTAATGAATGTATCATACATGCGTTCATAGAATACATCGTCTTCTAAAATTGCCAATGGTTCTGCCGATGCTTTGTCTTTATAGATTGCTACACGGTCATATCTACCATCTGCATTTTTCAAAATCAGTGCAGGACGAGATACTCGACCATAGATGATTCTGATTGTAAATTCTCTACTATCTTCCGGAATAGCAAATTCCCATCCTTCCGGTACTGTAATTGGAGACATGCTACAGCTGCAAGGGAAGTCTGCTACAGCCCACTGTGTGTGGTCAACAGCATCTGTCTGAATGTTATAGTTTACATTGTTATGATACCCTTCTACACCGATTTTCGCATCAATTTCTTCCTGATACTGATTTGGCAATGCCTTGCCTTCCGGTGAGAGTTTGCCTAATTCACGCAGACCTAACTTATAGTTATAATAGGGCAGCTTTTCGTCCCCTTTCAGGTCGCTCGTAATAGCGCCCATGAATGTATATGAAGGTTCTTTCGTTAATTCACTGGCAATGATAATGCTGTCAAAATCCAGTCTGCTTGTCCATCCGCCTACTGCACCTGGGCTGGAACCGTCAACGGTCCATAAATGCCCGTTATCTACAGTCGGAGGCCAACTTCCGCCCGGCCAATGGAATACCAATGTATTAATGCCCGCTTTTGCCGTAACATTAAAAATTGGTTCTGCTGTTAAGAACGCGGATGAAAATGCGTCAATAGTGATTTCTTTATGGGGCTCTCCAGAAATAGCATAGTCAAAGATGCCGTGTGTCATTGGATAGGCCCCGGTGGCCAGAGTAGCCCACAATGGCGGCGTAATGGTCGGGTTTGCCCCCAGCAGCATCAGGTCCTCTCTACATGCACCTGCATCAATAAGCTTCTGTACATTAGGCATTTTTCCTTCCCGCAGCATTCTTCTGGTGAAACGAGGGTCCATCCCGTCAATGCCCAGAATCATCAGTTTTTCAGTTAAACCTTCTTTTCTTAGCATAAACAATTCATCCTCCTTAAAAATCATTTTTAATTTATAAAAATGATTAAAAATATTTCTTTCATAAAAAGTATACCATGCCATTGCTCTCTTATGTTTCAAGTGTTGCTGGAGTAGTTTCAATAAAAAACTGAAGCATATCATAATCAATGCGCTGTCTGGCGGAAAAGTCCTTATTGTAAAGGCTACCAAATAGAATATGTATCCTGTCCTGTTTTTGTAAAACTAAAAAGGAACTACCACTCGTTGGTTTATACAACCACTTTTGCAATAGTTCCCAAAGTATATATCATTTTTCTTTTTTTTACTGAATTTCTTCTACCCGAACATTCGGTAAATACTTGACAGTTCAAAAAACTATCCCACCAATATCTTTATAATCAAGCCCGCTACAATCAGCAGCATCAACGGTCGAATCAATTTTTCACCGTTTTTTATCGCCAGCCCTGCGCCTACATAGTTTCCCAGCATATTGCAAATGGTAGCCGGAATGGCAATTTGAAAGACAATATTGCCCGTAGTTAAATATCCCACCAACGCCATGTAGTTAGAAGCCATAATTACCACTTTACTGTTGGCGGACGCTACGCGCAAGTCATAATGGAGTAGCAAGGAAAAAATCATAATCGCAATGGTGCCGCCGCCGGGGCCAAACATCCCGTCATAAGTTCCCAGCAACAACCCTGCCACGATCACCAACAAAATATTCTTTCTATTTACTACCTGCTTGATAATATTGCCTTGTCCCTTCTTTTTGGGAAGCAAAATTAAAACTGCAGCAATAGGCAGCATCACCAGCACAATCTTTCGCACCACTTCCCCATCTAAATATAATACCAGCTGGGTAGCAATGGCTGACGCCGTCATCGCCGCCACAGCAGTCAGCACTGCAAATTTTCCATCTAACACGCCGTTTTTCCAAAAACGCAACACCGCCATTGTACTTCCCATACTGCACTGCAGTTTGCCACAGCCATACGCCATGTGCACCGGCATCCCTGTCATCAAATAGGTAGGCAGCGCTATCAACCCTCCACCTCCGGCAATAGCATCAATCACACCAGCAATAAATAATAACGGACAAACATAAACCAGATCTCCCAGCCATTCCACAAACGTTCCCTCTCTTTTCACAAATCATATTGCAAATTCTTTCTTAATTATACCCGCCGCAGAATGGGAAATCAACTATTGTAGCATTAGTGCAAAACATGCCTATACTGCACTTAAAATCTTATTTTCAGTTTATCATTGACAAAACTCTACTGTGATAGTACACTAAGCGCAAAATTAGAGAAAAGATATGATGGGGTGTTGGAAATTGTAGTGATGCTTTTGCTTTCCACTTTTCTTGCAGGAATTGTGCAAGGAATCAGCGGTATGGTCACACCCCTGCTGTTTCAATATGCAGCCTTCTGCATTGTACCCATTCTGCTGGGGCTCTGGATTGGCAATAAAATTTTCCAGCACATCGACAGCGCCACGTTCAAAAAAATTGTCTATTTGCTGAGGTTTCTGGACGGTTGGTATATGCTGCTCAGTTAATACCGACACCATTTAGATTCGCAAAAACCGGCTTTTGACAAGCATCGTCAAAAGCCGGTTTTGTCTACTCTTCCTCTGTTTCTTTCCATACAATCTGTTCACGGAAGACACGTTGCAAAAGCTGTAGAAATTCTTCGGATTTGGGAGTTTGCCTGATTTCCACAAAAATAGTTTGCGGCAATAGCGTAATCAGAATACTCATCATCAAATCATTGCTGCTGACACCAACAAGTTCTTCCTCCGATAAAGATTCCAGATAAATCTCCCGCAAATCATTCCCCCATTCGTCAGTCAGGGTAAAACGATCTCCATATAAAGTAAGATGGGCTTCCTCCAACAAAGGCGGCTGAATAGAAATAAAAAAACGCAGTAATTCCACAAACTCCTCTTGTTCCAGTTCATTCTCCAAACGATTATACTCTTCTCGCAGTGAGTGACGCAACAAGCGTTTCAGCTTGCGCGCAGAGAATTGCAGATATCCGCCTACATTGAAGCTATCTGCGTCTGTCAGGAGCCGTTCCAAATCCTGCCGAATAATGCTGCGCAGCTGCGGCTCCATTTTTTGTATTCGTTGCTGCGCCATCTGCTGAAAACTTGTGTAAGCTTCCGGCTCTAAAAAACGCCGGTAAGACTTGCCTTCCTCTGACAGAATCCAATCCATACTTTCTTCAAATGTAATTGTTTCCAGCAAATCATACAGCTTCTGATCGTCTTCCGCCTGCAGCAGCAATCTGTCATAGCCCTGCCGCCGCGATAAACCCGTTTCTCCATGCTGGTCCTTTAACCAGCTTTGCAGCTCCGGTCTGCGGCTCAACGTCCCCGCCGGCATATCAAAAAAAATACTTTGCATCTGTACCAGCTCCTCGCAACTATTCTACGGTATTCTATGAAAGATATGACGTAAAGTTACTGTTAATACACCCTTTCTTTCCCCTTAGATGCGATTTTTTGCTGCAAATGCAACAGCTGCCTGTATGAATTTTTTTATTTTATTATTTTTGCAGCTTACATGAAAATTATTTGCCCTTTTATATCCATTTTTCTGCACAAAAATAACGCCGCGAATTTCCTTGACGAACATTTACCCTTTGACTATACTGAAAACAGAATCAAAATAAATTTCAGAAAAGAGTGTATTTTTATGACCGACAAACCACAAACCTTATCCTGCATTGATTGTGCCGCCAAAGCCTGCAAAAAAGGGGAAGCAGAAAAATATCCCGCTTTCTGCCTGACGAAAAATATGGACCCAGCACTTTTACAGGAAGCTCTGGATTGCTACAAGGAAGAGGAAAATCATCGCATTATGGTAAATGCCGCTAATGTAGAATCCGAATTTTATGGAAAAATGACTCGCGTCGAGGAAACCGTCGAATTTGCCAAACGCATTGGCGCCAAGAAAATTGGCATCGGGACTTGCATGGGATTGTTGGAGGAAGCCAAAGTATTTGCAAAAATTCTGCGTAAAAACGGTTTTGAAGTGTTTGGCATCTGCTGCAAAGCCGGCGCCATTCCCAAAACGCAGCTGGGAATCAGCGCAAAATGTGAAAACAGCGGCAAAAATATGTGCAATCCTATTCTGCAAGCCAAAATGCTCAATGCAGAACACACCGACTTAAACGTCGCCATCGGACTTTGCGTAGGTCACGACAGTCTGTTTTACAAATATTCCGACGCTCTCGTAACAACATTAATCTCTAAAGACCGTGTTACCGGACACAATCCATGCGCCGTACTATACAACGCAAATTCCTATTACAAAAGTTTGTTAGAAGACAAATAGAGAAACGCATCAACTCGCCACGGAAAATAAACCGTTATTTGGGCTTTATTATGAATATCGCATATCGCCCGCCTTTATCAATCCCATATCTCTATTTAACTTTTAGAGGAGGGCTCAACAATGATAAGAAAATTTGAAACAAGGGATACAGAACAGGTGATGCAAATTTGGCTGGCAGCCAACTTAGACGCTCATGATTTTGTTCCAAAAGGATATTGGACTGCCCAATATCCTTTTGTCCAGGAACAGCTTCTACAGGCAGAAATTTATGTGTATGAGCAGGAACAAACAATACGGGGATTTGTCGGCATGATGGGGGATTATCTCGCTGGGGTTTTTGTAGAGCAAAGCTGCCGCTCCAGCGGAATTGGCAAAAGTCTTTTGGATTGCGTCAAAAAACATCACGCTGCCTTTTCCTTAAATGTTTATGAAAAAAATCAACGTGCAGTAAAATTTTATCTGCGAGAAGGACTCTCCATTGCAGCAAAAGGGATGGATAAGGATACTGGAGAGGCAGATTTTACTATGATATGGGAGAAAAAATAAAGGTTTCTGTTATTTTGACACTTATTCTCCATAGATGACAGATAATACATTATGCAAATTCCAGCAGATATAAAAATGACATGCTTTTGACCTTTAGGTTAAATACTTATGATAACTTATTTTTCCTTCTGGTCAAAATCATGTCAAAAACAAACATTTTCATTTTGCTTTATCTCGCCAAACAAAATTTCAGAAAATACCCACGTCCTGTTTGTTAACGGAACAGCAGCATATACAAACCATCAATCAACAAGGCTGCACAGATAATCAATTTGAATGTTTTGGCACTGATCCGCTCAAACAGCTTCTTGCCCAGAAACAGCCCTATCACAATGCACCACAAACAACATACCCCGTACAGAGCCAGTGTAGATGTCACCATACCATTCAAAATCCGATTTGCCTGATCAATCAGTACACAGAATAAAAACAGCATCTGTGTGGTGCCCAAGTATTCCTCTTTGCTTTCGCAGACTGACAGAAAATAAATCGCCGCAACGGGCCCGCCTGCTCCAAATAAACCATTGACGATACCACCGGCTGCATTAAATAATACGGCGTTCGCCACAGTAGGTTTGATTCTGATTTTATCCTGTCCCCAGTACATATATACCGCTAAAATCAAAAACATTATGCCCAGCAGCCGATACCAGATTGGATTATCACCTACATATTTTAACAACAGGATGGCCAGAAAATCCATCCCCATATAGGCCAGAATCGGCACCGGGATTAGCTTCCATGCAATGTATTTCCGATACAGCCAAGCGTTATACAGTAACACAAAAATCATCATCAAAGAGGTCAGCGCAATTGCCTCTGTGTACGGAAAGAAATAAGGAAAGATCATCAACGCTACAATCCCAAAGGCAAAACCACTAATTCCATGTAAAAACGAGGCCAGCAAGACAGCCAGAAAGAGTATCATCAGTGTATGCAAATCCATATTTGATTGCCTCCTTTCGTTCCATATTTTTTTGTGCATCACATATTCCACTTGTTTAATCAAACTTCCTGATGCAAACAGATGGCAGAACACTAGAGGGCTCTGCCATCTGAAAACTTATTTTTATTACATATACAATCCGCCGTTGGCACTGACAACCTGACCTACAATATAGTTTGCCTCATCAGATGCCAGATACAGGTTCATAATTCCATCTTATAAGATAACTTGCTTCTTGAAAAATGCTTCTCATGGGTATTTTTATGTTATCTTATGTCAAAATTGCATATCTCTCTGAAATACCAACGTTTTCATTGGAAACCAATTATTCAGCTGTCCTGTTAAAATAATGCCATTATAATAGGTGCGCCCAACGCAGTAAACAGCATTGCGATAATTTGAATTACCAGACCTGCTTTAAATGCCTGCCCTGAACTGATCCATTCTTTGAAACTGAAAAGATAAGCTGCGTTACCGGAAGCAGTCGGCGTGCAGAAGGAAATATTCAGAATGTACGAAGCCAGAATGGCAATTACCAGCGGGCTGATTCCCAGCGACTGCCCAAAGGCGAACATCACCGGCATAAAGGCTAGTACAACGGCCACATTGTTTACAAATTGCGATACAACCATTGCAATGAAGAAGAAAACGACTATAAATGTGATTGGCCCCATGCCATCCAGAATGCCACTCAGTTGTTCCACAACAAACGGCATAATATTAGATTCCGCAGCATTCACTGCTGCAACCAACGGTGCAATAGTAGCAAACATCATGATTAGATCCCAGTTGACACCTTGTGCCAGCTTGCTGAAAGGCACCACATCCTCTCGACCTAGATTAATAATCTAATAAACGGCCAGTGTCAGCACAGCAGCACCCGGTACACTAAGATTTTTTAACCAAATCGTAATGCCCCAGCTGACAGGCAGAATTCCCGGCAGGAATAACAGCACCATCAGTAATGCAATTAACCCTACTGCCTGTTTCTGCGCACCAGTCATTTTATCATCCCGATAGCAGGCAAATCGGTCATCATCACGAAGTAACAGAGATACATCCGGCTTCACTATAAATTTCAGTAACGCAAGGAATGTCCCCATTGTCACAATACTGAATACAATCTGAATCAAGGTAAACATGACAAAGTTCATTGTAGCACCAGTAGTTTTTTCCATAACTGTGTTTACCACATAGGACTGTCCCATAAAGGGGAAAATTCCACCGCCGACTGTGCAAGCCAAAACAATTGCAACAGTGCCATAAGCAGGGTATTTGTCCCCTGTTTTGAAACCTGCCTGTGAACAGAATTTTCCAAAGATAATTGTCAGCAGCAGCATGGAAGCAAATAGATTTACAAAGGAAGAAACCAACCATGCCGCCAGACAGAACATTGCAAGCATAATATAAGGTTTTCCCGTAGCAAATTTACGGCTGATGCACCAGTTAGCAACATATTTGCTCAAGCCAACTTCCTCTACAATTGCTGAAAAACAAAACATAAATAATGTCGTTAAAACCAGATTATCTGTAAAAGAAATTCCTAATGTCTGAAACACTGTTCTGTCAGGCAAATATCCCAACGCAACAATTCCTAATAAACTGGGCCAAATCTTGCTGTCAACAGTCCAGCCATACAGTACACCAATAAAAATCCCGATAGTTTGCATCCCCCATGGAGTAATAGAACCGATGGGCGGCAGATATCGAAAACCAAACATAAATAAACAAACAACTGCAAAATTGATTAAAGTTTTTGTTTTTTTCCCTGTTGTGATCGGCATCAAGCCCACTCCTTTCTTTCCAATTCTATATGAATCAGATAACTTTTTTCCTAATGACTTCACAATAATCTGCTGGGTACCCATATATGTTGCAGATTCACCGTGAATCATTATTTTTATAATTCAATTTTATCTAATAAATATTCTTTTGAAAAATGCTTTTGGTGTAATCTTTTATATTTTGTTATGTTTGATTTGCATAACCATTTTGTAATTTCCCCTACATTAATTAGTTTTACACAAACGTTTTGAAAATGTCCTTTCGAACCCTACAAAGCACTTTTTCAGACGAAATAATATTATATTGTGGTAACTTAAACTTTTTCCTGTTCTGGGCCACCATTGTAAGATATATAACGTCTAATTCTGCTAATGCCATATAATAAAAAAGGCTCTACGTCAAATGTT
>DKVF01000016.1:0-1287 GCA_002491065.1 Peptococcaceae bacterium UBA7185
CATTCTATAATTTTTTTCTATGGGGTTTTTGCACCCCAACATTTGACGTAGAGCCGTTTTGCTATATGCACGCCGTGTGTTTAAGCTGACATTGCTGGTATCGAAGGGAAGCTGCTATGTGATTGCCGCTGTTTGTTCCTTGCTGATTTTCAGCAATGTGGTGTTTCCATTGCGCCGTTTTGTGGTGGACAAATTTCCAAAGTTCGCCAACTTCGATATTTTGATTGTTTCCGCCGTATTTTTAGTGGCGACAGCGTGCATTTATCAGGCGTTAAAGCATCTACTGGACAAAATTTTTATTCGCGAGGAGCTTATACGTTCGGAAACTCTAAAAGAATTCGGCGCCGCTGTTTCCCGAAGTCTGAATATTAATGAAATCTTAGATGTGATGGTGCAAGTTATTCAGAATACCATTGGCGTCAAAAAAGTATATGTATGCCTGATTCATAACAACGGCGAGCGGTATCAGGTTAGCTATAGCACCAACGCGCTGGATAAGCGCAGCTATTACCTGAAGAAAGATAATCCTGTCGTGGTATGGCTGGAGCGAAACAATGCCTGCCTGTTGATGAAGGATTTTCGAAGAACGGTGGTTTATAAGTCTATGTGGGAGACGGAAAAACAACTCTTGTTGGAGTTGGAGATTGAATGTCTGGTGCCACTGGAAGATGAACAGCAATTAGTAGGCTTTGTCATGATGACAGGCAAAGAAAAAAATACAAGCTTTACTTATGATGATTTGAATTTTTTGGATTCGGTAAAATCTATCGGCTCCATTGCCGTGAAAAATTTTCATCTGTATGAGAAGGTTTATTTGGAAGCGCGGACTGATGAGTTGACAGGCTTGTTAAACCGAAAATATTTTTATGAGATTTTAGAGCAAGAAACGGAAAAATACAAGAACAGCTCCCTCAGTTTAGTTCTGCTCAGTGTAGATGACTTTAAGCTCTATAACCAGCTATATGGTACCCAGGAAGGCGATTTGGCGCTGCAGCAGGTGGCGAGGGTTTTGCGGGCTTGTGTGGGTGAAAACGGGTATGTAGCCCGCTACAGCGGAAAGGAGTTTGCGCTTATTTTGCCCCAGCATGATATGTTGGCAGCTAAAAATATAGCCGATAACATTCGCCAACAAGTGATGGATATCAACAAACAACGGCCAAATCAGTTTTACCGGCAAAAGGTGCTGACTATCAGTGCTGGTATTTGCGCAATTCCTTATGCAGCTAACAACCGAAAACAATTGATGGACAATGCGGATCAGGCATTATATCAAGCCAAACGCAGTGG
>DKVF01000016.1:1579-15441 GCA_002491065.1 Peptococcaceae bacterium UBA7185
AGTGGTTATTTATGCAGTGGGAGAAATACAGTGGAGTTGTCCGTTATCTACGGAAAGCGGCACCGGCTATCGGGAAGGAATCTATTCTGAATATGCCTCCACCATTTATGCGCTGACTGCGGCCATAGATACCAAGGATCACTACACCTTCAGTCACTCTAAAAATGTGGCCGTTTATGCGGCGAACTTTGCGAAAGCATGCGGTTTGAACACAGAGAGTGTGGCCATTATTGAGGAAGCTGCATTATTGCATGATATTGGGAAAATCGGCATTCCAGAACATATTCTCAATAAACCGGGACGGCTGGAGCCCGATGAATATCAGATTATGCAGCAGTATGTAGAAAACTCCATTGGGATTATCCGGCATTTGCCTTCTTTGGATTATGTCATTCCTGCCGTGATTGGACATCATGAACGCTGGGATGGCAAAGGGTATCCACGGCATATTGGGGGAGAGGATATTCCCCTTTCGGCACGGATTCTTTGCATTGCCGATTCCTTTGACGCTATGATTTCCTGTCGCTCTTATAAAAAGGCATATTCGGAAGAAAAAGCGCTGGCGATCATTTTAGAAGAATCGGGCCGTCAGTTTGACCCCAAATTAGGGCCGTTGTTCGTACAGATGGTGCAGGAAGGCATAATTCGTTCTGTACAGAATGAAAATTCGTGAAAGATAAATTTTCTAAAAATCCTTAATACTTACTTTTCTTCTCTTCTATGTTAAGCTATTAGTAGTAATTTCATGTTAAAAAATAAAGGAGGAAAAAGTATGAAGAAAAAAATGAAAACATGGCTGGTATTGGGCTTGGTATTGATGTTGTTGGTAAGTCTGACAGCTTGCGGCAATGGTGGAAATTCCACTGAGGATGTAATGAAGGCAGCGCAGGATGCCCTGAATGAAGTAAGCAGTATGCGTTATGACATGGTTATGGATATGAACATGTCTGCCGGTGGTCAGACTATCACAAGTACTACGACAGGGAAAATTGCCTACAATGCTGACCCGTTGGCAATGGAAATGCAAATGACCATAGACGTGGCTGCACAGGGAAAAGTAGACATGCTGATGTACGCTGGTCAGGATGGAGACAATCTGGTAATGTACATGAATGATGGTACTACTTGGGGTAAACAGACGTTGGCTGACGCATCTCAGCTGGAGCAATACAAAGCACAGGATTCCATGAGCATTTATCTGGAAAATATTGATTCATTCAAGGAAGCTGGCACGGAACAGGTGAATGATAGTGAAGCCACAAAATATGAAGGTATTATTGCAAACGATGTCTTGAATGAAGTTATGGCGGCGTCTGGAATGGAAGAACAGTTAGCGCAGTATGGTTTGACCGCTGAGGATGCTGCAGCAATCTATCAGGATTTGGGAGATCTGTCCGTTGCAATCTGGATTGACAACGAAAGTAAGCTGCCTATAAAATATGAAATGGATATGACAGCTATGATGCAGAATATTATGACAAAAGTCTTTGAGAAGATGAATATTGCTACAGAGGATATGGATTTTACAGTAGACAAAATGTTCATTTCTATGGCTTTATATGATTTCGACAATGTAGGAGAAATTGCAATTCCAGAAGAGGCAAAAAGCGCTCCAGAAATGAACTTAGGTGTATAATTCTTTTTTGCAAAAAACTTCTAAATAAAGTATAGGCTTGCTTTCCGATTTTTAGATTGGTGAGCAAGTCTTTTTTCTGGGTTACAACATATAACTTGTCGTGCAAATATAGAGAACTTATTGCAGGATGAAAACCTTTTACGAGTATAACTGTAAATACAGAACGAATAAAAGTTCGATAATAAGAGAAAAATTCTATATAAGAAAAATGAATTTTCTTTAATTTTAAATTGACAACTATTTTTGGAATGCTTATAATAATAAAATATAAGTAAAAGACATTGATGGGGAAGAGTAGTCTGTGAGCTGGTTTCCAGAGAGCTGCCGGAGGGTGCAAGGCAGTGGCTGGCGCAGGGGAACTGGCCTCGGAGTTGTTTTTCTGAACAGGGAAACGTTAGTAGGAAAAGCCGGTCTCGCCGTTATAGAGTCTGAGTGGACAAAACTGTGTTGGTTTTGTCAAATAGAGTGGTAACGCGGAATCCTTTTCGTCTCTGAGAGATGAAAAGGATTTTTTTATCTGTACCAACTCTGCACAATCAGTCAGAAGCAGCTTCGGCTGTTTTCACAAGGATACCACAAGAAGGGATGATGCAAGAATGGGAATGACCATTACACAGAAAATTCTGGCAGCCCATGCCGGTCTGCCAGAGGTAAAAGCGGGACAGCTGATTACCGCCAAAACGGATATTGTACTCAGCAATGATATTACCGGTCCTGTCGCTGTGCGGGAAATGAAAAAGGTAGGCATTACAGATGTGTTTGATAAAGATAAAATTGCCATGATTCCCGACCATTTCTCGCCAACTAAGGATATTAAGTCGGCGGAACAGTGCAAGGTAATCCGTGATTTCGCCAAAGAGCACAATATTAAGCATTATTATGAAGTAGGTAAGATGGGTGTAGAACATTGTTTGTTACCAGAACAGGGGATTGTCGGCCCTGGCGATCTCATTATCGGTGCCGACTCTCACACGTGTACTTATGGTGCTTTGGGTGCGTTTGCTACTGGGATGGGCAGCACCGACATTGCCGCCGCCATGATTAGCGGGGAAACCTGGCTGCGGGTTCCGGAAGCCATCAAGGTAATCGTAACCGGCAAGCCGGAAAATTCTTGGATTAGCGGTAAAGATGTCATTCTTTATATCATTGGTCAAATTGGAGTCGATGGCGCGTTGTATCAATCGCTGGAATTCGTGGGCGATGGTGTGCAGTATCTGTCTATGGACAGCCGCCTGACCATCTGCAATATGGCGATCGAAGCCGGCGCCAAAAACGGCATTTTTGCAGTAGACGATATTACCAGAGCTTATGTGAAGGATCGGTTCCAGCGGGAACCTGTAGAATATTTCAGCGATGCTGACGCCGAATATGTACGGGAAATCGTGGTAGATTTGTCTACGCTGCAGCCTCAGGTGGCTTTTCCGCATCTGCCGTCCAACACCAAGGAAATCGGCACCTTCGGCGATGTAGCCATCGATCAGGTTGTAATTGGTTCCTGCACCAACGGACGTATGGAGGACATGCAGGCCGCCGCTAAAATTTTAAAAGGCAAAAAGGTTGCGCCCTATCTGCGTCTGATTGTCATTCCTGGCACGCCGGAGGTATATCGGCAGTGCATGAGAGAAGGTCTCATTGATATTTTCATGGAAGCCGGCGGCGTAGTGAGTACACCTACCTGCGGGCCTTGCCTGGGCGGCTATATGGGCATTTTGGCCAAAGGCGAACGGGCCTTGGCCACTACCAACCGCAACTTTATCGGCCGGATGGGCGACCCGGAAAGTGAAGTTTATCTATGCAATCCTGTTATTGCGGCAGCGTCTGCCATTACAGGGAAAATTTCTGCACCTGAGGAGGTAGAAGCCTAATGTATAAGGGAACAGTATGGAAAGTTGGCAACGATGTGGATACCGATGTGATTATCGCCGCCCGGTATCTCAATGATGCCAGCGATGAAAATATGAGAAAACACTGCCTGGAGGACGCCATTCCCAACTTCAGCCAGGTGATCAGCGCCGGAGATATTTTGGTAGCCGGTAAGAACTTTGGCTGCGGTAGTTCCCGGGAACATGCGCCGATTTCGATTAAAGTTTCTGGCGTAAGCTGTGTCATCGCGGAAAGCTTTGCCCGCATCTTCTATCGCAATGCCATCAATATTGGTCTGCCTATCATTGCCAGTCCGGAAGCGGCTGCCGAAATCCAGGCCGGGGATGAGCTGGAAGTGGATGTGGAACAGGGTATCATTAAAAATCTGACGCAGGGTAAGGCCTATCAGGGAGAAACCTTCCCGCCTTTTATCCAGGAAATTATCGCCGCAGGTAATCTGTTAAACTATGTAAAAGCGAAGGTGGAAGCAAAATGAAAATTGCAGTATTAAAAGGCGACGGCATCGGCCCTGAAATTGTAGAGGCCGCGCAGGTCGTATTAAATAAAGTGGATGAAAAATTTAACCTGGATGTTGAATATGCAGAAGCCTTATTCGGTGGTGCCGCATACGATGTGTACGGCAATCCGTATCCGGAAGAATCGCGGAAAATCGTGGAAGGCTGTGATGCCATTCTGTTAGGGGCAGTGGGTGCTCCCAAATATGATACTGTGGAACCGGCTGATCTGCGCCCGGAAAAAGGGCTGCTGGCCATCCGCAAATCACTGGGGCTGTACTGCAACATTCGCCCTATTAAATACTATGACTTTCTGGCTGACCGTGTTGTATGGAAAAAAGGTCTGCTGGATGGACTGGATATCGTTATTTGCCGGGAACTGACCGGCGGCGCTTATTTTGGGGAACGTGGTCATGATGAAAACAGTGCCTACGATACCATCTCCTACAGCCGTCCGGAAATCGAACGGATTGTGCGGGATGCCTTTGAAATGGCAAAGAATCGGGATCGCAAAATTCTGCATTCCATTGACAAAGCCAATGTGCTGGACAGCTCCCGCCTGTGGAGAAAAGTGGTCAATGAAATTGCAGCAGAATATCCGGAAGTGGAAGTCCATCATCTGTATGTGGATAATGCAGCCATGCAGCTGATCGTAAACCCTACACAGTTTGACGTGATCGTGACGGAAAACATGTTTGGCGATATTTTGAGCGACGAATCTGCTGCATTAGGCGGTTCGCTGGGCATGCTGCCATCGGCCAGTCTGGGTGGTAAAATTAGCCTCTTTGAACCATCCCATGGCTCTGCGCCCGATATTGCCGGTCAGAACATCGCAAATCCAATTGCGACCATTTTATCGGCTGCCATGTTATTGCGCTTCTCAGCCAAAAATGAGGCCGCTGCGCGGGCAATCGAAACGGCAGTCAATGCTGTGCTGGCAGATAACATCAAAACGCCGGATCTGGCTGACGAAACCAGCAAGGTAGTAGGCACCATGGAAATGGCACAGGAGATTGCAGCGAGAATTTAACAGAATGGAATAATCAGGAAACGGGCTGTTGCAAAATAGATTAAGAAATTATCTATGGAGCAACGGCTCCATTTTTATGCCGGGATACAGAAGGGCTGTTGCAAACATCATCAGATTGGATGATTTTTACAACAGCCCTTTTTGCATTAGGCGTTTTTCTGGAATTCTGTCTGTAAGAAATGAATAAAATTCTGCATCTCTGGGGTTGCGGCAAGTGTTTCTTCTTCTACCAGCAATACATAGCATGATTCGGAATCTTTCAGGGGAAGGAGGATATATTCAGAATTGTTATTCCGAAAATAATATTCGTATTCCAGCCGTCGCATCACTGCAACGCTTGGATTCCGTTTTAACAGCGATTTTAACGTGTAAAAATCGCTGAAATACTGGATAGAGTGGTTAGTGGATAAAGTGTTATCTGTGCAGAACGGATTGGAATGCATAAACATATAAATAATATCGTTGTGAAAATCATCCAGTGTGTGATTACGCAGTTTGGCGTATTTTGAATTTTTGTGCATACATACATAGGAATGCGTACTGTTCAAAAAAATCGGTTTTAAATGATGCTTGGCTGCTGTGCGTTTTAATTTGGATATGGTATGCGCATCTTTCAATGTCATAGACAGGCAGATATTGTTTTCTTCCGTTTGAATTTCATCCAGCATTTGGGGAAAGGGAACAAAATGCGTAATCAGTTTAATCTGCGGATGCTGTTCGGAATATGTATGAAAAAGATTCAGATAGCAGTCATTGGACATAGCTGGCGTGATGTAAAAATGAATGGGCAAAATCGTATCTGGTTTGACGGTCTGAAATTGTTTCAGAGCCTCCTGCATTTCCCGATACTGGGCAGAAAAATGGGGTACGAAAGAAGCCACGCACAGACCGGCCGGTGTGAGCTGGGTTCCTTGGTTGGTAGAACGAAGTAAGGATACATTTAATTCGTTCTCCAGACTGGTAATAGCTTTTTTCACAACCTGATGGCTGGTAAAAAAATGATCGGCCACCTGGGTAAGCGAATTTACCTGTGCCAAATAGGCAATGTAGTTCAACTGTTCAGAATTCAAAATAATCACCTCTGTTTGGAACACGTTCCTAAGCTGAATTTATTATATACAAGATACGAAAAGATTGCAAGATAATGCAGTAATTTTTTTTACCGCAAATTATATACTTGTTTTATAACTTCCATATATATTTCTTTTGGATATACTAAAGATAAGAGAGTTGAACAAATCTGCAGAAAAATCGCTTTCTAAAATGGAGAATTGTATTTATAAAAATGGGGTCATACGATAATAAGGGGGTATTACAATGACAGAAACAGTTGTAAAGAACCAGAATTTAAAGAAATACATTAATATTGTGATTATGTTTGCATTGTATTTTGTTGTTTCGGTACTGCCGCCATTTGGTGGTATCACGGAATACGGCATGAAGATCCTTGGCGTCACAGTTGCGTTGCTGTGGGGTTGGATCGTGGTGGATATGCTTTGGCCAAGCTTGTTTGCGTTTATTTTGTTCCATCTGGCAGGTTACCTGACCGTTTCGGAAGGGATTGTGGCCGGGATCGGGAATCCGACAGTACTGCAGAACATCATTTTATTGGCTTTTGCGGCTACTTTAAGCCAGATCGGCGTCAGCGACTTTATTGCAAGCTGGATCGTTTCCAAAAAAGTATTTATCGGGAAGCCCATGCTGCTGGTAACAGTGCTGATGTACACGGTTATGCTTCTTTCTCTGCTGGGTGGAGGTCTTGCGGTAATATTTCTGACATGGGATTTGTTAAGAAAGATCTGTGAAGCAAACAATGTTTCTACCCAAAACAATCTTGCTTTAGGGTTTCTGATGAGTCTGGCTGTCTACAACAGCATGTTAGGGTTTATTTTGCCATGGCAACCGTTGGTCTATGTGTTTGGGGCATTATGGCAGCAGGGGGCAGGCGGCATTGCAATTCCTACTATGGGATTCTTCTACTGCGGTATGATTTTTTCCATTCTGTCAATCGCACTGATGATGCTGGTGGGGAAATTTGTTCTGCGGCTCGATTTTTCCGGATTCCTGATTACAGAAGAAATCTGCAGTCAGTATGCAAAAGTAAAGTCTACGATTTATCAGAAGGTGGGTCTGATCCTTCTGGTGGTTTACATCTTTGTTCTGTTAATTGGAAATTTCTTAAAAAATAATCCGTTCTTTGCATTTACAAATGGTTTAACAGTTGTAGGGCTGTCCATCCTTTATATAACTGTCTTTGCAATCTGGCAGAAAGAAGATGGAAAACCAGTATTGGATGTAGGAAAAGTGTTGCGTGACACGCCATGGAGTATCATTCTGCTGCTTTCTGCAGTGCTTCCGCTTTCTGCAGCGCTGCAATCGCAGGATACCGGAATCGTGTCAGCTGTTGTCGGTGCTATGTATCCGGTGGTAAGTAAACTGGGGCCGACCATGTTCATTGTTGTATGTACCTGCCTGTTATGTGTATTAACGCAGGTGCTGCCAAACATGATCTGTGCAGCGTTCTTCTTCCCGGTGTTAACACCGATCCTGATTCAGATGGGCGGAAATCCGGCTGTATTCCTGTTCACGGCTACAGCTGCTCTGATGAGTGCCTATGGTTCGCCAAGTGGAAACATGTATGCACCGCTGGTATTTGGCAGTGCGGAAATCGGGAAAAAGGCTGGTTATTTGACAGGCTGGGTGTATGTGGCTGTGGTGCTGGTGATTCTGTGTGGACTGATTCCTCTGTGGAACATCATCATGTAATGAATAATAATAAAGAAAGGTGGTAAAAATAGTATGCTGTTACAAGACAAAATTGCAGTGGTGACCGGCGGTGCTGCCGGTTTGGGGAAGGCTATTGTACAGGAGTACCTGAACCAGGGCGCTGTGGTAGTTGCTGTAGATATCAGTGCTGCCAAGCTGGAACAATTGAAAGAAGAAACTGCAGCTGGGGAACGGCTCTTTACAGTAACGGGAGACGTGAGCAGTAAAGCGGACAATGAAAGTCTGCTGGATTATGTTTACGAAACATTCGGTCGCCTTGACATTCTGGTGAATAATGCCGGGATCAGCGACGGCATGCTTCCGGTGGCAGAAGTTTTGGACGAAGAGTGGGAGAAAGTTATTGCGATCAATCTGACCGGTCCTTTTCTGCTGTGCCGCGGCGCGGTAAAACGAATGCTGGAACGGGAACAGACCGGCAGCATTATCAATATTGCCAGCGCATCCGGTGTTGGTGGGGGCCGTGCAGGCGCTGCCTATGTTTCCTCTAAGTTCGGGCTGGTAGGTCTCACAAAAAATATTGCCTATATGTACGGGCCAAAGAATATTCGCTGTAACGCCATCTGCCCCGGTTATGTAGATACAGGAATATCCGGGCTGAACGTGCACAGCAGTGCCTACGGTATAGAACGTGTGTCACAGGGCACCAAGCTGATTCGCGCAGGCGTTCCGCAGGAGATCGCTGATCTGGCCGTTTATCTGGCATCGGACAAATCCAGTCTGGTAAATGGCGTTGAAATATTAGCAGACGCAGGAAAGGGCGCGTACTGATCGATCAATTTTATGGACTGGTTTTAACCTCAATAAAAATTATTCTTCAGGAATATTTTTTATAAAAACAAAAGTGGAAAAATTTTAAAATAAGAAGGAGTGTATTTACAATGGCAAGAAGTGAAAAGATTTTTGTACTGGGCATTGACGGTATGGACCCGAGACTGACGAAAAAGTATGTAGAAATGGGGATCATGCCAAACACCAAAAAATTCATTGAAGCAGGTGCACAGCGTGATGACCTGGTACTGCTGGGCGGTCATCCAACGGTAACCCCTACCGGGTGGACCACATTGTCCCGCGGCTGTAACGCCAATGTGCATGGCATTACCTGTTTCTGGCGTCAGAATGGGATTGACGAAATTACTTACAATCTGGATTCCCGCAAATGTACTGCGGAACCAGTATGGAACTGCTTTGCAGAGGCCGGCAAAAAGACGCTGGTTTGGCACTGGCCCGGCTGCTCCTGGCCTCCAACCTCCGATAATCCAAACCTGTCTGTAGTAGACGGTGTGGTACCAGGCTGTGTGGGGTCTGCCGCTGCAACACTGGCAGAGGAAACCATGTTTAAAGCATCGGAAGCAACTGAAAAAATCACACTGGTAATGGGTGATGCGGCTGCTGCCACCAAATGTGTCATCAATGATTTAGACCTGGATAAATTAAAACCAATGGAAGCAGATACCTTTACAATGGCGGAAGCCTCTGCATTTTCTTCTCAGGCTGTTATGAAAGAATCTCTGATCATGGATGAAAAATCCGGGTTGTCTGCCAGCTTTGATGGCTCCATGCCGGTAGCAATTTCTTCTATCAAACCGGCAACCGGCTGGGCCAATGCACCGGAAGGCGCTAAAGAAGCCGTGGTGCTATTATCCAAAGGGATGTTGAGAAGACCAGTGCTGCTGCTGAAAAATGAAGAAGGTATTTATGACAGAGTGGCAATTTATAAATCTAAAAAAGATGCTGAACCGATGGCTGTGATGTATCCAGGAAAATTTGTAAACGATATTCTGGACGAACATGTATATCCAGATGGCCGTAAGGAAGAATGCGTGCGCTGCATGAAGCTGATGGAAATTGATCCGGAAGGGAAATCCTGCCGGATGTATATCAGCCGTACCATGTCTACCCAGGGCCTGCGCAAAGTATGCCATCCGGAAAGCCTGTATGACCAGTTACTGGCTGGCGGCTGCGGCTATCCGAGACCACAGTCCAACAGTGGTACCCACGATCCGGAAATCGTAGTGGATATTATGATCGATACCTGGAGAACCGCTGCAGAATACCAGAGCAAATGTCTGAACTATGCCATGAATGAACTGGGCTACGAAGTGGTATTCTCTCACTTCCACTCTGTAGACCTGATTGAACATAACTTCATCCGGTTCATGAGCGATAAAGGCCACAATGTAAATTCGGAAGAAGTATATGATATGTTCATGCAGGAAAACTACAAGTTATGCGATGAATATATCGGAACCTTCTTACATCTGCTGGATGAAGGCTGGACCGTTATCATCACTTCTGACCATGCACAGGTTTGTCCGAAACATGACCAGATTGCAATTGGCGATATGAACGGTATCAATGTTGGCATTATGAAAGAACTGGGCTTAACGGTACTGCAGAAAGATGAAAACGGCAACGAAATTCCGAAGATTGACTGGAGCAAGACCGTTGCCATCGCTTCCCGGTCCTGCAATATTTATCTGAACATGAAGGGCAGAGACCCGCAGGGTATTATCGAACCAAAAGATAAATACGAATGGGAAGAAGAAATTATGACGCGTCTGTACGGGTATAAGAGCCCATCCACCGGCAAACGTGTTATCGCACTGGCACTGCGCAATAAAGATGCTGTACTGCTGGGTTATGGTGGCCCTGAATGTGGTGACATCTGCTTCTGGACGGCAGAAGGCTACAACCAGGATCACACAGACTCGCTGTCCACCACCTGGGGTGAAGCAGATACCTCTATCTCGCCGATCTTCATTGCAGCCGGGAAAGGCTTAAAGAAATCCTTTACAACAGACCGTATCATCCGTCAGATCGATGTGGCTCCAACAGTTGCTGCACTGGGCGGCGTGAGAATGCCGGCACAATGTGAAGGCGCACCAGCATATCAGATCTTTGAAGAAGAACTGATTTACGAATAAAAACAGGTTACTGTCAGAAAACCCGATTGACTTTGTCATCGCTGTTTAACGGCAGAAAATAATAAAGAGGGTGTCCCGAAATGTGGTAGTACAGACGGGCACCCTCTTTGTCACTGCTGCACAAATATAGCGGTATGAAGTGCTATTGCTGATACAAATCATGTTTCTGCAGTATTTCTGATTTATGGCACAACGAAAGACCTTCTATGACAGCGGTTTGGTCTGTCATAAAAGGTCTTTGTTTTAGCTGGCTACCGGTGGTTTATTTCGGAGCCGATGTGTGTCACCACTCTTGAAAGGCATCTTTTCTATCGTATCTGCTTGTCGGTTTTGAAGTGCTTATGCCATTCTGGAAGGTGAACAGGATTTCTCCACGCTCGGAGTTTAACTGTACTTTTTTATCGCCCTGGCCGGTCACACCGTTTAAAGTGCAGCGCCGGTTGCCGGTATTGCAGGAGACGGTATAGTCGGACTCGCTTCCCAGCAGATTACAGTTTATGGCACCGTTTTTGGAAGAAATGTTGACGCTGCCGGTGGTATCGAGAGAGTAGCAATTGATTTTTACCTGATGTCCCCGAATGTCCAGCTGGCTGCAGCAGACATTTTCCAGAAGAATCTCTCCTGTGCTGCTGGCTACGCCGATGGTGGCCTTCGAGGTCAGGCTGGAGAGATGAACAGGCTCTTCCTTGCTCTGGAAAATGGCCTTGCCGGTATAGTTTTGCGGCAGTTTGATCAGCAGCTGGGCATCTTTTTTCAGGTCGATCAGCGCCAGTGTGTTATAAATGCCAATGGCTGCATGGTCAAGCAGTTTCAGGGTGCGATCTTCCAGCTTAAGTTCCAGAGTTCTCTTAGCAGTGTCACGCCAGCTGATCTCAATCATGTCGCTGGGAGATTCCACAACACGGATCTTGTAGAGGGTACAGTTTACATCTAATTTTTCAATTTCTGCACATGGATATGTTTTCGTTTTCAGGCTCATGACAGTTCCTTCCCTTCCTGTTTTTTTCGTAAAAAGTAAGTTGCGGTGCAGGTAGCCGTTGCAACCAGCAAACTAATACAACAGAGCAAATAGGCTTTTATGTTCTGATTCATAATAATGCCCTCCTTTCGTTTTAGGCAATAAAATACAGATACCATTGTGCTCATATAATAAGCTTATATGGAACAAGGAACAATCAGCAGATTCTAAGAAAAAAGTTGGGTAAACAACAGATACGCAGAAAATCGTTGGATAATAAAGAAGGTGGAGGCTTATGAGAAAAGAAAAACAGGATTTGAGATATATGAAAACGGAAAAAGCGATCCAGAAAGCTTTTCATGAGCTGCTTCAGGAAAAAACTTTGCAAAAAATTACGGTCAAGGAGATTGCAGAACGGGCCGAAATTAATAAAACGACGTTTTATGCCCATTACGAAACTCTTCCAGATCTGATTGATAGCCTAGAAAGCGAATATGTGGAGTATATTGTTGCCAATCTGGATCAGGTGCAAGTATTGTTTGAGGACTCCGATCGGTTTATAGAAAATTTGTATAAAAATCTTCAGGACAGTAAGATCAATAGCATCAGCAAAAATGGAACTGTCAGCCAGCGTTTTATTGATCTGCTGTCCAGTTCTCTCCAAGAGGAACTGAAAGCCAAAAATATCAATGCCGATCAATACCGCCATATTGAGACGCTGCTCGTTTTTATCGTACACGGCATATTGGGTGTGGTTCAGACAGGGGAAGAGAATCCTGAAAAACTGGCGCATATACAGCAGTTTGTGAAGAATGGATTAGGACAAATACCGGCAGAGCTCATAAAGCTGGGCTGAAAAATAGCTTGACCACTGGTTCAATACAGAGTCAAGCCATTTTGATCTGTTAAAATTTTTTCAGATCGCAGGATTAGATTGCAGCGGTAATGCTTAGGCTGGTCTCCGTTTGCAGTACAGACAGGTGATAATTGCGCAAAGCGTCAGGAGACAAAACAAAGATGGCATTTTCCTCAACAGGAAGAACAAAATTTTTGCGCACAGCTACGGTGACAAAATCATAATCATCGTAATCTTTTAAAACCTGCTGTGCGTATGGCTGCAAAAGCGATGGGTAGGTCTGCAGGAGCATTTCTTTTTGCCAGGCTGATATCACTTGAATGGCAGTTTTGTCAGAAAGCAGCTGCTCCAGCTGTTCTCTGATGGCATCGTCAGAAAGCGCAGCATTGTCGCTGATATCAAATTGCAAAGTACAGTGGTCTGCTGCAGTGTCAAACACGGTAAGCCGGGTGGATGGGTCCAACAGAAAGACGGCTTGCGCCAGGAAAAACGCGAGAGAACGATAATAAATCGTTTTCCCATCCGGAGCATCAATGGTGATAATATCCAGCGTGCAATCCTCTGTAATTTTTGCAGTCAATGGCACTGGCTTGTTGTTTATCGTGGCAGCAAGGGCCGAATGGAGGATGTCTGGGTCGATCTGATTCAGTATCTCATAAATCGGTACGGAAACATCCTGGGTTCGGAAATTGTCATTCCCGTGCAGATCGCCTGAATCAAAATACTGCAGGCTGAAAGCGGAACGATTGAATGAATAGACGAGTTTATCTCTAAAAATGACATTCGGCATAGGGAGTCCTCCTTTAAATGATACTGGTTCATACTATTTTTAGTATAATAATTTATTAGGGGGGAATGAAGTAATAAATTGAGACCATACAGCATGGTAAAAAAAATTACTGGAGACGATATAGTCCGATGCCATTGCCATTTTTATACCGGAAAGCAGAGCCATTTTTCCGAAGGAACATTCGGTTTGTAAGGGAAAGCGCGATTCAAGTTGGATTGCATAAGAAATTCTGATTTGTTTTTATGCAAACTTTTTTCTCTGCATTTTTTTAAAAATTATACAGCTAAATTGTATTTTTATTGTGGAAACAATAAAAAATGAAGTTGATCGAAAGTCTTTTAAACGCGCATTTTATGCGGTTTGCATCTTCCTTTGAAAAAAACTTGAAAAATTTTTTAAAAAAGTGTTGACAGAAAAGAGGGATGCATATATAATAGTCAATGTCGCTGGTGAGTAACACACAGGAGCGGCAGAGAATGTGGGAGTTTAGCTCAGCTGGGAGA
>DKVF01000018.1:0-21772 GCA_002491065.1 Peptococcaceae bacterium UBA7185
AAAAATATATTTTTAGTTAAAATTTTAATATTTTATATTTATATTGTCATATGTATTCTTTCTGATTTATAGAAATCTTCACAGAGATAAAATTGGCAGAATTTTTCCCTGAAAATTTCAGAAATTGGACTGGACATTTTCGGCAAAAACAGGTATACTATAAATGTAACTTTTTTGTTACTTTTTATATTTTGAATTAGAAAGGGGGTTTTGCATGCATCCTTCAAAAAGGAAAACTTTATTCATCAGTCTTTTTCTTTTATTGATGTTCTGTGTTTTCGAGCCGTCTTTTGCTGCAACCGACACACTCAATGTACAGGTTGATGGAAAAGCTGTGCAGTTTGAGGCCATTACCACTGGCAATTTGGTCTTCATCTCAGCTCGCGATATGGCAAACTTATTCCATGCAGATCTTGCATATGATGCCAGTGAAAAAGAAGTTACCTTAAAAACTTCAAAAGTCAATGCTGTTCTCAGAGTCGGATCCAGCAGTGTTACACTCAACCATAAAAAAGTAGCGTTGGATGCCTCCCCCATGATTGTGGATAATACCAGCTACATTCCATTAAAGGCCGCTAAAGAAATATGGGGCGCCAGCTATGGTTGGAACGAGCAAACATTATATATTCGTACCGATGGTAAGGAAGTACAAGTGCCCGCTGTTGAAAAAGTATTCGTAAAAGAACAAATCGTTTCTGTCGGCGGAAAAAATACACCTGTTTCTTATATACTTGTTCCTAAATCATCTGGTCTACACGCAGATGTCATTTTAGCCCAAAACACTGTGGGACAGACTGAGTCTCTGCGGAGTCTTGCACGTCGCTCATCGGCAAAGGCGGCAATCAACGGAAGCTATTTCCAAAGTTATGATAGCTCCAAATCGCAAGAGCCCTATGGGCTTATCATAAAGAGTGGGAACTTGTTGCATGCAGAAAACACTGGCAGTGTCATTGCTTTTACCAGCAGCAACATCAAAATGGATATTGTGCGCAGTGTCATCACGGCTTCCGTGGGCGGCACCCATTACAGCGTATCCCTATTCAATCACACGCCCAATGCAAACAGCAACACGGTAGTACTGTACAACAGTGCTTACGGCAACAGTACCAATTGTGCGCTGGGGACTTCTGTCACTGTACAAAACGGAGAAATCGTATCAATCGTAAGTAAACAGCCCGTTAATATTCCCAGTAACGGTTATGTACTGCTCTTTACCGGCGAAAAAGCCACCACGGCACAAAAATTTAAGAAAGGTACGAAAGTATCCTACAGTGTCAGCTATACAAACGGCGATAGTCATACGGTTGATTTTTCCGATGTAAAAACAGCAGTGGGCGCCGGTCCGTTATTGTTGAAAGACGGCAATAATATTGTGAATCCTGAACGGGAAGGTTTTAGTGATTCCACAGGATTCTCTATGACTGTCACACGTAGCGCAATAGGTGTTACCGCTGATAGTGATATTTTACTGGTTGGCGATGTAAAATGCACATTAGAACAGTTGGCATCTATTATGTCTCAACTAGGTGCAAAACATGCTATTTGTATGGACAGCGGTTCTTCTTCCGGTCTGTATGTGCCTGGTGCAGCACTTTCTGCACCGGCAAAAGATATTAGCAACGCGTTAATCTTTAAATAAACCAAACTGACACAAAAGACCATGAAAGAATCCTCTCTCATGGTCTTTTCTATTTCATAATTATACTTTTGTAAAAATTCCTATTCAAGCTCCATAGCTTGTACTTTCACCAAATCTAATCCAGACAAAGCATCCTGCAGAGCCTGAATTTTATCTGCTTCACCAACTACTTGCAGCAAGATACGGCCGTTTTCATTTTTTTCACTATGGTGCAAATCATGTAAACCCAAACGGAAGTGAATCATCTCTCCATATTTTGTCAGGATCTCCTGTACTGTAGGAGCCGCAGAACTCCGTTTATCAATACTAATTGCCATAATCACATCTTTCATAATACAACTCTCCTTTTCCTTTATTACATTATTTCTAGTATATCCGCTTCCATATTATTCTATACCCGCAGTCATTATTTTTCAATCATTTATTTTTTCCTTAAAAATAAAACGATTACTTTCATTTTGCATTTTACACACAAAGGTCGGCATTATGTAAAATTATTTCTCACATCATGCCGACCTTTTATCTCAGAGTACGCAACTATTTATTTTATATATTTCTTCAAGAGACGAGCCACCAGAGTGACATCAATGGGTTTTGCCACATGGGCATCCATCCCATGGGTCAGGCACCTCTGTACATCCTCTGCGAAAGCATCTGCTGTCATGGCAATGATTGGTATATCTGCATCGGCACGTTTTAAAGCCCGAATGGCATCTGCTGCTTCATAGCCCGTCATGACCGGCATACGGATATCCATTAAAATCGCCGCATAATATCCAATGGGAGACTGTTCAAATTTTTCAACACAAATCTTCCCATTTTCTGCCCATTCCAAATCTAAGCCCAGCTCTGACAACAGTTCATTGGCAATTTCCCAGTTCAAATCGTTATCTTCCGCCACAAGCACTTTTGTATTTGTAAATTTGTCTTCCTCTAAATTTTGCCCGCTGTCTTCTGGCGTTCCGTCAAAAAATGACTTCAAACCATGATATAAGGTTGATTTAAACAACGGTTTGGCGATAAATCCGCTGATTCCCGCCTCTCGGGCTTCCGCCTCGATCTCATTCCAATCATAAGCGGATATCAGCAAAATTGGAATAGCGTCCCCTAAACGTTTGCGAAGTTCACGAGCAGTAGCAATCCCATCCATGTCAGGCATATTCCAGTCTAACAAAATAATTTGATAATCATCATGTTTTTCATGATGCTCTTCGACAACGCGAATTGCCGTAAGACCATCCAAAACCCAATCTGCACGAACCCCGATTTCTTTTAGAGAATTTGCTGCAGTTTCACAAAGCTGTTCATCATCATCAACCACCAGCATTTTCCATTCCGGTAGAATCATTTCATTCTCTTCTACCAGAGCTTTTTCCAAATCCAACGTTACATAGAATGTGCTGCCTTGCTCCAACTGGCTCTCCACTTTAATGGTACCACCCATTGCATCCACAATATATTTGGTAATCGTCATACCCAAACCTGTACCCTGAATCTTCTTCACACGGGCATTATCCTCCCGCACAAAGGATTCAAAGATTCTCTTCTGGAATTCCTCAGACATTCCGATTCCGTTATCTTTTACATCGAAATGTACACGTACAAAATCTTCTCCCTTCGGTGAAATCTCCTCATACAAGGATACATGAATTTGACCGCCATCCGGCGTAAATTTAAGCGCATTAGATAAAAGATTCAGCAAAACCTGGTTTAACCGCACGCTGTCACAATATACATTCTCCACTTCCACATCGTGGATAAAGATGTCAAACTGTTGATTTTTCGTCTTTACCTGAGGCTGAATGATGCTTACAATGCTCTCCATAACTTCACGCAGAGAGACGCGATCTACACTCAAAGTCAGTTTTCCGCTTTCAATTTTAGACATATCCAACACATCATTGATTAAACCCAATAAATGCTTGCTGGATAGGGCAATTTTTTTCAAACTATTCTGCACTTGCTGTCGATTATCTATGTTGGCCAGCGCAATGGCAGTCATTCCTACAATAGCGTTCATCGGTGTACGAATATCATGGCTCATATTAGATAAAAATTCACTTTTGGCAATATTTGCTTGAACGGCCGCTTCTCTTGCTTGCGCCAATTCTTTAATTTGCCGCCGCGTTAAGCGATAATACCAGCTAAACACCAGTAATAAGATTGCAAGAACCAAACTGCAACTTCCTAATACACTGTACATCCAATCCCAACCGAATTGCTTTATAGTCTCATCCAAAGCGCCATAAGGCAATACTGTGACTAAATACCATTCTGTATAGCTCAAAGGCGTACAGTACAAATGTCTGCGCTCATCCCCCATCTGCAGCACAGCAGTATAGTCCTCGCGTTGCGCCATCGCCGCCTGCAGTTCCGCTATATATTTTTCGGCATTTTTTCCGTCAAGTTCATCAAATACCTCTTTTATACGCACAAAATAACTGTTCCGATAGGCATCTGCACTGCGAATCACATAGCTACCATCTTTCCGAATAATATGAGAGTATACCAATGTTTCATCCTCATCCAAAGACAGCATCTCACTGATATAAGAAGCAGGTAATCCTGCAATCAAAGCCATTGATTTATTTCCGTCAGACATAGGGTAAGCGGCCGGAACACCCAACATGACTACTTTTTCATCGGAACTATTCATCCCTACAGCTACTTTATGTTTACCTTCAACAATAGAATTGAAAAAGGGCTCCGGATCCACCAGTTCTACTGGATCACCGTAAATCATTTCAAATTTGCCATTCTTGTCGTAGAAAGCCAAAAAATCAAAGTCCCGTACCTTACCTCCGTCAACCAATTTTTCCAGAAGCTCTGTTCCATAAACACTGTCCTTCTCTGAATTGGTTTTCACTATAGTTTCTACCTGATCCAGCCGCAATTCAATGAGTGTTTCAAAATGCCGCGAAATCTGCTCACTCATCCCCGACATATAAATCGTGCCAACTTCCGTAATTTCATCTGCAGTCTTGTGATTTAAGGAAATCGCTAAAAAGGAAAATACGCCAATGCAGAATACAAGTGCAGCAACCATTGACCCTATTAACATTTTTGTCGTATTATTTTTCATAACCCTTACAGTTTCCTTCTTTATATTACTTGTATGCCCATATTTACGTATTTGTCGCATTTGAAGTATTTTGGGTACATTACTACTATAATTATCCTAGGCTATTATAACCGAATTCCCTACACTTTACAAGAGATTATTATGAATCTTCCTGCAACGTTAACGTCCCGCTCTTACATCTCTGCCCATGATGCAGAAAATTGGCAAAAAAAATGCTCTGCTAAAAAAATTAGCAAAGCATTTTTTCATGTCTTTATAGCTCCGGCTCAGGTCCGTTAATCTGACGATCCATAAATTTTTTCAAAAACTGACCAGTATAGGATTTCTTCACTTTGATAATTTCTTCCGGCGTGCCGGCAGCCACCACACGTCCGCCGCCTTTTCCCCCTTCAGGCCCCAAATCAATAATATAGTCGGCAGATTTGATTACATCCATGTTATGCTCAATCACCAGTACGCTGTCCCCGCCCGTAACCAGACGGTTCAGCACTTCCAGCAGCTTGTGAATATCCGCAATGTGCAGCCCTGTTGTCGGTTCATCTAAAATATACAATGCTTTTCCGGTACTTTTGCGGGATAGTTCTGTAGCAAGTTTTACCCTCTGCGCTTCCCCGCCGGAAAGTGTAGTAGCCGGTTGCCCTAATTTTACATAACCTAACCCCACATCCTGCAGCGTCTTTAATTTGCGATGAATTTTCGGTAGATTTTCAAAAAACTCTACTGCTTGATTGACTGTCATTTCCAGCACATCGGCAATATTCTTTCCTTTATAGTGCACATCCAGCGTTTCTCTATTATACCGTTTTCCTTTACATACTTCACAGGGAACATACACATCAGACAGAAAATGCATTTCAATTTTTATAATTCCATCGCCACTGCAAGCCTCACAGCGACCGCCCTTTATATTGAAGCTGAATCTGCCGGCCTTATAACCACGCATCTTCGCTTCCTGAGTTTGCGCAAACAGCTCACGAATGGCATCAAATACACCGGTATAGGTGGCGGGATTTGACCGCGGTGTACGGCCGATGGGCGACTGGTCTATATTAATCACCTTATCAATATGTTCCAAACCCTGTATCCCTTTATGTTTGCCAGGATGCATTTTCGCGTTCTTATACAGACTACGCGTCAGCGATTTATAGAGAATCTCGTTAATCAACGAACTTTTTCCCGAACCGGATACTCCTGTCACACAAGTAAAAACGCCCAGCGGAATTTTCACATCAATATTTTTCAGATTATTTTCCGACGCGCCCTCGATTACCAGCCAACGATCCTCCTGCGGTTGACGGCGCAAAGGTGGAATAGGAATTTGTCGTCTTCCCGATAAATACTGCCCTGTGATAGAATTGGGATTGGCCTTAATCTCGTCCAGCGTACCGACAGCTACGACCTCGCCACCCTCTACACCAGCACCGGGCCCAATATCCACAATATAGTCGGCAGCATACATGGTGTCTTCATCGTGCTCCACCACAATCAAGGTGTTGCCCAAATTGCGCAAATGCTCCAAGGATTCAATGAGCCGCGCATTGTCCCGTTGATGCAGCCCAATACTGGGTTCATCCAATACATAAAGGACACCCACCAAACCTGAACCAATCTGTGTCGCCAACCGGATGCGCTGCGCTTCGCCCCCCGACAAGGTACCGGCAGCACGGCTCAATGTCAAATAATCCAATCCTACATTCACCAAAAAATTCAACCGCGCTTTGATTTCCTTGAGAATCTGATGCCCAATCAGCTGCTGCCGTTCTGTCAGCTGAAGCGTTTCAAAAAAATCAGCAGCCTCCAGAATAGTCATATCCGTTACTTGCGCAATGTTATAATTATTTATCTTTACAGCCAAAACTTCCGGCTTCAACCGCTTTCCTTTACAAACAGGACATTGATTTTCTGTCATATAGCCCTCTATTTCTTCCCGCGCATAATCTGAACTTGTCTCGCGATAACGCCGCGTCAAATTAGGAATAATCCCCTCATAGAAACTGGTATGCGACTTTTCCTCATTAAATAGATTCACATAATGAAAGGTTACTCTTGTATCGCCTGCACCATAAAGAATAATCTGCCTGTGTTCATCTGGCAAGGTGTTCCACGGGCAATCCAAATCAATATTCATTTTTTCTGCGATGGCTTCCAGCATTTGAATATAATAGGTACTGATGCCGCCTTTGCTCCACGGTGCCAAAGCGCCCTGCCGTATTGACAGCGTATCATCAGGAATTACCAGGGCCGGGTCAATCTCCATCTTACTGCCTAAGCCGTCGCAAGCGGGACAAGCGCCATAGGGATTGTTAAACGAAAACATCCGTGGATTGATTTCTCCGATGCTGATCCCGCAATCTACGCAGGCAAAGTTGGAACTTAAAGTCAGCATCTCCTGCTCCATGACATCAATCATGACAATTCCATCTGCCAGCTTCAGCGCAGTTTCTAAAGAATCGGACAGTCTCCCTTCCACCCCTTCTTTAATTATAATGCGGTCTACAACCACCTCAATATCATGTTTTTTCGTCTTTGTCAGCTTGATGTCTTCTTCAAGTTCCCGCATCTCGCCATCTACACGCACCCGCACATAACCGCTTTTTTTCAGTTGCTCAAAGGTTTTCTGAAACTCACCTTTTTTGCCCCGAGCAATGGGAGCCAGCACTTGAATCTTCGTGCGTTCTGGATAGACCATCAGCTGGTCTACCATCTGCTCTACTGTTTGCTGACTAATAGGCTTTCCGCATTTGGGACAATGCGGGACACCTACCCTTGCAAAAAGTAAACGCAGGTAATCGTAGATTTCTGTAACAGTTCCCACTGTAGAACGGGGATTGCGGCTGGTCGTCTTCTGGTCAATAGACACCGCCGGAGAAAGTCCTTCAATATAGTCTACATCGGGCTTATCCATTTGCCCTAAAAATTGCCGCGCATAAGAGGACAAGGATTCCATGTAACGCCGCTGCCCTTCGGCATAAATAGTATCAAAGGCTAAAGAGGATTTTCCCGAACCGCTCAATCCTGTCATCACGATAAATTTATCACGGGGCAGCTCAATATCAATATTTTTTAGATTGTGTACCCGCGCACCTTGGATTTTAATGATGTTTTTTGGTGTTATGTTTGTCATAGTTCTCCTTGTTCCTCTCGTAGTTTTTGAATCTCGTCGCGCAGCATTGCTGCTTTCTCAAATTCCAATTGTTTTGCCGCTGCCTTCATTTCTTTCTCTAGCTGGCGAATCCGTTTTTCCCGTTCCTTCGCACCGAGAACAGGCCGCGCTACCGTATAATCTGCTGTTTCCTCCGCAACCATCGTCGCTTCAATCACGGCGCGAATATTTTTCTCAACCGTTTTCGGGATAATTCCATGCTCTGTATTATACTGCATCTGCAGCGCTCTGCGGCGCTCTGTCTCCTCAATGGCTTTGCCCATAGAACCGGTAATCACATCGCCGTACATGATCACTTTGCCCTCTGCATTGCGCGCTGCACGTCCTATGGTCTGAATGAGAGAAGTCTCAGAACGCAAAAATCCCTCTTTATCTGCGTCCAAAATGGCCACCAACGACACTTCCGGCAAGTCCAAGCCTTCTCGCAATAGATTGATACCGACCAATACATCAAATTCGCCCTGACGTAAATCCCGTAAAATCTCCATACGCTCAATGGTTTTTACCTCTGAATGGAGATAGCGAACCCGCACTCCTACACCTTTCATATAATCGGTGAGGTCCTCCGCCATTCTTTTGGTCAAGGTCGTTACCAACACTCTTTGATTCTTTTCGACACGAATACGGATTTCTTCCAGTAAATCATCAATTTGATTCTGCACTGGACGCACTTCCACCTCTGGGTCCAGCAAACCTGTAGGCCTGATAATCTGTTCTACAATCTGCTGGCTGTGCTCCCGCTCATAATTTCCCGGCGTCGCACTCACATAAATCGTCTGTCCCGTTTTCTCTTCAAACTCATCAAAACGCAGTGGGCGGTTGTCCAGCGCGGACGGAAGTCGAAACCCAAATTCCACTAAATTTTCCTTACGGGAACGGTCTCCCGCATACATCCCGCCCACCTGAGACACCGTCACATGAGACTCGTCTATAAAGGTGACAAAATCATCTGGAAAAAAATCCAGCAGCGTATTCGGCGTGGAGCCAGGAGCTCTGCCGGACAAAGGCCGAGAATAATTTTCTACGCCAGTGCAAAAACCAACTTCCCGCAGCATTTCCATATCATAACGGGTACGCTGCTCAATGCGCTGTGCTTCCAGCAGTTTATTTTTTGACTTGAAATAATCCACCTGCTGCTCCAACTCTTCTTCAATAGCAGCAATGGCAGTGTCCAGATATTCAGGGTCTGTGGCATAATGAGTGTTCGGATAAATACTCACATGATTGCGCAATCCCAACACATGCCCAGTAACCACATCAATCTCGGCAATACGGTCCACCTCGTCACCGAACATTTCAATACGAATTGCACGCTCACTGGCATTGGCCGGCAAAATCTCTATACTGTCGCCCCGCACGCGAAAGGTCCCCCGATGAAAGTTGATGTCATTGCGTTCATACTGAATATCCACCAGCTTACGCAAAATCGCATCCCGTTCATACACCGCGCCTACACGCAAGGACAACGTTTGCTCTCTATATTCCTCCGGCGAACCCAAGCCATAAATACAGGATACACTGGCTACTATAATCACATCCCGCCGCTCCAGCAATGCAGCTGTAGCTGAGTGGCGCATTTTCTCAATTTCTTCATTAATCTGCGCATCTTTTTCGATGTAAGTATCCGTAGAAGCAACATAAGCCTCCGGCTGATAATAGTCATAGTAGGAGACAAAATACTCTACTGCATTTTCAGGAAAAAATTCTTTAAACTCGCTATATAACTGAGCCGCCAATGTTTTGTTATGCGCAATCACCAGCGCCGGCCGATTGGCCTCTGCAATCACATTGGCCATGGTAAAGGTTTTCCCGGAGCCGGTCACCCCCAGCATAATTTGTTTGGGATAGCCCAAATCTAACCCTTCCACCAGTTGGGCAATTGCCTTCGGCTGATCCCCTGTTGCCTTATATTCCGATACCAGCTTAAAATCCGGCATAGATTCACCTCAAATCACAGTTTCTATACAAACAACATTCTCTTACTATCATACCTAAATTTCGCCTTTTGCAAACTTAACTTTCTGTCAAATTTTGCAGAAAAGAGAAGATATGTTCTATTATAGCATAATAATATTATTTGACAAGCCGTTTTCACCATCCTGTCCTTCATGTAACATAGAGAACACACTATAAAATTCTGCTTAACAGGCACAAAACAAAACCCCGATGGAAAAGACCGATTCAAAGGTCCTATTCTATCAGGGTTCTAAGCTGTATGAAAAAACTTGCGCAGCAGCAAGGCCAGCACAAAATGCCGCTTCATTGCAATCTCTATGTGGAAATTTCTTCCCACTTATTTCCCAGCCAATTGCCGTTTTGTCTGTAAAAATTCCAAACGCTGCATGGCATCTTTATCATCCGGCGCGTATTCCAAGGCTTTCCGCAAATCATTTTCTGCTTCATCAAAACGATTTAGCGCGGTATATAAACTCCCCCGTCCTTTATAGGCATACGTATAATAAGGATCTAACTCCAAGGATTGATTAAATGCCTGCAGGGATTTTTCCCATTCCTCCATTTTGTAATAAATATTGCCTTTGTCTTTGTATATAATTGCCGCTGAATATGGGGACAATTCCAAAACTCTATCCAAACCTTCAAGCGCCGCCTCAAATTCTTCCATATCCGCTTCAATCAACGCTTTATCCCAGAGGGCCAACGCATAATCGGGATTTACATGCAATGCCGCATCATAATCCGCCAAAGCCCGTTCCACATCGCCGATATTCAGAAAAAGCAGCGCCCGATTGTAATAGTAACCCTCATCATCCTGTTTCAAAGCTATGGCGCGGTCGTAATCCTCCAACGCCTTGCTGTAATCCTTCAAGCTGTGATTATAAATATTCGCCCGATAAAAATATGCCTGGGGCTGCTTCCAGTCCAGTGCAATGGCTTTGCTGAACCATTCCAGCGCTTCCTCAAACCGCTCATAATTTTTTGCCTCTACTCCCCGTTTTAATGCTTCCTGATACTCCATTCTATCTCCCTCCATCAACCAAAAATTTTCTTGTTCAACGCGATCCCCGTTGGCGTGGTTGCCAAACCGCCCCGCGCAGTTTCGCGCAATGTTTCCGGCAGGCTGCGCCCCACATTTCCCATCGCCGTAATGACTTCATCCACTGGAATCACACTGGTCACACCGGACAGCGCCAAATCCGCCATCACCATCGCCAGTGAGGCACCCATGGCATTCCGCTTGGCGCAGGGCACTTCTACCAAACCTGCCACCGGATCGCATACCAACCCCATCACATTTTTCAAAACCATTGCACATGCTTCACCTGCCTGCTCCGGCGTTCCACCCCGCAGCTCCACTGCCGCAGCAGCAGCCATAGCAGATGCCGCGCCGCACTCAGCCTGACAGCCTCCTACCGCACCAGATACCGATGCGCGATTGGCAATCACAATGCCAAATCCTGCACAGGTCATAAGTCCCATGGCAATCTCCCCATCTGTCAAATGATCCAGCTCCTGAATTTTTTTCAATACGCCTGGTACTATTCCGCAGGAACCTGCAGTCGGACAAGCCACAATCCGTCCCATCGCAGCATTTACCTCCGCCACTGCCAGTGCATAACTGACTGCCTCCATCACATTAGCACCAGCCAGCAGCTCCGCATCACTATGACAATAATCATATAGCTTACGCCCATCGCCGCCAATCAATCCGCCCTTTGAACGCCCCGGCCGCTGAATTCCTGTCGCGATAGATTCCTTCATAACGCGCCAGTTTTCCTCCATCTGCGCCAGAACATCCTTTTCGGGAATTTGCTGCTGCGCCGCTTCCTGCTTTACCATGGCTTGCCCAATGGTTCCGCCGCATTCCCGCGCCAGTTGAATCAAAGCTTCCACAGAACCAATTACCATTCTATTCCCTCCCATTTTAATATATGATACAGCCTAAAAGGGCTTCACAAATTTTACTTCCAATACCGGCTCCATTGCAGCGATTTCAAATAGTGCCTGTTTGGGCACATCCTGATCGGTCTCAATAATCATATAGGCCACCGAATTTCTCTCCTGCCGAAATACCTTCATTGCAGCAATATTCACCTGGTAGTTCACCAATACACCGGTAATTTTATGAATCACGCCGGGCTGATCCAGATGGGTATCCACAATAGTAGGATATACACCTTCTATTTCAACAGGAAATCCGTCTAATTCTGTAATCAGAACCTTTCCGCCGCCTATAGAGCAGCCTGTCACAGTTTTTACCGAACCATCGGCAAGCGTCATGACAAAACGAGCCGTATTGGCATGATAGCCCTCGCCTAAGTCCGTAGCAATGAATTCATACTGTAAACCGCTCTCCTCTGCCAACTGATTCGAATTACGAATACGCACATCATCGGTATCCATTCCCAAAAGACCGCCCAAAAGAGCTAAGTCCGTACCATGTCCCTTATAGGTTTCTCCAAAAGAGCCATGCAGCAGAAATTCCACCTTTTGCGGCAGTTCCTGGGCAATGGCCCGGGCAAAACGTCCCAACCGTACTGCGCCAGCCGTATGGGAACTGGATGGTCCCACCATCACCGGTCCAATCATATCAAAACAACTATATTCGTTCATACACGCACCTTCCATCCACCGTTATCCTATCTCTGATTGATTTCATTATACGATTCCCTTCTTCAATGTGCAAATAAAAAACAAAAAAATACAGTGAAATAAAAAATCTTGTAGCTAAAGCAAATAGACTGCCATATTTCCATATGACAGTCCCTCACCATAATTACTCAACTTTCTACAGATAATAAAAGCCCAGCAGCCAAGCTATGCAATCCATCAGAAAAATATTTCTTCTACATATTTTCTCGAATCACATCAGCCAGTGCCCTTACCCCTCTTACAATATTCTCTGGCGTTGCATTGGAAAAATTAATTCGCATTGCATTGTGGAGTTCTCCCGCCGCATAGAAAGAATCTCCTGCTACATAAGCGACCTTCTTTTCCAATGCCTTTATAAACAAATCGTTGGTACTCATATATTCTGGCAATTCCACCCACAGAAACAAGCCACCCTCTGGATGTGTCCATGTTACACTTTTCGGCATAGTTTCACCCAAAGTTTTCAGCATCAGCTCCCGTTTGCTCGCGTACTCGGCATTAATCTGTTTTAGGTGTCCCGGCATCAAGCCCCTTTTCAGATACTCAGCCATCACCATCTGAGAGAAAATAGAAATATGCAAGTCACAGCTCTGTTTTCCGATAATCATTTTCGACAAAATCGGTTCCTCTGCAATAGAATACCCTACCCGAAAACCTGGCGCAACTGTCTTGGAGAAACTGCCAAAATACAGTACTTGTCCTGTCGTATCCATGGACTTCATAGACGGATACTGGCATCTGTATATTTCAAATCTTCATAAGGTGCATCTTCAATCAACACCACATCATATTTTTGAATCACCTGCATCAAAGCCTTTCTGCGTTCTGCAGAAATAGTGCGCCCGCTGGGATTTTGAAAGCTGGGAATCATATAAACCAGCTTTACGTTTGCTTCTGTGCGCAAAATGCAGTCCAACTCTTCTGGAATGACACCTTTCTCGTCCACCGGTGCTTCGATGAAGGATGCCTGATACATTTTGAAGGTTTGCAAAGCTGCCAGATAAGTTGGACTTTCTACCACAATCTTGTCACCTTTATTGATGAATGCCTCGGCAACCAAATCAAATCCCTGCTGAGATCCTGATGTAATAAGCACATGGTCTGCGGTGGTATGCACGCCCTTAGTCGCCATAATTTTCACAATTTCTTCACGCAGAGGCGATATCCTTCCGTTTCCCCATACTGTAGCATCGACGCTGTCATATTTTCCGTCAAATCATTTATAATCGCCTTCAAATCCTCCATGGGAAATGAATCTGCTGACGGCAAACCACCGCCGAAAGAAATCATATCAGGCTGCTGTGTTAATTTCAAAATTTCACGAACGGCGCTTCCAGAAACATGCTCCATTCGTTCTGCATAAGAGGGAATTCCCATAATGCTCACCTTCTAAAGTTATTATAATTAAGATACAGACTGTTTTTTCAATCTATATAATAGCAAATATCTTTTTGCTTGTCCAACATATACTGATGCAAAAAATCACGCCAATGCAATGATGTTCCCCAGTATGAACCTTGTGCTTTTCCCACTGACAGCCTCTGCAAAAACTGCAAATCTTCTGCTGTTGATATACCGTCCAAAACAATCTCTACACCCACCACGCGCAATAACTGCACGAAATCATACAGCTTTTCTTTCGTCAACGCTTCTTCTTTTCCATTCCGCCTCAAAAGATGATTCAGTTTCACTTGATTTACCGGTAATTGCAGCAAAACAGAAAAAGACCGACTGCTGCTGCCAAAACTATCTAAGCAAAGCGTGCATCCCAACTGCCGCAACCTGTTTAGATTTAAAACCAACTGCTCTATTTCTTCAAAAAAGCATTGTTCCTGCACTGCAATTTGAATATGTTTTCCTTCTAAACCATAATCGGAGAGGATTTTTTGTATGCGTTCCACTGTGTTGGGCAAGGATAATGTAGCTGCAGAAAGCGTTACCATAACAGGCAAAAATATCGACTCTCTTTTTGTGTAATGTTGCTGTAGCCGTGCTACCTCCTCCAACACATAAAAATCCATCTCCTCGATAAGTCCCGCCTCTTCCAAAGCTGGCAAAAACTGTTCTGGTAAATTCCAACTTCCGTCAGGCTGCAGCCAATAGGGAAAAGCTTGAGCTGCACAAATAGCTCCATCTTTCAAGCAAACTTGCGGCTGCATAAAGATCTGAATCTCGCGCGCTGTAAACGCCTTTCTTAGATTTTCTTTTATATGTGCCTGCACATTTACATGCATTGCCTGCAAATAATATACATACCGGATACCATGGAATTGTACTGTCTGCGACTCCTGTACCCTTTCTGCCCGTTCCCGCACCGTAGGCGGATAAATACACGATTTCATTTGTACCCACTCCTTTCCTGTGGACGATATTACAATATGTAAAAATCTGTTAAATATTTTATAGCGTTATCATATGTGCAAACACCACCTTTGTCAATCAAATTCCTTCGACAAAAACAGCCTTTCCCATAAAAATCGCAAAATTTAGCTGACAGAAAAATACAAAAAATGCTATAATCCATCGGATAGCAATTAGTGCTTTATTTCAAGTGAGGTCTGTTTTCTCTGTTATATCCACAAACCACAAACAATGCACACGCGTGTTTTACAATACATTGTTCGCCTTTTTTTAATAAATCATTTATAAAATTCATAATAATTGTTTATTTATCGAATTTCTTGTGAATACAACGCAAAATAAAAACAAGCGAAAATACATCTCTGTATTCATCGCTTGTTTCTCTTACTTGCTCTTATTTTCAAAAGCAGCACTTATTTATTTTGCTCTACATCGGCAATCAACATTGCATCCCCAAAAGAGAAAAAGCGATACCTTTCTTGCACCGCTTCTCTATAAGCATGCAAAATGGAATCCCGTCCCGCCAGCGCGCTGACCAGCATCAACAGCGTAGACTTAGGTAAGTGGAAATTGGTAATGAGTCCGCTGATAATCTGGAACTGATAACCGGGATAAATAAATATACTCGTCTCCCCCTCACCGGCAACTACCCGTCCGTCCTTAGCCGCGCTTTCCAATGTGCGGGTAGAAGTCGTACCCACCGCAATGATACGACGTCCTTCCTCCAACGCATGATTGATCGTGTTGGCAGCCTGCTCTGTCACACGGTAAAATTCACTGTGCATTTTATGCTGCAATACATCGTCCACCTGTACTGGACGGAACGTACCCAGTCCTACATGGAGCAAAACCTCTACAACCTCCACGCCTCGTGCTTTTACCTGCTCCAACAATTCTTTTGTAAAATGCAATCCCGCTGTGGGTGCAGCTGCAGAACCCCGTTCCTTGGCATACACTGTTTGATATCGCTCCTGATCAGCCAAACTCTCCTTGATATAAGGCGGCAGCGGCATGGTACCCAACTCATCCAAAATTTCGTTAAAAATACCTTCATACTGAAATTGCATAACACGCCCGCTGTCCGTTTCTGCCACAATGGTACCCAGCATACGTCCCTCGCCAAAGTCTACCTGTGCACCCAACTTCACCCGCTTGCCCGGGCGCACCAATACCTCCCAATGATCCTCTTTCCCCTCCACCGGCTTTAACAGCAAAACCTCTATATTGGCCGTGCCTCCCACCTTGACGCCAAAGAGCCGCGCCGGAATTACGCGGGTATTATTTACCACCAATACATCGCCTGGCCGCAAATATTCCAGTATATCATCAAAATGCCGATGGGCGATGCTGCCGCTTTGTTTATCCAGCACCAACAGACGGGACTGATCCCGTTTTTCCAGCGGGTGCTGGGCAATCAGTTCTTCCGGCAAGTCAAAATCAAAATCATCGGTACGCATACATATATCTCCAATCTCTTCAATACATTTTTTCTTTTCCAATCAAGGGGGCATGCCCATAACCATACGGCATCCACTCCTGAATTTCTTAATGATGAAATAAATTCATCAATATACTTAACACCACACTAATCACAATACAGCTCACAATGGGAAAATAAAAGCTGCCATGTTCCCCTTTGATAAAAATATCTCCGGGCAAATGGCCCAGACTGATGAAACGACTCAGCAAAAGCAAAAGGGCTCCCAGCAGCATAATGCCCATACCTAAAACAATCAACAATTTGCCCAGCTCGGTGCCATTCATACTTCATCCCCCCACAAAGTGTCCGTAGTCATAGGCGTGTCCTTTTCTTTTTGAGGAATCCCCAAATGCGCATAGGCCAACGGTGTGCAGATTCGTCCTCGCGGAGTGCGGCTTAAAAAGCCCCGTTGCAGCAGATAAGGCTCACACACATCCTCAATGGTACCACTATCCTCATTAATAGTGGCGGCTAACGTTTCTAAACCAACAGGGCCACCGTTAAAATTGCGAATAATGGTCATCAACACACGATGGTCAATTTTGTCCAAACCTTCCTTGTCAATTTCTTGTTGTGTCAGAGCTTTGTCGGCAATTTCCTGCGTGATCAGCCCGTCTCCCTTCACCTGTGCAAAATCTCGTACTCGACGCAACAACCGATTGGCAATACGGGGCGTTCCTCGCGAGCGACGGGCAATTTCCAAAGCGCCCGCTTCTTCAATGGGTACCGCCAAAATTTCCGCACTGCGCGTGACGATTTGCCGCAATTCTGCCACTGTATAAAATTCCAACCGTTCAATCACACCGAAACGATCCCGTAAAGGTCCAGTCAGCATGCCAGCCTTGGTAGTAGCACCGATTAGTGTGAAGGGCGGCAAATCTATACGCAGAGAACGGGCACTGGGACCTTTCCCAATCATAATATCCAGTGCAAAATCCTCAATGGCAGGATACAGCACTTCCTCCACAGTACGGTTGATACGATGAATTTCATCAATAAATAACACATCATGAGGTTCCAGATTGGTAAGAATTGCGGCCAAATCTCCAGCCCGTTCAATAGCCGGCCCGGAAGTAATTTTTATCTGCACATTCAGCTCATTGGCAATAATATTGGCCAAAGTTGTTTTTCCCAAACCCGGAGGACCATACAAAAGCACATGATCCAACGCTTCGCCTCTCGCCTTGGCCGCTTCCACATAAATACTCATATTTTCTTTTACTTTTTCCTGCCCAATATAATCCTGTAAGGTTTTCGGCCGTACCTTGTTGCCCTCCGCACTGTCCTCCAGCGTTGCATGAGGTGTAATCAATCGTTTTTCTTCAAAGTCCATGTCAGCCTCCTAAATCCGCGCCAACAGCTGTAACGCTTTTTTAATGATGACCTGTTCATCCTGCCCCTGCAATTTCTTTAACTCCGGATAAATTTTGCGAATCTCGCTCTCATGATAACCTAAGTTCAGCAAAACCTCGGTAATATCGTCCCTTTGTAATGCTGGAGCGACTTTCAGTTCCGGCAATTCAATACCTGCCGCAGTAAATTCTTCCAACGCAGAAGCCGGCAGCTTGTCCTTCAGCTCCAGCACCAAACGCTGTGCTGTCTTTTTGCCGATCCCCGGCACCTTTGTCAGGAATTCCACATTTTCATTAGCAATGGCCTGATACAGACCGGAAAGCGTACTTTGCCCAATCATGGCCAAAGCACTCTTAGGCCCAATCCCCGACACACCTGTCAAAGTAATAAAAAATTCCCGCTCTGCCCAGCTTTCAAACCCAAAAAGCTGCACTGCATCCTCTCGCTGTAAATAATAAATATAAAATTCGCAGGACTGCTGCAAACTGTACTGCAGCAAACGTCCAGCTGGAATCTGCACTTCATAGCCCACGTCACTACACAGCACCATCACACTGCTCGCCGTTTTATGCAGCACTGTTCCCTTTAGATAACTGATCATCGTTTGACACTCCTTATCTTCGTTTGATAATAATGGGTATGACAAATGGCAATAGCCAAAGCATCCGCAGCGTCATCGGGCTTGGGAACCTCTCTCAGTCCTAAAAAAGTCTTTACCATAAACTGTACCTGTTTCTTTTCAGCTCTGCCATTGCCTACCAACGCTTGCTTCACTTCCAGCGGCGTATACTCATGCACAGCTAAACCTTTTTGCGCGCAGCTCAGCAACAACACGCCCCGTGCCTGTCCTACAGTGATACCGGTCGTAATATTTTTATTAAAAAATAATTCCTCTATGGCCGCCTGCTCCGGCTGCCACTTCTCTATAATCTGATTCATTTGTTCATAAATCATCATCAAGCGTTGTTCCATAGGCACGCCAGCGGGCGTACTGATAATCCCATAATCCACCGGCTTAATAGAATTTCCCACTACACGAATAATTCCAAAGCCAGTAGTAGCGGTACCGGGATCGATACCCAATATAATCATAGCCTGTTCCCCTTCTATATTTCACACCTTGCCAAAAAACTTTTTTCAGGCAGATACACTTTTATTCACCTTTTTGCCGAAAAAAGAATGTTTGTTTTCTATTATACCATAAAATAGCTGGAAGAAAAGCAGATTTATTAATCCGTACCAATATACAATCTTGTAACAGTATAAGTTGTATACATAATTCATTCTTACCATAAAGAAACACTATATTAAGTTTCTTTTATCCTTCTACTACTTGCTAAAATCAATATTTTGTGCTATTGTTTCAGTATCACATGATTTCATATTTATGAGGGGGATTTTTTGAATGAAAATGAAGAAAGTATTGGCAGTAGCTTTAGTAGGCGCTATGGCCATCGGAATGTTTGGCTGCGGCGGCAATAAAGATGCCAACAACGACGCACAAAACGGACAGGACGCACAGACAAACGGCGGTCAATTACGTATCGGTATGGAATGCGGTTATGCGCCATTTAACTGGACCCAGCAGGATGATTCCAACGGCGCAGTGGCCATCGAAGGCGGCAGCGGATATGCCAACGGCTACGACGTGCAGATTGCCAAGAGAATTGCAGAAGATATGGGCAAAGAATTAGTCATTGTGAAAACTGAATGGGGCGGCTTAGTACCTGCTGTGCAGTCCGGTGTGATTGACGGTATCATTGCCGGGATGTCTCCAACTCTGGAAAGATTAGAACAGATTGATTTCTCTGACAACTACTATATTTCTGACTTGGTAATGGTTGTACGTGCGGACGGTCCTTATGCCGACGCTACTTCTATTCAGGATTTTTCCGGCGCTAAAGTTACTGGTCAGTTAAATACCTTCCACGATACTGTCATTGACCAAATTGAAGGGGTAAGCCATGAACCAGCCATGGACGATTTCCCAGCCATGCGTGTGGCACTGGAAAGCGGTGTAATTGACGGCTATGTTTCTGAACGTCCAGAAGGTTTATCTGCCAGTGCAGCAAATCCAAACTTCACCTTCATTGATTTTGCCGAAGGGCAGGGATTTGAATACAGACCAGATGATGCAGCTTTAGCTGTAGGCTTGAAAAAAGATTCTGAATTAACAGATGCAATTAATGCCGCTATCGCTAAAATTAGTGAAGAAGATCGTCAGCAATTAATGGATGAAGCAATTGCGAATCAGCCTGCCGCTGAATAATTGCTCGTGAAAATTCACAATATGTAATATCATAAAAGAAATTGCTCTTTTGGGCAATTTCTTTTATTGTGTTCAGTTATATTTGCGTATATAATAAAAGTACCGTCATTTTTCAGGAAAGGAGTTATTAATTTCATGCGATTATTTTTTCAACAGGTGCAAAGCATTTTAGATAAATATGGCGCTTTGATGCTGGAAGGTACCGGCGTTACAATTTTATTGGCCATCGTGGGTACCGTTGTTGGGTTTGCGATTGGTCTTTTGATTGGCATTTACAAAACAATTCCCATTCGCAAGGAAGATCCACTGCTTAAACGTATTGTCTATAAGATTTTAAATTTTATTCTTTCGGCTTACATAGAAATTTTCCGCAGTACGCCCATGATGGTACAAGCTATGATTATTTTCTACGGGACTGCGGCTATTTTTAACATTACATTGGATCGTTTGATAGCTGGTATGTTTATCATCTCCATCAACACAGGGGCTTATATGGCGGAAATTGTGCGCGGCGGAATTATTTCTGTGGATAAGGGGCAGTTTGAAGCCACCCATTCCATTGGCATGACCCATTTTCAGTCTATGCTTTTCATTATTCTGCCACAAGCTATTCGCAATATTATGCCGGCGGTGGGTAACCAACTCATTATTAACATGAAAGATAGCTGCGTATTGAGCGTAATCAGTGTGGCCGATTTATTTTTCACAACAAAATCTGCTGCAGGCGCTACCTTTATCTTTTTCCCTACCTTCTTTATTGCTGGGGTTATTTATTTTGTTTTATGTTTCAGCAGCACACAAATCCTGCGTTATCTGGAAACTAAGATGGATGGCGCCGACACATACACGATTTATGGCACCGAACCTGTTATTAACGGCGCTGACACTCTGAAACGAGGTGACGTAAAATAATGGCTAACGAACCGGTTATTCAAATTAAAAATCTGAAAAAATCCTTTGGCGAACGAGAAGTATTAAAAGATATCAACTTTGATGTGCATAAAGGTGAGGTGGTCTGCATTATCGGCTCCAGCGGTTCGGGTAAATCCACACTCTTGCGCTGTATCAATTTGTTAGAGACACCGACGGCGGGTACAATTCTCTATCACGGAGAAAATATTTTGACCTCCGGTAAAACCCATAAATATTGTGCTAAAGTCGGCATGGTGTTTCAGCAGTTCAATTTGTTCAACAATTTGAATGTACTGGAAAATTGTGTAGTTGGACAGCTAAAGGTATTAAAAAAAGACCGCAAGGAAGCAGAAGAAAGAGCCAAACGCTATTTAGAGCAGGTAGGTATGCTGCAATATATCAACGCCCGTCCCCGCCAGTTATCTGGCGGTCAGAAACAACGTGTCGCCATTGCGCGCGCTTTATCTATGGAGCCGGACGCATTGCTTTTTGACGAGCCTACTTCTGCTCTAGACCCGGAAATGGTCGGTGAAGTATTAAAAGTTATGAAAAGTCTTGCTGAAAGCGGTCTTACCATGTTGGTTGTTACCCACGAAATGGGATTTGCACGGGATATCTCTGACCGTATTGTCTTTATGGACGGCGGTATCATTCTGGAAGACGGTACCCCAGAAGAAATTTTCAACCATCCCAAGCATGAACGCACCAAAGCTTTCTTAACCAGAGCGATGGATAAGTAATAAGAAAAATTTTTCTGCAAACAACACCAGATGATAACATGTCTGGTGTTGTTTTTTTATTTATTTTTTAAAAAATATCATTTGACGATTTGATAAATGTATGCTATACTTGTAGACATATTTATGGGGGTATAGCTCAGCTGGGAGAGCGCTTGAATGGCA